>DCVB01000039.1 GCA_002327965.1 Candidatus Aminicenantes bacterium UBA2199 | reverse complement strand
CGCCGATGGAGAAGGCGGGCTCGAATTCCAGGTGGTTGCCCGAGTAGCCCTCGTCCTCCAGCACCGTGCCCGTGCGGTTGTCGCCGACGAAGCTCTCGTGGTTGATGAAGAACGAGGCGCTGCCGGTGACGCGGTTGCCGCCCGACTTGGTGACGACGTTGACCATGGCGCCGCGCACCGAGCCGTACTCGGCCGACAGGCCGCCGGTCTGCACCGAGATCTCGTCCATGATGTCCAGGCCGAAGGTGACATTGGTGACGCCGGTGGCCGGGTCGCCCAGGTTGACGCCATCCAGGTTGTAGGAGTTGTCCATGGTGGCCGAGCCGTGGGCCGAGTCGCCGGTCAGGCCCGGGGCCATGTTGACGAAGTTGGCCAGGTTGCGGGGGGCGGGCAGCGACTTCAGGAACTGGATGTCGAAGTTGGCCGCGCGCGTCTGGCGCTGCGTGTCCACCGTCGGGCTCTGGCCGGTGACCACGATGGCTTCCTGGATCTCTTCCTGGCGCATGGTGGCGTTGACGGTATAGGTCTGCGCGGCGTTGACGCGGATATCCTTGCGGATGACCGGACGGAAGCCCTCGAGCTGGAAGGCCAGCTCATACAGGCCGACGGGCAGGCCGACGAAACGGTAGACGCCGTTCTCATTGGACACGGCGGTCATCTTGCCGATCACCAGTGCCGGCGAAGTGATGACCACGGTCACGCCCGGGACGGTCACGCCGTCTTCAAGAGAGACGACGCCCATGAGCGTTCCGGTTTGGCTGGATTGCCCGTACCCGACGGTCATGACCGCGAGCAGGAGCATTAGCCCAATACTGATCTTTTTCATCATAAAACCTCCTAAATATTTTACAATCTCTATATTAAAAGCAACTTTGATGCCAAATCAAAATTAGGCTCTGGCGAGCATTGGCGGGGATGAGATTCAATTTTTTGAATAATGGGGGCAAGGTTCTTCAAAAATATGAATGATTATTATCGTTATTTTTTTAACTTTTGTTCGTTCGGCAACCGGAAAAAGGGTGATCGGCACGCATTCATACCGGGCGGGGCGCCGCTGGGGCTCATGCCGCCCCGGAGAATGCGCTCAAGGCAAGTTGCGGGATTCCCTGGACTTTCCTCATCAGCTCGGCATGTTTTGTCGATTGAAAAAAAAAGGGGGGCACCGCAGTGCCCCCCCGAATGGCAGATGGTTTAAAGCCTTGAGCCTAGTTGAACTCGATGCGGGCTCCCAGCTGGAACATGCGCGGATTATTGATGGTCAGCATGCGGTCGAATTCGTAGGTGGGGTTGCTGGAGTTGTTCCACACCGAGGTGGCCACGCCCCGGTTGAAGACGTTGAAGCAGTCGGCGAATGCGGCCAGCGTGACCTTCTTGATCTTGAAGGCTTTCTCCAGGCGCATGTCAAGCTGCACGGTATCGGGCAGGCGGCGCGAGCCGCGCTCCTCGGCGTTGACGACCACTCCGCCGCGGCTCTGGGAGACCGTCACTCCCATGAAGCGCGAGGTGACGGTGCGCGTATAGGTGCCGCCGCTCAGGTAGCGGAAGTAGCCGCTGAGGTTGATGCCCAGTGGACCGGCCCACAGGCCCTGCACCTTGAATTGGTGGCGGGAGTCGAGGTCGAGCGTGCCGTAGGCGTTGATGTGGGCGTTCGGGTCCTGGAACAGGCTGGACGTGCCCAGCGCGGCGGCGCCGCGGCCCAGCGAGATGAGGCCGGTGCTCTTGCCGTAGACATAGGAGGTGTTCAGGGCCCAGCCGTGGCTGAAGCGCTTGTTCAGGGTGAGCTCCATGCCGGAGAAGTTGCGCTCGGCCCCGGGCGGATTGACGATATGGCACTCCTTGACCCGAGTGTCGATCTTGCTGAAAAACGTGACGGTCTTGCCGTCGAAGGGGTCGATGCCGGTCCGGGCCACCCAGTTCTTGCTCCAGTCGAGTTCGCCGCTGCCCATCAGCTTGTCCATGTCGAGCTGGGCGGCGTCGACCATGTGCATCAGGTTGCGGTCCCACTTGCGGATGAAGCGGGCTCCGGCCGACCAGTCGGTGAACAGCTCGCGCTCCAGGCCGACCGTTAGTTCATCGGTATAGGGAGCCTTGAGCTTGTAGTCGCCATAGCCCAACTTGGTGGAGGTGGGCAGCCACAGCGGCGTTTCGGAATTAGGGATGGGCGTACCGTCTGGATCAAGGTTGACAAAGTAGGTGATCCAGCCGTTGGGATGGGCCTCGTTGATCCAGCCCACCTGATTGGGCATGGTGTAGCGCGACCAGGAAGCCTTGGCCAGGGTCTTGTTGTCGCCGGTCAGATCGTAAATGAGGCCCAGGCGCGGGGCCAGCGTGGTCCAGGAGAGGCCCTGGATCGGCTCGCTGACCGTGCGGTTGACCGTCAGGTAGCTGAGGGCACCGGGAAGGGTGATGGGGCCGCCGTCGCCCTGCTCGGGCCAGGTCAGCGAGTTGTACTCCAGGCGCAGGCCGAGGTTCAGTGTCAGGTGGCGGTTGACGCGCCAGGTGTCCTGGACGAACGCGAAGTAGTCGTCCATGTTGTCCTTGCGGTCGAAGCCGCCGCCCTGCAGGACCAGACCGTAGAAGTAATAGTCCTCGCCGAGCATGGCATTGTAATGGCAGCCGGAGACGGGGTCGGGCTTGCCGTAGACGAGCCAGTTGACGCGGGCCAGCTGCGCCTCGCCGCCGACCTTCAGCTCATGAGTGCCCAGGAAGTCGTCGATGAAAGTGGTGGCGTCAACGTTGAAATTGTAGCGGTCGCGCGAGTTGTGGTCCTGGGTGCGCCAGGCGCCGCCCTTGTCCAGGTAGCGGTAGGTGTACAGGTCGTAATAGAAGGGGGCATCGAGATTGGAGTCGAGGTTCATCTGGAACTGGCTGACGCCGACCTTGAAGTTGGCGTACATG
This sequence comes from Candidatus Aminicenantes bacterium UBA2199, assembly GCA_002327965.1. Lineage (GTDB taxonomy): Bacteria > Acidobacteriota > Aminicenantia > UBA2199 > UBA2199 > UBA2199. The sequence continues at coordinate 5,004 of DCVB01000039.1, read as the reverse complement.
TTCTCGCCGAAGTAGCGGTTCCAGTTGGCGTTGACCACGTGGGTCGGGGTGGTCTGCTTGCAGGTATTATTCTCGGTGTGGTAGCGGTTGGCGAAGCGGTTGTTGTTGAGCTGGTCGGAGTAATTGTAGGAGAGGGTGAACTTGTTCTGCTGGTTGGGCTGGAAGGTCAGCTTGATGTAGGGCAGCGGCTGGGTGATTTTGATGGCCGCCGGCTCCGTCGTGTTGTAGGGGAAGCCGCTAACGAAGCGCTGGGTGTCCTTGTAGGTGGCCGAGGCGAAGAACCATAGCTTGTCCTTGACAATCGGGCCGCCGATGGAGAAGGCGGGCTCGAGCTGGCGGTGGTTGCCGGTCAGGCCCTCATCCTCCAGCACGGTTCCCTGGCGGTTGTTGCCCACCAGGTCCTCGTGGTTGAAGTAGAACGAGGCGTTGCCGGTGACGCGATTGCCGCCCGACTTGGTGACGACATTGACCATGGCGCCGCGCACCGAACCGTACTCGGCCGACAGGCCGCCGGTCTGCACCGAGATCTCTTCCATGATGTCCAGGCCGAAGGTGACATTTTGCAGGCCGGTGGCCGGGTCGCCCAGGTTGACGCCGTCCAGGTTGACCGAGTTGTCCATGGTGGCCGAGCCGGCGGCCGACGAGCCGCCACCGACGTCGTCGGCGATCAGCCCCGGCGCCATGTTGATGAAGTTGGCCAGGTTGCGGGGAGCGGGCAGCCCCTTCAGGAACTGCACGTCGAAGTTGGCCGCGCGCGTCTGGCGCTGCGTGTCCACCGTGGGGCTCTGGCCGGTGACCACGATCGCTTCCTTGATCTCTTCCTGGCGCATGGTGGCGTTGACGGTGAAGGTCTGCGCGGCGTTGACGCGGATGTCCTTGCGAATGACGGGGCGGAAGCTTTCCAGTTCAAAGGCCAGATCATACAGGCCCGGGGGCAGGTTGGGAAAACGGTAGACGCCGTTCTCGTTGGTCACGGCGGTCATCCTGCCGATCACCAGTGCCGGCGACGTGATGACCACGGTCACGCCCGGGATGGACACGCCGTCATCCATGGAGACAACACCGGTCAGGGTGCCGGTCTGGCTGGACTGCCCGAACGCGGTCGTCCAGGCTGCGAGCAGAAACAGCAGGGCGAAACAGGTTTTCTTGGTCATTTGAACCTCCATATAATTTATTTCGCCCATGACAATGCATGTTGCGTGCCAATTGATAATCCTTTATTATCGGCCATCTTTGATTTCATTTTTTTGGATATTCGCCGCTGCGGCCGGAACGGCCGTGAAATTCCATTAAATTGAACGGCAGGAACGATCGCTGGCAGAGATAGAGAAAGATAAAGAGATAGAGAAATAGAGTAAGAAAGGAAATTTCAGCAATGAATCCGGAATTCGCTGCTTGAAATTATATGCTTTCCGAATTCAAAGTTCCCCGGTCTTCGGCCGGGCAAAATAAGGGCGGCCCTGGCGGGCCGCCCTGTACAAATCGTCGTGATGGCTTCCGCGTCACTGTCACGCGTTACACGTCACGATGGCTCGCTACCGGCACTCCATCCCCAGGTTCTTGAACACGAAGGCCCAGGAGTCGGCCGAGATCTCGATGGCCTTGCGCAGGTTGGAGGAGCCGTGGCCCGAGCGCGTCTCGACGCGGATCAGCACCGGGTTGGCCCCCTTGTGCTTCTCCTGCAGGGCGGCGGCGAACTTGAAGGAGTGGGCCGGGAAGACGCGGTCGTCGTGGTCGGCGGTGGTCACCAGCGTGGCCGGGTAGCGCACTCCGTCCTTGAGGTTGTGCAGTGGCGAGTAGGCATGCAGGTACTTGAACTGGTCGGCGCGGTCGCTGGAGCCGTACTCCACGGCCCAGCCCCAGCCGACGGTGAACTTGTGGTAACGCAGCATGTCCATGACGCCGACGGCCGGCAAGGCCACCTTGAACATCTCGGGGCGCTGGGTCATGACGGCGCCCACCAGCAGCCCGCCGTTGGAGCCGCCGGCGATGGCCAGCTTTTCCGGGCGGGTGTATTTCTCGCTCACCAGGAACTCGGCGGCGGCGATGAAATCGTCGAACACGTTCTGCTTCTTCTCCAGCATGCCGGCGCGGTGCCAGGCTTCGCCGTATTCGCCACCGCCGCGGATGTTGGCCACGGCAAAGACGCCGCCGTTCTCCAGGAACACGAGCTTTTCGGCGCTGAAGTAGGGGGACATGCTGGCGTTGAAGCCGCCGTAGGCGTAAAGAAAGGCGGGGTTCGCGCCGTCCAGTTTCAGCCCTTTCTTGTGGACGACGAACATCGGCACCCGGGTGCCGTCCTTGCTGGCGTAGAACACCTGCCTGACCTCATAGTCCTCGGGACTGAACTTGGCCTCGCTCTTGCGGAACAGCGTGCTTTCGCCCGAGGCAATGTCGTAGCGGAAGATCACCGGCGGGTAATTGAAGGAGGTGAAGGTGTAGAACAGGGTCGTCTCCTCCTTCTTGCCGCCGAAGCCGCCGGCCGATCCCAGCCCCGGCAGGGCGATCTCGCGCTCCAGTTTTCCCGACAGGTCATGCTGGCGGATGCGCGTGGTCACGTCCTTAAGGTAGTGGCAGAAGAGCTTGCCGCCGGCGCTGCCGACGCCCTGCAGGACATCCTGGTTCTCGGGAATGACCGTCCGCCAGTTCTCTTTCGCGGGGTTGGACCCGTCGATGGCCACCAGGCGGTAATTGGCCGCGCCGTCGTTGGTGTGGACCAGGAACGTATCGCCGATGTTGTCGACCGGCATGTAATCGAATTCAAATCCCGGGCACAGGAGGTGGAAGGAATCGTCCTCTTTGCCCAGGTCGCGGAAACGGATCTCGGAGCCATGGGTCCCCTCCGAGGCATGCAGGAAAAGGAAGCGCCCGTCCTCGGAAACCCCGGCGCCGTAATAGCGCAGCGGGTGCTCGGGATCGGCGAAAACCAGCGTGTCTTTCTCCTGGGGATCGCCCAGCCTGTGGTAGTAAACCTTCTGGTTCTCGTTCTTGGCCTTCAGCTCCTCGCCCTCTTTGGGGGCTTCATAGCGGGAGTAAAAAAAGCCATCGCCGCTCCAGCCGGCGCCGGAGAATTTCACCCAGCGCAGGCGGTCGGGAAGCTCGCGGCGGCCGGCGATCTCCATGACGCGGATCTCCTGCCAGTCGGAGCCGGCCTCGGAGCGGGCGATGGCCATGTAGCGGTCGTCCCGCGACTCTCCCAGCAGTCCGATCCGGACCGTCCCGTCGGCCGACAGGGCGTTGGGATCGATGAACACCCGCGGCTCGCCGTCCAGCCCTTTCTGGTAATAGGTGACCGACTGGTTCTGCAAGCCGTCGTTCTTGGCGAAAAAGTAGTACTCCCCCACCCGGAACGGAGCGGAGTAGCGCGGGTAGTTGAACAGCTCCTCCAGGCGCCTGGCGATGGCGGGGCGACAGGGGATGGCGTTGAGATAGCCGAAGGTAAGCCGGTTCTGCTTCTCGACCCAGGCCTTGACCTCGGGGGCGTTGTCGTCCTCGAGCCAGCGGTAGGGGTCGGGAACCTTCGTGCCGTGGTAGTCGTCGACCACGTCCACCTTTTTCGTTTGGGGATAAACGATCTTTTTCTCTTCGTCCCCGTTGCCCGCGGCCAGGAAAATGGCCAGGACGGCCACCAGCAGAACAGAAAACAGGATTCTCTTCATCACATGCCTCCTCATTATGTTTGGGTAGCGGTGCAGAAAAGTATTATACGCGGAATCCGCTGCTGGGTTCAACCGCGCCATCGTGACGCGTGTCGGGTAAGAAGTGAAATCGGCGTAAGGTTCAGGGCTTAAGGCGAAAGGTGGAATTCCGCTCTTCCCTTAAACCTTAAGCCTTGCGCCCTAAACCGATTCCCTTGGTCATTACGACCACTGTCACTGTCACTGACAGGTCGTTCTATTTCGCGATGGTAAACTTGTCTTCCACCTTGTCGTGCTCGACCTGCTGGTAGTAGGAGTAGCCGGTGCCGGCGGGGATCAGCCGGCCCATGGTCACGTTCTCCTTGATGCCCAGCAGATGGTCTTCCTTGCCGGCGATGGCGGCGTCGGTCAGCACGCGTGTCGTTTCCTGGAAAGCGGCGGCCGAGAGGAAGCTGTCGTTGGCCAGCGCCGCGCGCGAGATGGGCAGCAGCGCCGGCTTGGCCTTGGCCGGGCGGCCGCCCTCGGCCTCGACGCGGGCGTTCTCCTCCTCGAACTTCCACTTCTCGATGATCTGGTCGGGGATGAACTGCGTGTCGCCGGTCTCCTCGATGCGGCGCCACTTGATCATCTGGCGGATGATGATCTCGATGTGCTTGTCGTTGATCTCGACGCCCTGNNCCTGCAGGCGGTAGACGTCCTGGATCTCCTTGAGCAGGTACTCGGCCAGCTTCTGTTCGCCCAGGACGGAGAGGATGTCGACGGGGTTGAGCGGGCCGTCCATCAGCGGCGTGCCGGCGGTGATCTTGCCGCCGTCGTCGACGATGATGTGGGCGCCGCGCGGGATGCTGTGCTCGTCGGGCTTGACGTTCTTGTCGAAGGAGCGGATGGTGATCTTGCGCGAGCCGTGCTGCACCTTGCCGTACTCGACGGTGCCGTCGATCTGGGCCATCTTGGCCGGGAACTTGGGCTTGCGCGCCTCGAACAGCTCGGTGACGCGCGGCAGGCCGCCGGTGATGTCCTTGGTCTTGGCGAATTCGGAGGGTATCTTGGACAGGACGTCGCCGGCCTTGACCTCGTCGCCCTCCTTGACCGAGATGTGGGCGTTGACCGGCAGGTAATACTTGCGCTTGATCTTGTTGCTGGCCTTGTCGCGGATGGCGATGTGCGGCAGCAGCTCGTCGCGCAGCTTCTCGTTCTTGATGTCGATGACCAGCTGGGTGATCTTGCCGGTCTCCTCGTCGCGGGCGTTGACGAAGGAGATGTTCTCCTCCAGGTCCTTCAGCTCCACGATGCCCTCGTCGTTGGTCAGCAGCGAGTTGGCGAACGGGTCCCACTCCAGCAGCAGGTCGCCCTTCTTGACCGCCTG
>DCVB01000054.1 GCA_002327965.1 Candidatus Aminicenantes bacterium UBA2199 | reverse complement strand
CAAGATCGACCGCCCCAACGCCCGCCCCGACGAGGTGCTCAACGCCGTCTTCGACCTCTTCGTCGAGCTGGGCGCCGACGAGCACCAGCTCGACTTCCCCGTCCTTTACGCCTCGGCCAAGGAGGGTCTCGCCCGCTGCGAATTGCATGACAGGAACAAGAACCTGAAGCCCCTCTTCGAGACGATCCTGCGCCACGTGCGCGAGCCCGAGGGCGACCGCGACGCCCCGTTCCAGTTCATGGCCTCGGCGATCGGCTACGACAACTACCTGGGCAAGATCGGCACCGGCCGCATCCACAACGGCACGGTGACCCAGGGCGAGGAGGTCATGCTGATCAAGCGCGACGGCGAGCGCAGGCCCTGCAAGGTCACGCGCATCTTCACCTACGACGGCATCCAGCGCGTCAGCGTCCCCGAGGCCGTCGCCGGCGACATCGTCTCGCTGGCCGGCATCGAGACCATCGACCTGGGCGAGACGGTGGCCGACTTCGACCAGCCGCTGGCGCTGCCGGCCATGGACATCGACGAGCCCACCCTGGCCATGACGTTTGCCGTCAACGACTCGCCGTTCGCCGGCCGGGACGGCCGCTTCGTCACCTCGACCCAGCTGCACGAGCGCCTGCGCCGCGAGATCCTGAACAACGCCAGTTTGCGCCTGGAGGAGACCGACTCCAGGAAGGCCTTCGTGATCAAGGGGCGCGGCACCCTGCAGCTGTCGATCCTGATCGAGAACATGCGCCGCGAAGGCTATGAGTTCCAGGTGTCCCGGCCCGAGGTGATCTGCCGCATCGTCAAGGGCGAGCGCTGCGAGCCCATGGAGCTGGCCGTCATCGACGTCGCCGACGCCTTCTCGGGCGTGGTGATCGAGATGCTGGGCCAGCGCAAGGGCGAGTTGCTGCAGCTCGTGCCCGGCTCCGACGGCTACACCCGCCTCGAGTTCAAGATCCCGGCTCGCGGCCTGATCGGCGTCAACAACGACTTTCTCACCGCCACCCGCGGCACCGGCATCCTCAACCACTCCTTCATGGGCTACGAGCCCTTCAAGGGCGAGATGAACCGCAAGACCAAGGGGGTGCTGATCGCCCACGAGCCCGGCGTCTCGGTGGCCTACGGCCTGTTCGGCCTGCAGGAGCGCGGCAGCCTGTTCATCGGCGCCGGCGTCCCGGTCTATGCCGGCATGATCGTCGGCGAGCACAGCAAGGACAACGACCTGACGGTCAACGTCAGCCGCGGCAAGAAGCTGACCAACATGCGCGCCGCCGGCTCCGACGACGCCGTGCGCCTGACGCCGCCGCGGCAGTTCTCGCTGGAGCAGGCGCTGGACTACATCGAGGACGACGAGCTGCTCGAGATCACCCCGAAAAACGTGCGCATGCGCAAGAAGAAGCTCGACGCCAACGCCCGCAAGCAGGAAGAGAAGCAGAAGAAGGCGAGCTGACGCTCGGATCTCGTTGAAGCGTTGAAGCGTTGAAGCGTTGAAACGTTGAAGAGTTAAGATAAGATCACTTCCTTGACTTCCGCTGGTTTTATTTTTAGAATCGTCCCAAGATCTGATCGGTTTCATGCGGAAGGAGCGTGGATCATGAAAAAGGCAGGATGCAAAAAGTTGCTGTTGACGGTCCTGGTCGGAAGCGGGTTATTCATGCCGGGCATGCGGGGATTGGCCGCCGGCCAGCCGGCCGCGCCGGCCAGGAAAGCCGCGTTGCTGATCGTCCGTGTCGGCAACGTGCAGGCATTTTCGCCGATGAAAGGTATCTCGCTCAAGACCGATTATGCCCGGCGCGTGCCGCGTTCCGGGCAGGACGTGTACATCGACGATGAGGCTCGCCTGCGCGCCGCGGTGCCGACCTACCCGAAATATGCCGGCAATTCCGGGGAATACGCGATCGAGTTCTTTCGCAACATCACCTCCGAGCTGACCGCCGGCATCAAGGCCGGTTTCGAGTCCAAGGGGATCGCCGCATTCGATCTCAGGGACATCTCAGGCTCCTGGAGCCAGCCGTTCCCGGAAATGAAGGTCAGCGAGATCATAGCTCTGCTTCAGGATGCCGCCGACTACCTGTTCGTTCTCCATTACATGGATGTCGGCAATTCGCTCATACGCTCTGCCCGCTATCGGCTGACGGCCGCCAACAGCGGTTTCACCTCCCTGGTGTTCGGCTACAGCCTGTTCGATGTGAAGAAGTCCAAGCGGCTTTTTTCCTATTCCCCCATAATCGGGTTCGCCACCCTGCCGGCCATCATCTACAATCCCGGGATCATGACCGATCCAGTCCAGCGCCAGCGGGTCCGGGTGATCTGCTCGGATGAATCCGGGAGCCGGCAAACGGAGATCCACCATGATTTTTCCGACGCCGAGATCATCAAGCTCCTGGTGAGCGCCATCCTGGATGGTTTTGACTGTTCCGGCAGGAAATTCATCGCCTGCTATGACGAATGCAAATATTATGACTTGAAGGGGCTGCTGGCAAAGCTTCCTGAATAAGGAGCGATGGCCCGAGTCGCTGAACACGCGGCCCGGCGCGAATGGATGACTCACGAGCGACATCCCGGGACGGCGCGCTGTGCCCTACGTATATTCCTGAAAATGACCGCTTCCCGTTGAAAAAAGCATTTATGGCTATTAAAATATCCTCAATCATCATTCCTGGTTCAAAAGGGGTGCTTATGAAAAAATGGACATTGGTTTTGCTGGCGATGTGTTCGCTGCTGCTTTCGGCTGGGGATTATAGCGAAGAAAAGATCATCAATGATTTCGACAAGCTGTTCAGGCTGGAAACCTTTGAATATGAGGGGAACAAGATGCTGCATGTCGCTGTCATCGAAGCCGATGTTTCAGAGTATGGGGAGTTATTGAAGCATTTCAATCAATATCTGTCGATGATTAGTCAATTGGCGGGAACGTACAAAATAGTCGACTCGTTGAAGAACTTGGCGTCTACGGAGGCAGAAGCAGCTTTGCTGGCCCGGCTCCGTGCCGATCCGTTGTTGAAAAAAGAGCTGCTCCCCCTCATGGCCCGCTATTTGCAGGCCAAAGGCCATTCCGTAAGCATGGCAATGGAGCCGAGGCCAACGTACGACATGAAGGCATTGATGCCTGTTGCCGCCAGATTTTTTTATCCTCATTTGGTGGATAGCAAATTTAAAATTCATATTTGCGTTGGCTTCAATGGACTCAATTCATTAAATTCCGCACCGCCCGCCGCCCTCGCCGCATTCAGCTTGCAGGCCATTATGTCGGGTCGGCCCGAGTTTCCCGAATTTATTAAACATATAAAAAAATCGCGGGCAGAAAAAGAGGATATGGATATTCAGGTCTTTCAAAAAGAGATCTGGGAATGGTTGGAGAACAACCCCAAGCTGAAAAACATGTTGGGCGAAGAATACGAAAAAAGAAAGGACATCCTGCCTTTCATACTGGTCGTTGGCGTTTAAATTGTTTGATCTTTGTGTAGCGCGGTCATCGCGCCCTTATTTGAACCAGACAATCCTGTTGGGCGGGACAACCCCGCCCCTACCACAAAACATCACCCGACATTGAATTCCTTGACTTAAAAGCCCCAATGGGTCAAACCTTGTGGGATTTAGTGCCAGGTCTTACATTATTACTTTAGCTTGGCGCAAGCACGACGAAAACAATATAAAAAAACCGGACATATAAATGGACATAAAATCGGACAAAAGAGTTGTTAAAAAAGCAAATAGATGCTATATTAATGGTGTAATTAAGATGAAAAAGAGGACATGAATGCGGACATATGAGCGGACAAATCCTTGGCTAAAGTTTCAACTGGACATGCGCCCGGCCGGCCCGGAAATATGGTTGGATCTGGGGGAAATCGCCTCGAAATGCGAGCATCTTTCTTTTTTGCCCTTGCGACCCGAAACCGCCAAGCAGCTTCACCAGGTTTATCTGGCAAAAGGGGTGGCGGCCACGACGGCCATCGAAGGGAACACCCTGTCCGAAGCCGATGTCCGCAAAGCCGTGGAAGGGAAACTGACGGTCCCACCCTCGAAAGAATACCTGAAGCAGGAGGTGGACAACATCATCGCGGCCTGTAATGGCATCGGCAAAGCGATCGTGTCGGTCGATCCACCACAGATTTCCGTGGAGATGATATCCTCCTTCAACAGACAGGTATTGCAAAACCTGCCCTTAGACGAGGGCGTCGTCCCGGGTAAGTTGCGTGGGCACCAGGTCGTGGTGGGAAACGTCTATCGCGCTCCGGTCGCAACCGATTGCGGCTATCTGTTGGAAAAGCTTTGTGATTGGTTGCAGAGCGAAGATTTCAAGGCGACGAAAGGCAGGGAAACGGTCCATGCGGTCATTAAGGCAATCGTCGCTCATTTGTACCTTGTCTGGATCCACCCTTTCGGGGACGGCAACGGCAGGACGGCACGATTGCTGGAGTTTCAGATATTGCTTGCGGCCGGGATTCCATCTCCCGCTGCCCATCTTTTGAGCAACCACTATAACCAGACCCGCAGCGAATACTATCGACAACTTGACTTTGCCAGCAAAACAGGCGGCGATATCATACCCTTCCTGCATTATGCTGTGCGCGGTTTCGTTGACGGCCTTCATGAACAGATGAATTTCGTTTGGGAGCAGCAATGGGATATGGTGTGGCAAAATCACGTTCACGAACAGTTCCATAACCGCACGAATCCGAGCGACATACGGGAGAGGCACCTGGCTTTGGATCTCGGTGCCAAGAATGATTGGGTTACGGTGGCCGAAATATCCGAGTTGACTCCTCGACTGGCCAAGGCATATGCCGGGAAAACGTCAAAAACCGTTCAGCGGGATATAAACCAACTGGGGAAAATGAGTTTAATCACACGGGAAGGACGGAAGGTTCGCGCGCGCAGAGAGGTCATCTTCTCCTTTCTTCCGCTGCAGAGAATTCCGAAAAAGGACAGAGCGGAATCCCAATAAGGCATAGGTGACAGGTTTTTCATTATTGCTTAAAGGTGGACGCGGAGGTGGCCTTTAGGCGTTCGATCGATTGCCGTGCTTGCCCCGTCTTCCGCGCCGGGATATCATGATGCTCATGAGCGAACCCTGCCCCCTTTGCCGCAACGAGGCGGATTTTTTTAGCACGGCCAGAAAGAGGGCCTACCATCTCTGCGGCCGTTGCGGCTCCGTCTTCATGGCGCCGCGGCATCACCTTTCCGTAGAGGCCGAGAAAAGGCGCTACGAGGCGCATTGCAACGATGTCGACGATCCCCGCTACCGGGCATTCGTGCGGCCGCTCGTTGACAGCGTGCTGGAGCAGTGCCGCCCGGAGCACGACGGCCTGGATTTCGGCTGCGGCAGCGGCCCGGTCGTTTCCAGGCTGCTGGCGGAGCGGGGGTATCTCCTCGCGCAGTACGATCCCTTCTTCCGCGACCTTCCGGAACTGCTGGAGCGGACCTATGATTACGTCATCTGCTGCGAAGTGATCGAGCATTTCCGGGACCCGGCCCGGGAATTCAGGCTGCTGCGCTCGCTGCTGAACAAGGGGGGCAGGCTGTTCTGCCAGACCGAGCTGTACGCGCCGGGGATCGAGCTCGCGGGCTGGCCCTACGCCAACGACACGACCCATGTTTTTTTCTACCAGCAGCGGACCCTGGAATGGATCCGGGATCATTTCGGTTTTTCCGCGCTGGTTGTCTCCGGCCGGCTTGCGGTGTTCACGGCCTGATACCCAGACCTGGTTGATGGGTAGAAGGGTTGAAGAGTTGAAGGGTTCAGAAAAAAAATTCGCGGCCAGGGCTGCTGCCCATCAATTCATTTGCCCATTTCCTCTTCTACAATGTTTTCATTGTCAGGGCGCTTGCTTCTTCAACCCTTGAACTCTTTAACTCTTTAACCCTTTGACTTTTTTCCCGAACAGGCTGAAGAGCGGCGTGGCCGCCAATGACACCATCATGCCCACCGTGCCGGCCTCGGGCGAGGGGCGGCCCGCCAAATACATGGCCAGGCAGACGGACAGGGCCAGGACCGACGACGTGATGGCGCCGAAGCGGTTCGCCCATTTGGTGAACAGCCCCCAGATGAACGGTCCCAGGAACACGGCGCCGATGGCGCCCCACGAGATGCCCAGGATGGAGACGATGGTCTCCGGCCGCAGGTAGGCGAGAATGACCGACAGCAGGATGAAAAAGGCGCTGAGGAAGCGCATCAGCCGGGTCAGGCTGCGGTCGGACACCCGGGGGTTGACGAAGCCGGCGTAGAGGTCCTTGGCCACCGACGAGCTGGAGACCAGCACCAGCGCCGCCAGCGTCGACATCGACGCCGACAGGATCAGCAGCATGATGAAGATGATCAGCGAGGACGGCACCGCCTTGGCGATGAGCTCGGGCACCAGGGCGTCGAAGACGGGCTGGCCGGCGGCGAAGGCGCCGGGCGCGTTCTCGGGCGTGAGCAGCAGCCGCGAGAAACTGCCGGAGAAGTAGGCGATCGTCGTCAGCACCAGGGCGAAGGCCGTGGAGATCCACATGCCGGCGCGGATGGCCCGGCGGTCGCGGATGGCGTAGAACTTCTGCACCAGCTGCGGCATGGCGAACGGCGCCGCCGAGGTCAGGAACACGAGGCAGAACAGGGGCCAAATGCCCGGCGGGCCGATCGCCGAGGTCAGCCTGGGGTCGATGGCCGTGAGCTGGGCCGTGCCCGCGGCCAGGCCTCCGGCCTTGCCGACGACGCTGAAAATGAACACGCCGCCGCCGATGAGCATCAGCACGCCGAATAGGACGTCGATCGTGCTCATCGACTTGTAGCCGCCCAGCACCATGTAAACGGCGGTGAACAGCCCCATGAAGGCCAGGGCGTGCCAGAACTCGGTGCCGAAGTTCAGCTGGAACAGGTAGGAGAGTCCGATGAACACGGCGGCCGAGTAGGGGATGAAGAAGACGAACACGGCCACGGCGGAAAAAATCTTCATGAACCGGCTCTGGTAGCGTTTCTCGAAATACTCGGCCATGGTGCTGACCCCGGTCTCCTGCGACATCTTCTTGACCCGCCAGCCCAGCAGCCACCAGGCGAGCAGCACCCCGACCAGGGTGTTGCCCACGGCGATCCACACGCCGGAGTAGCCGAATTGCCAGCCGATCTTGCCCGAGAAGCCAATGAAGATCACCGCCGAGAAATAGGCGGCGCCGTAGGTGAAGGCGGTCATCCAGGGGCCGATCTTGCCGCCGCCGAGGAAAAAGTCGTGGAAAGTCGTGGTTTTCCTGCCGCGCAGGACGCCGATGGCCACGATGGCCAGCACGTAAAGGGTCAATACCGTGATTTTCAGGATCATGCTTTTCTCCTCGTTTTAAAAGCGGAAGAACAACTCGAACTGCAGCCAGTGAAAGGCATCGGCGCCGGCGGCGTAGAAACTGCCCGGATCGAAGTACTCCCAGATGAGGCGGCCGGCCAGGTTTGCGGAGACGTCGTAGGCGATCTTGGCGATCAGCAGGCTGCCGCGCTCCCTGCCGCCGCCGCTGAGCAGCGCCGAGGGGGCGGTCTTTTCCGGGGCCGACAGCCTGTGCCAGGTCAGGTGGACCTTCACCCGCTCGGCCGGCTCGAACACCGCCCCGGCGTAGAGGGAGGCGAAGTTGACCCAGTCGGCCACGCGCGTCTCCCTGGCCTGCAGGTAGATGAGCGAGTCGCTCCATTTCGGCCAGCGGCTGAAGGCGGCGTCCCAGCCTTCAAAGCGCGGGGTGGCCGGGTCGTCGCCGCTGAGGTAGATGCCGCCTACGGTCAGCTGCGCCGGCACGGGAAAGCGCCGGCCCGGCTTGTGGTCGAGGTGGAAATAGCCGCCCAGGCCGCTGCGGTTCCTGTCGCCGAGCGTCCCGAGCTGGAGGGCTCCCTCGGCGGTCAGCGACAGCTTTTCCGTGAACGGGTGGACGACGCGGCCGCCGGCCACGTGCAGTGCCCCCTTGGGCAGCGGGCCGTGGGCGAAGGCGTCCTTGCGGAACAGGTAGGCATCCAGGCCTGTTCGCTTCGCCCGGCCGCTGAAATAGATCCCGACCCCCTGCTCCTCCTGCTCGACCATGGCCTGCTCCCTGTCGTTGATGACCGGCAGCAGGGTGTCGGTTCGCGGCTGGCGGATGAAAAAGAAGGTGAGGGCGTTCTTGTTTCTGAGTGCATAATCCAGGCGCAGGCCGTTGAAATAGCCCGAGCGCGAGCCGTCGAGCGGGCCGCCGTCCATGACCAGGAAGCCCTCGCCGAGCATCATGTCGAAGCGTCCCAGCGTGGCGGTCAGCCCCAGGCGGCCGGGATTCTTCCAGCGCAGGTACAACTGGTCGAAGATGACCTCGTGGACGTTGAAGTCGGTCTTCAGCCGCGGGTCCAGTTTCGGGGCCAGGTAGACGCGGTTCTCGTTGGTCAGGCGCAGGTGGACATCCCATGATTGGCCCGGCGTCCACAGGGCGCCGAGGCTGGTGCGCAGGCGCACATAGGAGCTGGAGTCGCCGGCGGCCTCGTCGAGGCTCATGGTGTTGTCCCAGCTCTCCTGGCGGATCCGTTCCCAGAAGTAGAATTTCAGGCGCGCCGTGTCCCGGGTTTCCTGCGCCTGGACCGGCGCCGGCAGGGCCGCGCCGGCGATAATGACCAGGGCCATGAGCAAGGCCTTGAGTTCACGGACCATTTTTCCTCCCGCTGGATGATGTTGTACCGTTTCTTCCCTGAAGCGATTCAAGAGGGCGGCAAGCGGCGAAAGACAAAAATACCGCAAAACGGCGGAAAAAGCAATCGGCGAGGCCGCCCGGCGCCGGAAAGGGCGCGACGCCGGTTTACTTGCCGCGACCGACGGGATACAATGGCGTCGCGCAAGGAGTCGGGAAATGCCCTGGAAACTGATCACCCTCTTCGCCCTGGGCGTGGCCGAGCTCTGGGCCGCGGCGCCCGCCGGCGTGGCCATGGGCCTGGACCCCGTGCTGGTCTGCCTGGTCGCTGCTTCCGGTGCCGTATGCGGCGGCACGGTCGTCGTTTTGCTGGGGGAACGGGTGAAGGCCTGGCTGCAGAAGCGGAAAAAGCGCGAGCAGCTCGAGGAGAAGCGCGGGCTGCTCTGGCGCGTCTGGCAGCGCTACGGCGTCATCGGCTGGGGGCTGCTGGCGCCGCTGCTGGTCGGCTCGCCGCTGGGCGCGGCCTTCGGCCTGGTCCTGGGCGCGCCGCCAAGGAGGCTCCTGCCATGGCTGGCGGCGGGGTCGGTCCTGTGGGCCATCGTCTTCTCGGTATTGGCGGCGGTTGGAAAACAACTGCTATAGATGTTAGACGTTAGCAGTCAGCAAGAAATGAAGGGAATCGGTTGACGGTTTACGGTTTAAGGGAAGAAAAGAAGCAATAGTAAGACTAAAATTCCAAGCACCAAGCACCAAATTCCAAACAAATCCCAAATTCCAAATTCCAATTTCCAAAACGAAAGCCCCTTCAGCGCCTTTTTTCCGTGAATGGCATTTCCTACTTTAAACTTTGTACTTTAAACTTTAAACTTTTACCTTGAAATGTCATCTTCACTTTTGCCTTTTTACTTTTGCCTTTTGCCTTGTCTTCCTACTGTCTACTGTCTACTGTCTACTTTGTTTTCTTTTTAACGTCGAACTTCGAACATCGAACGTCGAACTTGGTCTTCACTTTTGCCTTTTTACTTTTGCCTTTTGCCTTTTCTTCCTACTGTCTGCTGACTACTTCTTTTTCTTTTTAACGTCGAACTTCGAACATCGAACGTCGAACTTGGTCTTCACTTTTACCTTTTTACTTTTGCCTTTTGCCTTGTCTTCCTACTGCCTACTGTCTACTTTGTTTTCTTTTTAACGTCGAACATCGAACGTCTGGCGTCTAGCGTCTGTCTCACAGCATTCTGCGCCCTGAATCCGCTAGTCGTCGATCGTGTAGGCGTGGCTCTGAGCAAAAACCGAACCGTCCATGGTCGAAACGATGATGCGTCCGCCCGTGGGCATGATCACCCTGCCGTCGGGGCTGGTGCCCGCCGTGGGCCATTCCACCAGGCTGGTGTTGGGGGGAATGTTGACGGCGATCGGATAGTTGGCGTAGTTCAGCGGATATACCTTCAGGTTCTGGGTGACGTTGAAGCAGCGGAAATGGATGGTCATGGTCGAGCCGCGGCGGAAATGAGAGCCGGCGCGGGGCATGTAGATCTCGATCTTGCTGGCCACCACGCTGAAATAGGAGCCGTGATCGGAGGCCCGGCCGTTCTCCGCTGCCACCCGCACCCGGTAGTCGGTGCCCGTGGCCAGGTCCGCCGGCACGTCCCAGGTCCAGCGCCACTTGCCGGCGATGGGACCCACCGGCGTGACGAGGGCATAGGACCGCACCACGGCGTCGCCTTTCTTGATCTCGATCGTCGGCCGGCCGATGTCGCCGATGGTCGCCCACTGGATCATCTGCTGCTCGCCGCGCAAGACCTGTTCGTGGCGCTCGGGCCGGACCACGGTGATGATCACCCGCGGCGGCATCAGGATGGTCGTCTTCTGCTGAATCTGCGGCGGATCCTGGGCCTGGATGAACGGCATGGCCACCAGGATGGCAGCAATAAGAAGGGTGCTTTTCTTCATAATGACCTCCATCTTGTCTGGAAGGGTAATAGGAATTATCGGTGCTTTATCTCAAAATATCAATGTCAGTGACAGTGACAGTGTCAGCAGGAAATTTAACGAAATTAGTGGTAGTGATAGTGTCAGCATGACTGCATCGGCAATCGGTGTAAGGCATAGGGCGTAAGGTTCAAGGTGGAATTTCTCTTTTCCCGTCTACCGTGAACCTTCAAACGATTTCGTTCATTTCTTCTACTTCTTTATCTCTTACTTCTTCCCCACGCCCTGCACCTTACGCCTTACGCCTAGTGCATTTTTTACTTTAAACTTTTTACTCTAAACTTTAAACTTTTGCTTTGGAATGTCATCTTCCCTTTTGCCTTTGTCTTGCCTTACGCCCTGTGCCTTCTCTTCCTACTGACTACTGTCTACTGTCTACTTCTTTTTCTTTTTAACGTCGAACCTCGAACGTCGAACTTGGCCTTTACTTTTGCCTTTTCCTGCCGTCTACCGTCTTCTTCTATTCGGTTAATTCGTAGGGGTGGCTGTAGCCGTAGACCGTGCCGTCCATGGTGGCGACGATGATGTGGTTGCCCCTTGCGAACCGCACCGTGCCGTCGGCGCTGAATCCCACGTTGCGCCATTCCACCGTGCCGCGGTCGGGGGGCACGTTCGCGGCGATGGCGTGCTGGGTGTAGCCCGCCTGGTAGACCCGGAGGTTCTGCGTGACGTTGAAGCAACGGAAATGGATGGTCATGGTCGAGCCGCGGCGGAAACGGGCGCCGGCCCTCGGCATGTACACCTCGATCTTGCTGTTCACCACCGAGAAGGGATTGTTGCTTTCATCCTCCACGCGGCCGTCCTCGGAGACCACGCGCACCTTGTAATGATCAGCCTCGGCCGCCGTGGCCGGTACGTTCCAGGTCCAGCGCCAACGATTTCCACTCAGCGGGCCGATGGCTGTGACCCGGGAAAAAGTATGGATGACGACTCCGTCCTTCCTGATCTGGATGGTGGGCTTGCCGATATCGCCGGTGGCCCTCCATTGAATCGCCTGTTGCGCGCCGCGCAGCACTTTTTCCCCGCCGTTGGGCTGCAGGACGGTGATGAATACCTGTTTGACGGCCTGGACGGACGTTTTTTGCTGGGGCTGGGGAGCGTCCTGCGCCCAGGCGAAATGGCATACAGCCAGCATGGCCGCAGAAAGGATGATGGTTTTTTTCATGTTTTCCTCCATCTTCTTTGTAAGATAAATAGAATTTGCCGGGGTTTTATCTCAATGAATCAGTGTCAGTGTCAGTGTCAGCAGGAAGTAATTTTAGATCTCAGTGGTAGTGATAGTGATAGTGGTGGTGAAGAAAGGAATTCAGTGCAAAGGCATTCTCCTGGCGGGCACGCAGATCCGAATATCCATTTCCTAAACGAAAGCCCCTTCAGCGCCTTTTTTCCGTGAATGGCATTTCTTACTTTAAACTTTTTACCTTGGAATGTCATCTTCCCTTTTGCCTTTTTACTTTTGCCTTTTGCCTTTTCTTACCATCTATCGTCAACTGACTACTGTCTACTTCTTTTTCTTTTTAACGTCGAACTTCGAACATCGAACGTCGAACTTGGCCTTCACTTTGACACTTTCTTCTGCTATTTAAGCGCTTCCACTCCCTTGAATTCCCGGCCGGGCAAAAAACTCTGCAGGATGCGGCCGTCGTCGGCGGTCTCCTTGTGCGTGACGATGCGCGTGAGCAGCTCGCCGAGGCCCGGCCCGAGCATGAAGCCCTGGCCGCACATGCCCACGGCGTGGATATAGTTCCCGACTGCCGCGTCGCGGCCGACGATGGGGAAGCCGTCGGGGGTCATGGGGTACTGGCCGCGCCAGGAGCGGCGCACGCGCAGCGACGCCAGCCGCGGATACAGCTGGACCATGCGCTTCGCCACCTGGGGGAAGAACAGCGATGTCGACTCGTTCTGCACGCCCAGGATGGGCGGGTCGGGGGTGATGCAGAAGACGACCTGCCCCTCGTTGTTCTGGTAGAAATAGTAGTTGGCCGAGCCGGGCTCGGGGCGGATGTCGACCACCATCGGGCCGAAGAAGCGCTTGACCGGCTCGGTGATCGCCCCCTCGTGGTTGTCGGGGACCACGGGCACGTCGAGGCCGGCCAGCCGGGCGATGTCGCGGCCGCTGTTGCCGGCGGCGTTGATCAGCTGGCCGCAGCCGTACTCGCCCTTGTCGGTGACGACCGAGGCCACCTTGCCCTTGTCCAGGCGCAGGCTCGTGACCTTCTCGTTGAAGCGGTACTCGGCGCCCGCAGCGCGGCTCTTGAAGAAGAAGGCGTTGACGGCCAGCAGCGGCGAGGCGCTGCCGTCCCCGGGCGAGTAGGTGGAGCCGCGCAGCCCCTCCATGCTGATCCCCGGCACCA
The DNA here is from genome assembly GCA_002327965.1 of Candidatus Aminicenantes bacterium UBA2199. Lineage (GTDB taxonomy): Bacteria > Acidobacteriota > Aminicenantia > UBA2199 > UBA2199 > UBA2199. Next base: position 23,400 of record DCVB01000054.1, on the reverse strand, counting down.
GTTCGTTGTATTCCTCCGGCGAGACCCAGCGGATGTCGAGGCCGAAGCCGTGCTGCACCTTCATCAGCTCCTTCAGCTTCTTTTCCATGCCGGCGGAGTAGGCGGGATAGCTGTAGCCGTTGCTCAGCCAGCCGATATCGTCGCCCTCGTTCTCCTTCCAACCGGCAAAGATCTCGATGCTGCGCTGGCAGACCCTGATCTTGCCGAAGTCGGAGTGGGTGGCGCGGATGCCGCCGATGGCCTTCTTGTTGCTCATCTGTCCCGGCGAGGCCAGCTCGTCCAGCACCAGCGCCGAGACACCGGCGCGGGCCAGGGAAAGGGCCGCCGGCACGCCCACCGAGCCGGCGCCGATGACGATGACGTCGTGGTTTTTGCCCATGGTCATTCCCCCTCGCCCGCCCCGGGGGCGCCGGCCAGGGTGCCCAGCGGCACCTCGACGAACAAGGGCCGCCTGGTGCCCGGCACGATCTTCCCCGGGTCGACCCCCTCCTGGCGGAAGATGGAGCGGATCAGGGTGTCGCACGATTTGCCGCCGCAGGCGCCCATGCCGGCGCGGGTGATGGCCTTGATCTGGTTGATGTCGGTGACGCCGGAGCGGATCAGGCGACGCACCTCGGCCGCCGGCACGCGCTCGCACAGGCAGGCCATGGCCTGGTTGTCGGCATCGGCGGCGATCTGCGCCGCGGGCAGGGGCTGCACGACCGCCTGGTCCTGGAGACGGAAAGAGACGACCCGCTTGGCCAGGGCGCGGGGAACGCGCAGGCGCACCAGGCGGGTCAGGTTCTCGCGGTTCTGCTGCAGCGCCGCCACCTCGAACTCGCCCAGCTCGTTGCCGTCAATGTCGACGCCGTGCACCTTGTCGCCGGCGGCCAGCGGGACATGCGACATCTCGTAGGGGACGGTGACGATGGGCATCTCGCGGTCGCGGCGGTAGTCGACCAGGGTGACGGCCAGCCCCGGGCAGACCAGCACGCACTTGGCGCAGCCGATGCAGCGGCCGTCGTAGCGCGGCAGCCCCAGCAGCGGGTCGCCTTCCATGCGGATCGACTCGGTGGGGCAGACCGTCGAGCAGGGGTTGCAGGGGATCTCCTGCAGGCAGTGGATGACGGGCATCACCCCCTCCTCGGCCTCGGGGAACACCTGGGGCTCTACCTTGCCGGGGTGGGACTTGAGCTGCTCGGCCTTGGCCTGCCAGGCGGCGGGGATCTCCTCGACTTTGGCGCCCAGGGCCCTGGCCACGGCCAGGCCGGCGATGCGGCCGTTGAACATGGCCGACGAGGCCTCGGCGATCTCGGCGGCGTCGCCCGCCGAAAAGACGGGCAAACCGGCCGCCTGGGCCTGGGCGGTGAACTCGGCGATGGGATCCAGTCCCACCGCGACCAGCAGCGTGTCGCAGGCGAAGGTCTGCTCTGTTCCGGGAACCGGGCGGAAGCGCTCGTCGACCCGGGCGATGGTCACCGATTCGACGCGCTCGCCGCCGTTGGCCGACAGCACGGTGTGCGAGGTGAAGATGGGCACGCCCAGGCGCTTCAGCTTGTCGGCGTGGACCTTGTAGCCGCCGCACTCGGGCAGGGCCTCGGCCAGGCCGACCACGGTGATCCCCGCCTGGATGGCGTGGTAGCCGGCGATGAGGCCGACGTTGCCGCCGCCGACGATGAACAGGCGCCGCGACGGCCGCACCAGGTCGCGGTTGACCAGGGTCTGGAAGGCGCCGGCGCCGTAGACTCCGATGAGGTGGTTGCCGGGGAAGACCAGCGACTTCTCGCGGGCGCCGGCGGCATTGAGGATCACCTTGGGGCTGACCAGCGCGTATTTCCCGTCGCGCAGGATGCCGACCTTGCGGTCGGAGTAGACATAGAGGACGGTGCTGTCGGGCCAGACGGTCACGTGCGGGTCGGCGGCCACCTGTTCGGCGAGTTTGCGGCCGATGCGGATGCCGCGCGTCCCGGCCTGCGAATCCTCGACCGAGCCGAAGAACTTGTGGGTCTGCAGCACCAGCTTGCCGCCCGGCTCGTGCTTGTCGTCGACCAGCAGGGTGGCGATGCCCAGCCGCCCCAGCTCGACGGCGGCCGACAGCCCGGCCGGCCCGGCGCCGATGACCAGCGCATCGACCTCGACCTCGGGCACGGCGCCGATCCCGGCCGCCTCGCCGGTGCCGCCTCCGGCGGGCAGCTCGGGCAGGTCGTCGGCGGCGTTCACCTTCATCCCCTCGCGCAGCGGGGTCATGCACGACTTCACCGGCTTGCCGTCGGCGATCACCAGGCACTTGGAGCACTGGCCGTTGGCGCAGAAGATCCCCTGCGGCGCGTGGTCGTGGGCGTTGCGCCCGAAGGCGGCGATGCCGGCGGCGATCAGCGCCGAGGAGAGGGCCTCGCCCTTCCTGCCCTCCACGGGCTCGTTGTTCCAGTAGAACGTGACCGTTTCCCCCGGCGTCACCGGCAGGACCGGGTGTTCGAGAATGCGCTGCTGCTCGCTCATGCCGCTGACCTCCGGCTCCTTTTCCTGTCCGAAAAGAGCCTATTGCATTCATATAGCATAACTTTTTCAATCGGTGAATGAAATTATAAATAATTATTGATATATTTTATAAATATATTATAAATAAGGAAAAATGTAGTAATAGTAAAAATTCAATGATATTATTTAAACAAATGAATATAATGGGCGATTTCGACGAAACCGATCTGGCCATCCTGCGCGAACTGAGCCTCAACGGCCGCGAGAGCCTGACGCGGCTGGCCGGGAAACTGCGGCTGTCCAAGCAGCGGCTCGGCTACCGCCTGCGCGGCCTGCAGCGCCGCGGCGTGCTGACAGGCTTTTTCGCCATCCCCAACATCTTCCGCCTGGGCTTCGACCACTTCCGCGTCTTCGTCCGCTTCCAGCGCCTCACCGAGGCGCGCGAAAAGGAGCTGCTCGACCACCTGCTCACCCGCTCCGACGTCTCCTGGCTCACCCAGCTCGACGGCGACTTCGACCTGGAGTTCGTCGTCTGGGCCCAGGGGGTGCCGGATTTCGAGTCGGCCTACGACGACATCCTCGGTCAGTTCGGCCCGCTGTTCCAGGAGAAATACTTCTCGCTGGCCACGCGCATCGAGTTCCTGCCCTGGCGCTTCCTGGCCGCCGGCGCCGACAATGCCGGCGTGGTCCTGGAGAGCCGCGGCGGGCCGCTGGAGATCGACGCCAGCGACCGCCGGCTGCTGGCCGAGCTCAGCCGCAACGGCCGCCTCTCCCTGGCCGCCCTGGCGCGGCGCTGCCGCATCTCGCCCGCGCTCGTTGCCGTGCGCCTGCGCGGCCTGAGAAAGAGCGGGGCGGTCGCCGGCTTCGGCGCCAAGATCGATCACGCGCTGCTGGGCCGCACCTACCGCAAGGTCTTCCTGCGCCTGGAGCGCCCGGCCGGCGCGGCCCTGGACGGGCTCTCCGCCTGGCTGCGCTCGCGGCCCGAGGTGATCTTCCTGGTCAAGACCATCGGCAGCTGGGACCTGGAGGTGGAGCTGATGACCGGCCCCGGCGACGAGTTCCTGGTTTTCATGCGCCGCCTGCGCACGGCGTTCGCCGCCGACATCGCCGCCTTCCGCAGCGTCATCGTGCTCAGGGAAATGAAATACGGGCAATATCCGGCTTAGAGTAATTACAAAGAGATCGGTTTAGGGTAGACGGTTTACGGTTGACGGGAAGAGAAGAAGTAATAGTAAGACTAAAATTCCAAGCACCAAGCACCAAATTCCAAATAAAAAATAAACAAAAGAAAAATGATTGATATTAATATATGATTCAATTAGAATTCATGGTACCCAAGGGAGAATGGGGGATTTTCAAAGATGACGGGGAAATCGTCTGTTCACCAACCCGTGAACACGAAGATCAATTTGTAGTCGCAGATAATTTTATGGGGGGGAAATGAAAAAACTCAAAAAACCATTGCTGGTGTCCATGATGGCGGCTATGCTCATGATGATGCCGGCATGCAAAACGCTGGATGAAGATGACGACATCGAGTTTGTGTCGCTGACCGCTAAGCAGGTGCCGCAGTTCGACAATTATGACGAAGTGACCTTTCTGGCGGTTGTCAGGGTGAAAACATTCGCGGTTACGACTATTATCATGAAATTTTATCTGAATTTCGTGGAAAGCACCAGAACCGAGGCCTTGATTGATTCCAATGGGCAGTGGCTGGACATCGGACTGTCGGCGGCCGATCTCGCGCCTAGCCCGGGAACGTACGAAGTCAGGGTGGAGTGCACCTTGGTCAGTACCGGAAAGACCGTGTCGGGCACGACCACGATCGTCGTTGATTAAGCTGCCAGGCAAAAGCATTGCCATTATTCATCGAAGTCTTCAGAAAACGAAAGGGATCGGTTTACGGTTGACGGTAGACGGTTGACGGGAAGAGAAGCAGTAATAGTAAAACCAAAATTCCAAGCACCCAGCACCAAATTCCAAACAAATCCCAAATTCCAAAACAAAGGCCCTGCCAGAATCCTTTAGCCGCATGCCGAGTTGAAACTTGGAACATGGAACATGGAACGTGGAACTTCTGTCTCCGCAGTTCCTTTGTCCTAAGCCGAAAGCCTGAGGATCTCCACCAGCATGCGCAGGGCTTTCTCCATGTCGGCGACCAGGATGTGCTCCGTGGTGGAATGCTCGTCGCGGGCGCCGATGCCCACCACCGCCATCTCGATCCCCCGGTTGTTGTAGATCGAGGCGTCGGTGAAGCCGGTGATGAAGGTGGTCCTGGCCTTGATGCCGACGGTGCGCAGCGCCTTCTGCGCGGTGGTCACGGTCCAGGCGTCGGGAGCGATCTCCACCGCCTGGCACAGGTTGTCAACCTTGACGGTTGCCTTGGCGCCGAACTTGGCCACCTCGCGCCGGATCGTCTTTTCCATCCTGTCGGCCAGGGCCCGGGCCTTTTTATGTTTCAGGCTGCGGCACTCGGCCAGGAAGCAGGCGGTCGCCGGCACGCCGTTGCGGATGATGCCGCCGCTGATCACGCCGACGTTGGCCGTGGTTTCATGGTCGAGACGGCCAAGCTTCAGGGCGGCGATGGCCCTGGCTGCGGCGGCGATGGCGTTGATCCCTTTCTCGGGCTCCATGCCGGCGTGGGCCGAGCGCCCGGTGACCTCGACGTCGATGGCGAAGTAGGAGGGACCGCCGATGACGATGGTGTCGAGGGTGTCGTTGTCGAGCAGGAAGCCGCGCTTGGCCTTCAGCAGCCTGAAGTCAAGGTTCTTGACCCCGTGCAGCCCCACTTCCTCCTGGCGGCTGATCGCCACCTCGATCGGCGGCCGCACCGGGGCCACCCGCAGTGCCTCGAGCATCTCGGCGATGCCGGCCTTGTCGTCGGCGCCGAGGATGGTGTCGCCGGCGGAGCGGATCACGCCCTTGACCAGCCTGGGTTTGATGCCTTTCCCGGGCTGGACGGTGTCGGCATGGCAGGAGAGGAGGATCGGTTCCCGGCTCTTGCTGCTCTTGGCCGGCAGCTTGGCCACCAGGTTGCCGTAGGCGTCCTTTTTCGCGACCGCCCCCATTTTCTTGAATTCCGCCAGGAGATAATTGATGAACCGGGCCTCGTTGCCCGATTCGCTGTCGATCTGCACCATCTCCATGAACTGCTGGATCATCCTCTTGGACATGCATTCACCTCGCTATTGAATTCCGCTTCATTGTACAGCTTTGTCCGGGAAAAACAAATGCATTGCCTGAAGAGAGTGGAAATGCCGATATCAGTGTCAGTGTCAGTGACAGTGTCAGCAAGAGCCTTTGTGCAAATCCCCGTTCTTTCGTTTCAACATTTCAACGATGCAACGTTTCAACCATTCTTGTACCCTTGCCCCTAAATTCATCACCCAGTTCAGCATCTTCGTTTGGGTCATTTGGTCATTGCAATTTCAGGTGCTCCTTCCATGCGGTTTACCCTGGCAGCGATCATGGCCTTTTGCAATAGGGAATTTTGTGACATTTTACCTTCTGGGACCCTCTGGGGACGCCCATTAGAAGGCTCGTATCCAGTAGGCGGATTTATATTTTAGGAAAGCGGTTATAATTCCATTTTGACAAAGTTATTGCCTATATCGAAAGACTTTATTGAAATTCCCCTGACTTTGCTGCGCTGGATGGCGCTGTTCAGATTGATCAGCAGAGATTTGTCTATTCTTTTTATGAAATCAAAATCTTTGATCGCGCTATCGATCTTTTGGCTGGCATTGCCCATTCTGTAAGCCGTTTCAGATAGAAAATTCCCCGTTTCAATTTTAAGTTTTAAAATCCCATCGGAATAGGACTCCTGCTTGATGTTAACTGTAAGGCCTAGTGGGAAGGAAACTTCCAGGCCGGAATCTGTGGGCTTGATGTCCTTGATAATGTCGGGACGCTTGATGTTTTCCCAGAGGATATTCAAGGCTTCATCGATGGAAAAACTGATGATTGCCATCATCCCTCCTGATTCCGAGCAAATTGTAATTTGAAATATAATGAAAAGCAATCATCCGGGCCTTGATGGACGGTGCCTGGATAATGGTTTTTGGGGTGTTGATCTGATTTCATGAAAAGAATCAGCGGACATTCGAGGGGCATTTCATCAATGCGTCAACCGCGGACACGAAAAGAACGCACCTCGCCGGAGACGAGGACATAGAGGTGTTTCTAAATATCCTGTCTGAAGCGAGCATAAGACTGAATATCCGCATGCTGGCCCATGAAGGCAAAAGCAAAATACAAGGGAAGCGCAAGGCGTATGGCCTCAAGGCCGGTCCTGGGAATTTAATAAACCCCGTCATGATGGTATGATCGAAGCAGCTTGACCAGAGGAGGGGCAGAATGAGTTATATCCATTTGTTTGCCAAGATACCGTGGCGGCACGTCATCGGCTTCGCGCCGGAGATAATCGACGTGGCACAGAAGATATATGATAACGTGAAGAAAACGCTGGGGGTGAAGGGGCGTGCCATTGCCAGAGGCGCGGGGATAGGGGAACCCTCACTGGCCGATTTGGACAGGCGGGTCGAGCGCCTGGAAAGCAACGAAGTCCAGCAGGCGGAACTGGTCCGGAACATGGCCCGGCAGGTGGGGGAGCTCTCGACAGCCCTGCGCATCGTTTCCAAGAGGCTGCAGCTGGCCACGGTCCTGGCGGTCGCGGCTTTGATCGGTGTCTTGGCCCTCGCCCTTAAAACCTGAAATGCGGGGCTAATGGGCGTCCCTGTTTGATTCAGAAAGGGGAAATGCCGTTTTTGCAGAAATTTCGGCGGTTTGCTATAATTAGATAAATGGAGAAAACGATCAGGATAGTGAGTTTTCGGGAAGCGGAGGAGCTGGACATCCAATATTGGAAAAAGGCGACAGGGGAAGAAAAACTGGATACCCTGCAAGTCCTGCGGGAAATATATTACACGTTCAAAAATGAGAATCGAAAAAGACTTCAAAGAGTTCATCGAATTATTAAACAAAAATAGCGTCCGCTACCTGATCGTCGGCGGGTACGCGTTCTCTTTCCACGCCGAACCGCGCTTCACCAAGGACATCGATTTCTTCGTGGAAGGCTCGGAAGAAAACGCGGAAAAACTGCTGAACGCCTTGGCCGGATTCGGCTTCAAGGACATCGGCCTTTCCAAGGTCGACTTCATCAAGGCCGGGGATATCGTCCAGCTGGGGGTGCCGCCGGTCAGGATCGACTTGATGACCTCGGTTACGGGGCTTGATTTCTCAGCGGCTTGGGAAAACCGGGTGAGCGGAAATTACGGCGGCATCCAGGCATTCTTTGTTTCCAAGGCCGACCTGATCCGGAACAAGACGGCCGTGGGCCGAAAACAGGATCTTAGCGATATTGATCGGCTACAAAAAATTTAACCGCAAGCTGATCGGCGAGATCCTGGCCTTCTGCGAGCAGGTCGAGGTGCTGGAGCCGGATGAGCGCAAGGCCAGGGTGCATGAGATCGCGAAAAAGACGGCAGGAAAATACAGGTAGGTCAGATGTTCAAAGTTCAACGTTCGATGTTGGGAATGCACTGAAAACGGCATACGGCGGACGGAGTATGGCAAGAATGAAATTCCAAGCACCAAGCTCCCAATCCCCAACAAAGGATTTTTTTGGCCAATAGGCTGCCCGGGTTCCCCGTCGGCAGGATGGGCTTGCCGGGGTCGTGTGCCGGCACGAAAGCAAGGCAAAAAATGAGTTGTGCAAGAAAACAAGCACTGATAATCATGTTTCAAAAACGCTGGAGCCACGAAGTCAAGCATCGTACCCATAATTCCCTATTTCCCCTGCCGCAGCGTGATGGCGATGCCGCCGCCGGAGATCAGCAGGATCATGCCGGCCGAGAAGATGGATTTGAAGTTCTGCAGCATTGAAAAGCGGATGATCGCCAGAATCGAGAGGATGGCCAGCGCGAAATAGATCATGATAAGCACGTTGCGGGCCAGTTGGTTGGATTCGGGGGTATCCCGGGAAAACTTCCTGTTGAACCACAGCAGCCCGGCGAAACCCAGCAGCCCGAGCGCGCAGAAGATCAGGAAGAACAGGGTGGGGTCGCCGGGCTTGGCGATCTGGGCATAGAGCGAAGCGCCGATGGAGCTCCCGAAAAGGGAGCCGATCACGCCGTAGAGGAAGGAGTAGCCCATATAGACCGCCTTGCGGTCCTGGGGCGCGATCATGCCGATATAGGAATAATACTTGGGATGGGCCGTCATCTCGCCGATGGCGAAGGTGAAAAGGCCCAGGATGAAGATCCAGGGGCTGCGGCTGAAGGCGAAGAAGAGAAAGCTCAGGGAACCGATCAGCATGCCGGTGCACATGGTCGGGATGGCCTTCCAGTTCCTGACCAGGCGGCTGACGACGATCTGCAGCAGGATGATCGTGCCGGCGGAGATGGACGTCGACAGTTCCTCGGTGAAGGTGAATCCGGGGATGAACCGGCGCATGAACTCGTTGACCGGGGCCGTGTCGATGAAATCGCGCAGGTACCAGAGGATGGCGCCGAAATTCTGGAAATAGAGTATCCAGAAGATGGAGTAGATGAAGATCATCAGCATGAAGCGGGCGTCGCCCAGGACGACCAGGGCGTTCCTGAAGGTGGCTTTCAGGGTCGCGCTCTTTCCGGGAAGCTGCGGATCCTTGAAGAGAAAGATCGCCGGGATCAGCATCGCCGCCGCATAGAGCGCCGAGGCGATGAAAACCTGGTTCCAGGCAAAGGACTTGGAGCCGCGGATGACATTCACCACGATCGGCGCCAGGAAGGCCCCCAGGTTGATCATCCAGTAATAGATGCCGAAGCCGAAGCCGGAATTGGCCCCGGTCGTGCTGCGGGCGATGGTTCCCGAAATGATGGGCTTGAAAAGCCCGGCGCCGAAGGCCATGAACAGGAGGGCGGCGAAGATCAGGCCATACGTATGAAATGTGCCGGTGATGAAATATCCACAGGAGAGCAGGCAGAAAGACAGGATCAGCATGCGCCGGTAGCCGAACTTTTCGGCTAGCGCCCCGCCCAGGATCGGGACGATGTAGGTGACGGCATAAACGATCGCCTGCAGAAAGCCCACGGCATCTTCGCTGAATCCCGGCCCGCCGTTGACCAGCGTGGTGGTCAGGTAGATCGCCAGGACGGAGTTCATCCCGTAATACGCCCCGCGCTCGAAAAGCTCCATGATGTTGGCGATCCAGAAAACCCGCGGGAACGACAGTTTATTCCTGGGATTGGGCCCGCTCATCTTTTGCTCCATGATCCGCAGAGGCCGGAAAGGGGATTCTAGCTTTTAAGAAGAAAAGTGTAAAGCGCCGACAACGGGTTAAGGTCTGCCCCTATTGGCCGCCGGGGAAATGCCTTTCGAGAAAGCCCAGCAGGACCGCCGCGTACTCCGCGTCCTTTTCGGGCTCGGTGAAGCTGTCCGTCGGGTCCTTGAGGGACGGTGCTTGTTTATATGCGATTGGGATTTTTCAGGGCATTTGACTGCAGGAGTTCGCCAGCGTCAGGATAAACTCACCGGGGTCGATGCAACGGCATGAAAGGAATGCGAAAGAATGAGTCGTGCAAGAAAACAAGCGTCCCTGTTTTACATGCGGCTCAGGCCCGATGCATGGAGAGGTGCTCTTCCATCTGGGTGAAATTCGCCATGGCGGGGACGGCGCTGGCGATATAAGAATTGTCCGTCACCCAGCGCACGGCCCCGGCCAGGGATGGCGCTTCACCCTCGCGCCGGGCATAGGGCTTCGCCGAGCAGGTTTTCATGGCCACCAGACCAATGCCCGCCGCGTGGGCTTGCTTCAAAGCCTTGATCAGGCGGTCCTGATCCCATGCGGCCGACCAACCGCCGATGGAATGGCGGAAGCCGCCGAAGGGATTGAAGGGCAGCATGACCACTTCGAAAAATCCCGTCTTCAGCGCTTTTTCCAGGAGCGCCACATGGTTTTTGTGGGTGGAAAAACCGCAGGCGCGGATCTTGCCCGCCGCCTTGGCCCGGCGGAAAAATTCCCGCACCTCGTCATGTTCAAGGATCGACTCCTCCTCGATCCCATGCAGCAGCAGCACATCCAGCCAATCGCTGCGCAGGGCCTTCAAGCTCTGGCCCAGCTTCATTTCCAGGTGCGCCGCAACCTCTTTGTCCGCCAGGGCGCCGGAAAAACCCTTCGGCAATTTGATCTTTGACTGGATGAACACCTGTGGGCGTTTCTCCCGCAGCGCCTGGCCGAGCATCTCTTCATTTTTCCCGTTCATGTACGACCGTCCCGTATCGATAAAGCGGATGCCCCGCTCAACGGCCGCCTGGATCAGCGCGGGTTCCAGGGTACGGGAAGCTCCCAGGCCGAGGGCAGTGACCCGCATGCCCGTCTTGCCCAGTTCCTTCATTGCCAGCGGTTCCTTTTTCCCGGGTGCTTGCGGGAAGCAGAAACCCGCTCCCGCGATCCCCGCCAGGGAACAGAGAAATTGTTTTCGCGTGATCTTCATCGGACCTCCACTCTGACCCATGCGGCCGAAGCCATGGCTGAAGTCTCGTTTTGCCTGTAACGCGCCGCAGAAAAAATGTAGCACACCGCTTCCATGGGCGCAAGAAAAGTGTGATGGAGCTTAAGGGAAGGCGTTGGTTGGCATGCAATTGGGATTTTGAGCAATTGGCTACCCGACTTTGCCCCCGTCAGGACAAACTCGCTGGGATCGATGTGCCGGCATGAAAAGTAGACGAAAAAATGAGTTGTGCAAAAAAACAAGCACCGGCGCCAAACGACAATCTCCTTCTCTTTTTCTGTCCTCTGTCTTCTGACCTCTGCCCGCCGGATCTCCCGCTACGGCTTCCCGACCATGACCAGCTTGGCGCGAAGCTCGTCGAGCAGGACCGGGAAAACGGCGTATTTCTTCAGCTTGGCCAGGGCGGCTGCCTTTTTCTCCGGGCTCATCCTGCCGAGCTTGAAATTCTTTTTGCCGACCAGCAGCCCGATCAGCCCGCCGGCGGTCGAGGTGATCAGGGCGATGGCCGTTCCGGCCACGACGGCCGCGGCCAGGACCAGGGGCACCACCAGGAGGGCGGCGAAAACGTTGTCCCCGTCCTTCTTGACCGAGCCGATCAGCAGCGCCGCCAGTCCGACGCCGACCCCCAGCCCGATCAGCATGCCGATGCCGGCCTTGCTTTTCCTGATGGAAACCTTCTCGACATCGGCGAAGGCGAAGCCGAGAAGCTCCTCGCTGTCCTTTTCCTTAAGCACCAGCAAGTCCTGGTCAACAAAGAGGATGGCCCCCTTGTAGACGGACTGCTGCACAAGGACCGTCGCCTTGTTGCTGCGGACTTTCTTCGCGCCGGCGAATGCCGTCGCCGGAAAGGCCAGCGCCAGGGCCATGGCCAGGCTGATCCCCTTGAAGGGGGTGCTTTTTGCGAAAAGCTTCATGATCGTTTCCTCCATGCAAAAATAATGATCAGAGATGGAAACCATATAGAGTTTACTCTTCGAGGCGATGCCGGTCAATCACGAAAAATGTGACCTGCCGGCGAACCGCATTGTATTGGAAAAACACGCACCGGCGCCGTTTGCTCATTGACTCGCCCGGTACCGGGGGATAGAATTTCCCCATCATGAAAGCCGCGACCCGCTTGCCCGTCGGCATGCCTGCCGGCGTCGCCTCCACCGTTGGGCTGAGGGAGATCGCCGACCAGGCCTTCTCGCGCGCCGCCGGCGCGCCGCTGGTGGAGGGAAACGAGGTGCAACTGCTCCTGGATGCCGCCCGGAACTACCCGGCCTGGCTCGACGCCATCCGCGGCGCCGGGCACCACGTGCACCTCGAGAACTACATCATCCATGACGACGCGACCGGGCGCCGCTTCGCCGACGCCCTGCTGGAGCGCGCCGCCGCCGGCGTGCGCGTGCGCGTCCTCTACGACTGGCTGGGGTGCCTGGGCAGGGCGTCGCGGAGTTTCTGGCAGCGCCTGCGCGCCGGCGGGGTCGAGGTGCGCTGCTTCAACCCGCTGCGCCTGGACCGCCCCCTGGGCTGGCTGTCGCGCGACCACCGCAAGATGCTCGCCGTGGACGGTCGCGTCGCCTTTGTCACCGGGCTGTGCATCGGCCGCTCCTGGGAGGGCATCCCCGAGAAGGGGCGGGAGCCGTGGCGCGACACGGGGATCGGGTTGCGCGGGCCCGCAGTCCGCCACGTGGAGGAGGCTTTCGCCGGCGTCTGGGCCATGGCCGGACCGCCCCTGCCCGTTGATGCCCTGGACGTTCCCGCCCCGGAACGGGCCGGCGAGGTGAGCATGCGGGTGGTGGCGAGCGTGCCGGCCACCTCCGGCATGCTGCGCCTGGACCTGCTCGTGACCGCGCTGGCGCGCCGGCGGGTCTGGCTGAGCGACGCCTATTATGCCGGGTTCGCCGCCTACGTGCAGACGCTGCGCGCCGCGGCGCGGGACGGAGTGGACGTGCGCCTGCTCGTGCCCGGGGCCTCGGACCTGCCGCTGGTCAAGACCCTGTCGCGGGCCGGCTACCGCGCGCTGCTGGAGGCCGGGGTGAGGATCTACGAGTGGAACGGCACCATGCTGCATGCCAAGACCGCCGTGGTCGACGGCCGCTGGACGCGGGTGGGCTCGACCAACCTCAACATCAGCAGCTGGCTGGGCAACTGCGAGCTGGACGCGGTGATCGAGGACGAGGCCTTCGCCCGAACCATGGAGGAGGCGTACCAGCGCGACCTGGAGAACGCGACCGAGATCGTCCTGGGCCGGCGCCGGCGGATGTACGTGCCGGGCGGCGCCGGCGGCGGGCGCCGGGCCGCGCGCGGCGGCGGCAGCGTGAGCCGGACCGCCGCCGGTGCCATCCGCATCGGCAACGCCATCGGCGCGGCCTTCGCCGACCGGCGCGCGCTGGAGGCGATCGAGTCGCGCACCATGGTGCTGGGCGGCCTGCTGCTGCTGGCGCTAGCGGCCGGCTTCGCCCTGTTCCCGCGCCTGGTCGCCTATCCGCTCGCCGCGGCCGGCGCCTGGATCGCCGTCACCCTGCTGGTCCGCGGCCTGCGCCTGCGCCGCCGGCCACGCCGGGACAAGGGGCAGGGCGGGGAGAGCTAACGGGGGGGATGGGGTCAACTATAGAAAGCCACAACGCCCGGATGACGACTTCGTTCCACCGGGACCCTGTCTTCGAATACGCCACCGGCCAGGGATATCCAGATCTATAAAGCGGTGGATCGGGCAGGAAAAAAACAGGCGCGACCGGGGAGGATCGTTTCCCGAATGCATGATTCCCCCGTTATTTCCTGCCTTTCAGCTGCTTCTTCGCCGTCTTGATGAACTTGCCGAAGTCCCTGTCCTTCTTCCGCTTCTCCACGAAGGACATCTCGTGATGCTCCGACTCCTTTTTCAGCTTGACATAGCTTGCATAGCGGTCCGCGTCCAGCCCTCCGCCCTCGATCGCCGCCCGCACGGCGCAGCCCGGCTCCCCGCTATGGCTGCAGTCGGCAAAACGGCAATCCCGGGAGAGGTCGAGTATTTCCGCGAAGCTGTCATCCAGGGCCGCGCCCGCTCCCAGGATGCCCAGTTCCCTCATGCCCGGGGTGTCGACCAGCAGCGCCCCCTGCTCGAGGACGAGCAGCTGGCGTCGGGAGGTGGCGTGCCTGCCTTCCCCGGTATGGCTGGTGGCCCGGGTCGCGAGCGCCTCACGGCCGAGCAGGCGGTTGACCAGCGTCGTCTTGCCGACGCCCGACGATCCCAGCAGGCAGTATGTCCTGCCCGGGGCCAGGAGCCGCCGGAACTCATCCATCCCGGCGCCGGTGGCGTTGCTCAATGCCAGGATCCCGGCGGTGACGCCGGCCCGGCGGATGGCCGCGACCGTCTTTTCCAGTTCTTCCGGGGTGACCAGGTCGGTCTTGGTCAGGATCAGGACCGGTTCGATATGCCCTTCATTCGCCATCACCAGGTAGCGGTCCAGCCGGTGCAGGTTGAAATCATAGTGGCATGACTGGACGATGAAGGCGGTATCGATGTTCGCCGCGATCATCTGGAAGTCCACGTCCCTGCCCGCCGATTTGCGGCGCAGGAAGGTCCTTCTCGGCAGGACCCCGTGGATGACGGCCAGGGTTCCCCCGTTGTGGTACTGAACATACGCCCAGTCGCCCACGCAGGGCAGGTCGGCGGGCGACCCGGCATTGAAACGGAACTTGCCCGCCAGCTCAGCCGTGAGTTCGCCGGCTTCATTGACTATAAGATAGGCGCCGCGGTCGACCGCCGAGACGCGCGCCAGGGAGTGGGTCCCCGCCAGCGTCCCGTCGAGGCGCGCGGCGAACCAGTTGTCGAACCCCAGCTCGTTCAATCGGATCCTTGTCTCTTGTTCGTTCAATTTCGTTGCTCCTTTGCTGTTTGGGTTGGATGGAATGGATGACGCCCGATGTGGGATCAGGCGCTGCAGACAGAAGAAGCGTTAACGAGCAAGGACCATGTAGCTGAATTATACGTGACCGCCGTCCGCCTGTCAAATCCCGGCCCCATGGATATCGCTTCGCGAGTGAACCAGGTGCTTCCGGATCCTCCGTTCAGGCGCTTCGCCTTGATGGCGGGGAAGTGTCTTTTGCAAGGGGGGATTTTGTGATACCCTGCTCTCCGGATGTTCGTCGGGACGGCCCTGCTGTTCCGGCACTCGGCGCAGGATCGGTCCGCAATGGACGCGGCTTGACCCGCCGCCGCAGGAGGACATGATGTGGGTGTTGAGCAAAGGCTGGTGGTGGACATGGGTGGTGCTGCTGGCCCCTGGCGTGGTGACGCTGGTGATCGGCATCCTCGATCCCGGGGCCCGCGCCGACGACGACAGCATGTCGCTGCGGACGTTCGGCATCGTCTGGATCGGCTTGCAGCTTATGATCATGGGCGCCATGCTGGCCTTCATGAAGCGCCAGAAGCATCAGGCGGCCTACTTCCAGGAAAACGGCATCCCGGGCACCGCCACCATCCTCGCCGCCGACACGACCGGAACCACGGTGAACGACATGCCGCAGATCGAGCTGCAACTGGAGATCGAGGCGCCCGGGCGCAACCGCTATACCATTACCGATCGGCGCTGCTGGAACCCGCTCTCGCTGGCCATGCTGCAGAAGGGAGCGAAGCTGCCGGTGCTGGTGGACCCGCGCCGCCCGAAGAAGATCATGTTCCCGGACGACGGGCGTTTATAGGGCGGGAGAATCGGGTTCAGGTCTTGAATTATCAGATCGATCTTCAGGAAAACCTTTTTATGGTTTTTTTTTCAAACTTGCATTATTAAAACCGTTATTTCAAAACCTGAGCTAATGCCTGCAAATGGGATTTTTGGGGCACTGGGCTGCCCGGCTTTGCGGCGTCAGGATGAACTCGCGGGGATCGATGCAGCGGCATGCAAGCAATGTAAAAAATCGAGTTGCGCAGAAAAAGAACGCTGTCCCCAAATGACAAGGACGATCGGCTTGACACCGCGGCCGGCCGGGGTCTATGATGGAGTCCGTTTCGATCGCTTCAATCCCGGGAGGACGCAATGAAGAAAATCGCCGGTATCGTTTTTGTCGTGATGCTGATCTGTGGGGGCATGTGGGCGGCGCCGCAAGCGGATGACGAAGCGGCCATCCAGGCGGTCATTTTGAGCGCCTATCGCGACGGGCTATGCAACGTCGGCGACGTCGAGCTGGTCAAGAAAGGCTTTCATCCCGAGTTCCGCCTGCTGGGGATCAAGGACGACGCCCTGACCATCCTGCCCATCGCCGACTGGATCAAAATGACCGAGGCGAAGAAGGCGGCCGGCAAGTTCCCTCCGGCGAACCGGGTGAACATGGAGCTCCCGCTCATCGACATCACCGGCAACGCGGCCGTGGCCAAGGTGAAATTTTTGGTCGGCGACAAGCACGTCTATACCGACTACCTCTCCCTCATGCGCTTCGCCGCGGGCTGGAAGATCGTCAACAAGATCTATACCAGTCATTAGGCTTCAGCGAAAAGTAAAAAATTAATCCTCCGTCCCTATTGGCTTCCGTCTCCATT
Organism: Candidatus Aminicenantes bacterium UBA2199; assembly: GCA_002327965.1. GTDB lineage: Bacteria > Acidobacteriota > Aminicenantia > UBA2199 > UBA2199 > UBA2199. Next base: position 6,948 of record DCVB01000054.1, on the reverse strand, counting down.
CTTTCCAAAGTCACAAAGTCAAGCAAAGATAATCAAACTGGGCTGGACGGAAGGGGAGCGGTGAGGTATACATGAGGAAAGGAGACTTGAAAGAAAAAGGCAAAAGGCAAAAGGAAAAAGGCAAAAGTGAAGAAAGAGATCAACCCAATGCTCGCTTCTAACACTAACACAAAAACTACTAGCTCGCCCAATTTATCTATTATTCTGGCCGAAGCCAAAAAAGTCTTTGTCCTGAATTCTTCCTGGACCCAGCATGGCCCCACGCACTGGCTGCAAGTGGAGAAGAACGCGGTCATGCTCGGAGAGCATACCCCGGGATGCGACATGGAGGTCGCCAGGCTGTTCGCCCTGCTGCACGACTGCAAGCGGCAGAACGAAGGAAGCGACCCGGAGCACGGTGCCCGGGCCGCAAAGTTCGCCCAGGAGCTGCACGACAGGGGAGTGCTGGGCCTGAACCCCGGGCAGCTGGCGACGCTTAAGTACGCCATGACCCATCACAACGGCGGGCAGGTGAGCGACGACCCGACGATCGGCGTCTGCTGGGACGCCGACCGCCTGGACCTGCCGCGGGTCGGCACCAGGCCCGACATGGCATTGATGTCCACCCCATATGCCAGGGAGTGGCTGCGATTGCATTCTGCAAAAACATTCCGGGGTTGATCATCGCAGAATTGTGAAGAAGGTCACTGATGGGGCTACTGATGCTGGCGAATTCCCGGAGAGGACTGGCGTTGAACCATTACACCACGCGGAGATGGAATATCCAATATTTGTGGTGTAATTGGTGTAATTGGCTTAAAGATGACTTATATTTATTTACAATGTTCCATGCGTTGATATAGGGCGATTTTTTTGCTATCTTCTTGTTAGAATTTTACAATATGTCCAAAAGATTTTGAGAAAACGAATGTTGAGGAGTCAGCGATGATTTTTGATCCACACCGGCCATTCAATGATTTGCCGCCCCTCCCACCCCGGCAAGACATCGAAACGAAACCGGTCCTGCGCAAGCTAGCCTCTGCCGCACGAACACTGGCCGAATTGAAAGGATTGGGAACTTCGATCCCCAATCAATCCATGCTTGTCAATTCCATTACCCTGCAGGAAGCAAAGTCCAGTTCCGAGATCGAGAATGTCGTTACGACGAATGACGCCTTGTTCCGCGCATTTACAGCTGAATCCGGCAAGTTCGATGCTGCCACCAAGGAGGTGCTGAGGTATCGGCAGGCGTTATGGGAAGGCTTTGCCCGGTTGAAAAAGACGCCTTTGTCCACGAATCTGTTCATCCACATCGTCCAGACAATCAAGCAGGATGCCAGGGGGATCCGTAATCTTCCCGGCACGGTCATTGGAAACCCGGCGTCTGGCAGGATCGTCTATACTCCTCCGGAAGGGGAGTCGCTCATCCGCAATAAGCTTCGCGACCTGGAGAACTTTATCCATGGTGACACTCCCGTGGACCCGCTCATCAAGCTGGCACTGATCCATTATCAATTTGAAGCCATCCACCCTTTCTTTGACGGCAATGGCCGTGCCGGACGCATTATCAATATTCTTTATCTTGTCCAGACGGGTCTTCTCGAACTGCCTGTTCTCTATCTGAGCCGGGCGATCATCCAGGCGAAATCGGAATACTATAACCTGTTGCTTGGCGTAACCGGGAAAGCTCGGTGGGAGCCGTGGATCCTGTTCATGCTGGATGCAGTCGAGGCAACGGCTGCGTTCACTCGGGAGCGCATTCTTCAGATCAGGGAACTGATGGACAAAACGATGGAAATCGCCAAGGAAAAACTTCCTTCCCGAGTATACAGCAAGGAACTCATGGAAACTATTTTCCGCCAACCCTACACCAAGGCGAAGTTCTTGGTCGAAGCAAAAATCGCGGAAAGAAAAACGGCCGCCGAATACCTGAAAGAGTTGGAAAAGATCAGCATTCTAAAATCCAAGAAGATCGGCAAGGAAACGCTTTATTTAAACGTGAAACTCTACAATTTACTCTCAAAATGACACGTCCCCGTCCCGGGCACGACCGGATAACATGTCCAAAATAAAGTAATAAGTGGACATATAAATAAAACGTGTCCATGCCGTGGACACGAGCCAATGCTCGGGTTGATCGTGTCCATTCTGTGGCCATGTTTTCAACCAATGGCCAAAATAGACCATCATCACGATTTTAAGGAAAACCCGGAATGGGTTGATTACAGAGGAAGAACAAGTGGAGCTGAGGAGGATCGAACTCCCGACCTTCTGAATGCCATTCAGACGCGCTCCCAAACTGCGCTACAGCCCCACGAGATGACAATATAACATAAAAAAAGGGGAAAATCAACTCAGGGAAGAGGGAGGGGAAAGGTCAGGGGTTAGGGGTTAGAGGTTAGAGGGCAGAAGACAGAGAACAGAAGTCAGAGGACAGAGGAAGAAAGGAGATGACATTCCAAGTACAAGCCTAATGCAAATAAGATAAAGCACTTCACGTAGAAAGGCCACCGGAAGGGGCTTGATTTTGAAAATTGGAATTTGGAATTTGTTTGGGATTTGGTGCTTGGGATTTTAGTCTTCCTATTGCTTCTTTTCTTCCCGTTAATCGTCTACCGTAAACCGTAAACCGATTTCAATTACTGCCATTTGAGTTCAATCTGATCTCCTGCTAACACTAACACTTGTCTTTGTATTGCCCCACTGTCACTGATATCGCCTGTTCTTGACAAACCCGGCCCTTCTGGCTACCATGGCTCTATAGGGAGCAAAGCAGCGCCGCAATGGCCAAGAAAGAGAAGTCGGATGAACTGATCGTCGTCGACGCCGAGCGCTACCGCAAGGTGAAAAAGGCCCTGGAAGCGAGCAAGGCCGGCGACAAGGCGGCGACCGCGGGGCTGGACGAGAAGGAGCACACGCGCGAGCTGGTCGTCGTCGACGTCGGGCGCTATAAAAAGGTCAAGAAAGCCCTGGCGGATAGCGAGGAGCGCTACCGCCACCTCTTCGAGAACGTGCCCATCGGCATCTACCGCACCACCCCCGACGGGCGCATCGTCGACGCCAACCCCGCCCTGGTCCAGATGCTGGGCTACGCCTCCTTCGCCGAGCTGGCGACGCGCAACCTGGAGCAGAACGGCTTCGAGCCCGGCTACGAGCGGAGCAGCTTCATCCGCCTCCTGGAGCGCGAGGGCGAGATCAAGGGCCTTGAGGCCGGCTGGAAAAGAAAGGACGGTGCCCTGATCCAGGTCCGCGAGAACGCCAAGCTCATCCGCGGCGATGACGGCCAGATCTTTTTCGAGGGCACGGTCGAGGACATCACCCAGGAGAAGCTGGCCGAGGAGGCCCAGCGCGCCCGCAGCCAGCAGATCGAGATCCTCAACTGCATCATCTCCCAGGGCAACCTGGCCGAGTCGCTCGTGGAGATGCTGGAGGTGATCCTCGACTGCATGGTCCAGCCGCTGGCCTTCGACAATGCCGGCATCTTCATGTTCGATCCCGAGACCCAGGCCGTGCAGTTGAAGGCGCGCCGCGGCACGCCGACCGATTTCTCCCTCGAAAAAAGATACATGGACATCGACCGGCTGCCCTTTTCCCAGGTGCTGGGGCGCGGCGAGCCCATTTTTCTGGACGATACCGAGAAGACCCAACCCTATTTCCTGGAACAATGGGGATGGCGCATGGCCGGCAGCGTCCCCCTGCTCTCCAAGGGGCGGGTGGTCGGTGCCCTGAGCGTAGCCAGCTGCTCGCGCCGCGCCTTCAGCCCGGAGGAGAAGAACACCCTGGAGATGATCGGCAAGGAGGCGGGCACGCTGATCTCCAAGCTGCAGACCGAGGCGGCGTTGCGCGAGAGCGAGAAATACTACCGCACGCTGATCGACACCTCGCCCGACATCATCGCCGTCATGGACCTCGATGCCCGGCTGATCATCGTCAATCAGCAGTTCCTCAAGGCCGGCGGCTATTTCTACGACGAGGTGATCGGCGCCTGCACCTACGATTTCGTCGCCGGGCTCGACCGCGACCTGCTGGCCAGGAGGACGGAGCGGTTCGTCGCCAGCAGGAAAGCCTCGGGATCGGAATATATCTTCAGGAAGAAGGATGGTCGAACCGTCCCCCTGGACGTTTCGGCCGGCTTCCTGTTCGACGACACGGGAAGCCCCAGCGGCATCATCGCCATCGGCCGCGATGTCAGCGAGCGCCGGCGGGCCGAGGAGGCGCTGCGCGACAGCGAGGAGAAGTTCCGCTCCATCGCCGAGCAGACCAGCGACCTGATCGCCATCACCGACGGCGAAGGGGGCATCACCTACGCCTCGCCCTCGGCCCTTTCCATGTTCCAGTACGCCCCCGGGGAGATGGTCGGCCGCAACTTCAGCGAATTCCTCGACGCGTCCTCGGTGCCCACGGCGCTGGCGGCCTTCCGCGCCGACCAGCACCCGGGCCGGCGCTCGGTCGGCCTCGAACTGCTGATGAAGCGCAAGGACGGCACGGTATTCACCGGCGAACTGGCCGGCTCGAGTTTCCAGTACGGCGACCGGCACGGCTCGCTGGTGGTCATCCGCGACATCAGCGAACGCAAAAAGATCGAGGCGGCGCTGCGCGCCAGCGAGGAAAAGTACCGGACCCTTTTCAACAGCGCCGGCGACTCCATCTTCATCCATGACGCCCGCGAGCGCATCCTGGCCGCGAATCGCCTGGCCGCCGAGCGGCTCGGCTACACCCTCGACGAATTGCAAGCCCTGACCATCTCCGAGATCGATGCCCCGGGGGACAGGCCACATACCCGCGAGCGCATCGACAAGCTGATGCGGGAAGGGGAGTTGACTTTCGAGACGTTCCACCAGCACAAGGACGGGTCGCTGATCCCCTTCGAGGTGAACTCGCGGCGCATCGACTGGGGCGGGCAGCCGGCGATGATGAGCACCTGCCGCGATATCAGCGAGCGCAAGCAGTCCGAAAACGCGCTGCGCCAGAGCGAGGAGACGTTCCGCCGCACTTTCGCCGCCATTCCCAGCCCGGCCTACATGTGGGTGGACCAGGAAGACGGCCGTATCGCGATGAGCCAGTTCAACCGGGCGGCCGAGGTGATCACCCAGGGAAAGATCCGGGACTTCCTGGGCATCGACGTGGACATTCTCTATGCCGACCGGCCTGAATTGGCCAAAAAGATCAAGGCGACGATGCAAAGCGGCAAGCCCCTGAGCGAGGAGATCCAATACACCTTCCAGTCCACCGGCGAGACGAAGTGGCTGGTCGTCGACTATGTGCGCACATCGCCCGGCCACGTCATGGTCATCACCCGTGACGTGAGCGAGCGCAAGCAGGCCGAGGCCAGGCTGCTGGCCTACCAGGAGCAATTGCGCGCCCTGACCTCGGAACTGACCCTGGTCGAGGAGCGGGAGCGGCGGCGCCTCGCCGCCGACCTCCACGACCAGATCGGCCAGAACCTGGCCCTGTGCAAGCTCAAGGTGGTCGCGCTGGAAAGGGGCAAATTCACGGAGCGGGCCAAGAGCGAGCTCTCGGCCGTGCGCCGGCTGCTGGAATGCAGCATCCAGGACGCCCGCTCGCTGATCTTCGACCTCAGCCCGCCGGTGCTGTACGAACTGGGCTTCGAGGCGGCCCTGGAATGGCTGGCCGAGTGGATCGGCGAGCAGTACCATGTCCCGGTCGATTTCGAAAGCCATGCCGCCGGCGGGTCTCTGGAGATCGACCGCCAGGTGATCCTGTTCCAGGTCGTGCGCGAGCTGCTGGTCAACATGGGCAAGCACGCCCAGGCCGGCCGGGCCAAGGTCATCCTGGCGCTCGAAGGCGCCCTGCTCAGGATCCAGGTCAACGACGACGGCAGGGGTTTCGACGCCTCGCGCGTCTTCGATCCCCGCAAGACCAAGAGCGGCTACGGATTCTTCAGCATGCGCGAACGCCTCAAATACCTGGGCGGCAATATCGATGTGCGTTCCAAGCCGGGCATGGGGTCGCAGATCACCCTGACGGTGCCGAGGGAATCTCCGGCGCCGAAGAACGGCGGAAAGGAGGGTTCATGAGCATCAAGATCATCATCGCCGACGACCACAAGATCATGCGCGACGGGCTGCGCAACATGCTGGACAAGGAGCCCGGCATGGAGGTGGTCGCCGAGGCCAAGAACGGCCGCGAGGCCCTGCGCCTGGCCGAGCAGCTGCGCCCCGACATCCTGCTCATGGACATCTCCATGGACGACCTCAACGGCATCGACGCCACCCGTTCGCTGGTCGGCAAGGGCCTGGGGACGAGGGTCGTCGCCCTTTCCATGCACGCCGACAAGCGCTTTGTGGCCGGCATGTTCGAGGCCGGGGCCATGGCCTACCTGCTGAAGGAATGCTCCTATGAAGAGCTGATCCAGGCCATCCGCCAGGTCATGTCGGGCCGCACCTACCTCTGCTCCATGATCTCCGGGGTGATGATCCGCGACTACATCCAGCGCATGCGCAAGAACGAGCCCTCGCTGCTCAGCCCGCGCGAGAAGGAGATCCTGCAATTGATGGCGGAGGGCAGCACCACCAAGCGCATCGCCGACCAGCTGAAGGTCTCGGTCAAGACGGTGGAGACCCACCGCCAGCACATCATGGACAAGCTGAACATCTACAGCATCGCCGAGCTGACGAAATACGCGATCAAAGAGGGCATAACGTCATTGGATACGTAAGGCTTGCAGTGTCAGTGTCAGTGTCAGTGACAGTGTCAGCAAGAGGCCTTACGGGCATTAGTGGTAGTGATAGTGATAGTCGAAGATCGGAGTCATTCTTGTTCTTTCTCATCACGCATCACGCATAACACATAACGCATAACGAGAGGATAGATGAAATCGGTTAACGGTAGACGGTGGACGGTCGACGGTAAGAAAAGAAGCAATCGGAAGACTTAAATCCCAAATCACAAGCACCAAATTCCTAAAAAAGTGTTAGTGTTAGTGCACTGCTGTCCAAAATAAATCGT
>DCVB01000117.1 GCA_002327965.1 Candidatus Aminicenantes bacterium UBA2199 | reverse complement strand
CATTTTGCCGAAGGCATCGGCCGGCGCGGCAGGGAGCGTCGCGCCGCCTGGTCGTCCCTGCTGAAAGAATATGGAAAAGCGTTCCCGGAACCGGCCGCATCCCTCATGCGGATGGAACAGGGGCAACTCCCGGAAAACTGGGACAGGGACCTGCCCGCGTTTCCCGCCGATGAAAAAGGCATGGCCAGCCGGGTCAGCTCGGGCCTGGTCCTGAATGAACTGGCCAAGAAAATCCCCTGGCTGCTCGGCGGCTCCGCCGACCTGTCCCCTTCCACCAAGACGCGCCTGGCCTTTCCCGGCGCCGGGGACTTCGCCGCCGGCGATTATTCCGGCCGCAACATCCATTTCGGCGTTCGCGAGCATGCCATGGCGGCCATTCTCAACGGACTGGCGCTGGCCAAGGTCCGGCCGTATGGTTCCACTTTTTTGGTCTTCAGCGACTACTGCCGCCCCGCCATCCGCCTCAGCGCCATTATGGAAATCCCGGCGATCTACATTTTCAGCCACGATTCCATCGCCGTCGGCGAAGACGGCCCCACCCACCAGCCGGTGGAGCACCTGGCTTCCCTGCGCGCCATCCCGGGACTGATCGTCCTGCGCCCGGCGGACGCCAATGAAGTGACCGCGGCCTGGCGCGTGGCCATGCAGCTGCGCCGCCAGCCGGTCGCCCTCATCCTCAGCCGCCAGAACCTGCCCACCTTCGACCGCACGAAAACCGGCCCTGCCTCCGGCGTCGCCAGGGGGGCCTATGTCCTGGCCGATGCCGAAGACGGCCAGCCCCGGGTCCTGCTGCTGGCCAGCGGCAGCGAAGTCGCCCTCTGCCTGGCGGCGTACCGCGAACTTCGGGCGGAGAATATCGCCGCCAGGGTGGTCAGCATGCCGTCCTGGGAATTGTTTGAGCAACAGACGAGGGAATACCGGGAGAGCGTCCTGTTGCCGGGCGTCACGGCCAGGGTCTCCGTCGAGCAGGCATCGACCATGGGCTGGGAGCGGTATGTCGGGCCGTCGGGACGCAGCATCGGCATGGATTCGTTCGGGGCGTCGGCCCCCCTGGCGGCGCTGCAGAAAAAATTCGGCTTCACCCCCGCCCATGTGGTCCGGGTCGTGAAAGACCTGCTGGCCGAGAACAGTTAATCGTCCTACCGCGGCCGATCGCCCGCCGCGCCGCCAGGAATCCCCGCCATTCATGTTTCGCGGGCGCGGACAGTGAAAGGGAGCGGTCGGCCGCTCCCCTTCAGGGCATCAATCCGTACCGTGCTTACTTGATCTCGGCATTGATCACAAGGACCAGAGACCGGCCGCCGTTGCCGATGCGCGAGACGCCGGCCACCAGGTAGCCGTTCTCGGCCACTTCCGTCTCGGTGTTCAGCAGCCGCCCCAGCCCGCCCTTCTGATCCAACTGCAGTCCGAGCCGGACCGAGCGCTTGCCGTCGGCGTTCGTTGCCAGCGCCACGCGGCTGAACTCCAAACGCAGCAGCCCGTTCTTGAGCGGATCCAGGGAATCCGAGGCGAGCAGCAGTTCCCCGTACCCGGTCCCGTCCTTCAGGGTGATGACCGAGGCTCCATCCAGCGTGTAGGCCTTGAAGTTCAGCAGGTTGCTGACCTCGGCGAGAACCTTCTTGAGGTCCCTGTTCTCGATGGCTGCGCCCTTGCCCTCCTTGGCGGCGATCACCGTGAACACGCGCAGCAGGATGTTGCGCCTGGGCACGTCGAGCTTGCGCAGCTCTTCCTCAAAGGCGGCCAGGTTGGCCTTGGTCAGGCGCACCGAGATCAGGTTGCTCTCGCGGCTGAAGGAGATGTTGTAAAAATAGACGTTCAGCGTCTCCTTGACCCGCAGCGGATCGATGTGCTTCAGGGTGTAGGTCCTGGTCACCACCTCATCGCGCTGGCTCACTGCCGTTTGCGGACTTCCCGGCTCCTCGGCGCGGACGGGCAGCACGAGGAACACCAGCAGGATCAACAAAATGTACAGTATTTTTTTCACGGCCACCTCCAAGTCATGTCATTGACTAAAGTTCTATGCAAAACTTGCATCAGCCATCCCCGTCCGGCAGGCGGAAATCGTCGCGCTGCACCCAGACGATCCGGATGTTCTTGTCGGGCAGGCTGAACTCGGTGCGGATCTGGGTGATCTCCCGTTCCGGGGCCGGGGGCGGATACAGGATCGGCAGGGAGAACACGATGATGAGGGCGGCCGCAACCAGCAGCGGCAACCAGGGGACAAGCCGTCTCCAGATGGGAGTACTTGTCCAGCGGCCGGCGGCTGGTCGGCGCTCGATCCGCGCGCGCACCCCGGACGGCACTTCGCTTTCCGACCTTGCCAATGCATTCGTTATGAAACGGTCAAGCTGCTTATTGTCCATTGCGGATCTCCAATGCTTTTCTCACCGCCCGGCGGCAGCGGTTGAGGATGAACTTTACGTTCCCCTGGCTCAAACCGCAGATGCCTGAGACCTCGGCGACGGTAAAGCGGTCGCAGTAAAAAAGAAAAAAGACCTCGCGCTGCCGGTCCGGCAGGCGCCCGGCCACGTCCAGGACCAGGGCGGCATCGGGATCGGGGGCGGGGGCGGCGGGATCGCCGGCCAGCCGCTCCAGCGGCACCACCCGGGCGTCCCGGCGGCGGTTGTAGTGCTTCTTCACCTCGTTGTGGGCGATGGCGAAAAGCCAGGCCGGGAAGCTTCTTTCCCGGTCGAACGACGGAAAATATCTCCAGGCACGCAGCACCACCTCCTGGTACAGGTCGGCACTGTCCTCGGAGAAGTCGAGGGCCCGGCGCAGGAAGTTGAACAGCTTCTTCTCGTGCCCGGCAAGGAAGTTCCAGAACGGGTCGGCTTCCTGATCGCAGAGACGCTCTTCGCCTTTGCCCATGATGGTTGCCATTATAGCACGCCCGGGCACGCCGGGCTGGGCGATCGCCGCACAGGTCAGCCGACAGGATTTCATGCCCTTTATATCCGGCGCGGCGACGAAAGGTTAGGCGGGGACGGGAATTTTCTTGCGAAGCAGCGGGCACCGCGCCGCCGCCCCCCAGGGGGAGACGCGATGATCTTCTCATTGCGCTTCAATGAAATATTACTTTCTGGCGGCCTTATAATAGAAGGCGGGAGAATGGTTCTCCCGCCTCTGCTGAAATCAGGTATTTACAGGTTGAACGTGTAGCCGATGCCGGCCGCCAGGCGCATGCCGCCCAGGTCGACCTCGATGTCAAAGGGCTTGACCTTCAGGGGGACATATTTGATCTCGGCGGCCAGGAACAGCCCCTTGACCGGGTAGAACCTGGCGCCGCCGGCCAGAGTAACGGATGATTTTTTCTCGTCCACCTTGCTCGCGCCGCTGACCGTCTGTTCGTAGGCGTAGCTGCCCAGGCCCAGCTTCACGTAGGGAGAGACCTTTCCCAGGTCGAAGCGGTAGCCGGCGAAAAACTCCAGCCCGGTCACCTTCAGGTTCGTCTCCTCCTGGTAGAGGCCGATCCTGCCGTCGCGGTCGTAGCCGAACTCATGGCCCAGGCCGGCGAACACACCTTTCCATATCCCCACCGAGACATAGGGGAAGAAGGTGGTACCGTTGCCGTAGACGTCCCGGATCTGGTCGTCGGCGACCGAGCGCGTGCCATAGAAAAGGCCCAGGTCGAGATCGACCGCCTGCAATCCCCAGGTCAGCAGGCCGAGCATGATGAGGAATAATGTCGTTTTTTTCATGGTTGCATCCCCTAGTTGCCGACCACGACCGGGTCGCTTTCCGCGCCGCGGCTGTTGACCGAGGTGATGCGGTAGGTGAACAGCTGCTCCCTGGCAAGCGCCTTGTCGTCATACCCGGTGGCCGAAGCCGGCAGCGAAGCCAGCAGCGCGTAGCTGGAGTCGTCCGCACCCTTCTGCTTGCGATAGATCCTGATGGCCGTGATGGTGGACAGGTTTTCGGGATTGGCGGTCCAGGCCAGGCGGTTGACGTACTCCTTGAAAAAGATGAAGTCGTTTTCCAGGCGCTGCAGCATGGCGCCGGCGGGGGGCAGCACCGGGGCGAAGCGGGCGGACACGGAAGCCGTGGCCATCTTGCTGTCGAGAACGCCGTCGTTGACCACCAGCCCGACCTGGTAGGTGCCTTCGAGGTCGGGGTCAGGGGTCAGGACCGCGGTCGCTCCGTCCGGGGCCAGGGTGGCGGAGGCACCGGCAGGAGCCGAGACCAGGCTCCAGGCATAGGTCAGTGGCTTTTCCTCCGGATCATAAGAAGCGCTGCCGTCGAAGGTCGCGATCTGGCCGGCGTCTACGAGGATCTCCGGCTTGTCGACGGTGACCACCGCCACCGGTCGCCTGTTGGGCGGAGTCTTGGGGAAAGCGATGCCCACCGGCAGGACCCATTCAATGTAAGTGCCGGGATATGCCGGATCGGGGTAATGAGTGGGGGTGCCGATCTGCTTGACATGGGCCAGGGTGCGGAGATTGAAGACATCGATGACCGGGCTGGCATAGGAAAGGGTGGGGTTGGTGGCATAAAGGAAGCCGCCGTCGGGGGTGATGGCCAGGTTGTCGACTCCGAAGAGTTGGCTGGTGCCGCGTATCGTGGGCGCGCGCATGGAACCGATGTGGCTCACCTGGCCGGGTCCGCTGACCGCCAGAACCTGGACTTCGGAATACCACCAAAAGAGGTCGTCTTGATTCTCCGGTTCGTCGTCCCAGTAAATGGTGTGAAGATAAGCCCGGCGCCCGTCGGCGGAAAAGACCAGCGACTGGCCGCCGTTGATCCGGTTGGGCAGAACGACGTCGGATCGGCGGGTGATGTGGCCCGGGGAGTCGATGGTGAAAACGGGGATATTGCAGCCCTCGAAGAAGGCATCGGGATCGGGGTCGGTGGGATAGGTGCTGCGAACGCAGTTGACGCCCATGACGGTCCGGCCGTCGGGGGAGATGGCAACGTTGACCGGGCGGTACAGGAAGGGCAACGGCGAATTTTCATTGGTCCCCTGCTTCCACAGCTGCTCCGACGACTCCGAGTAGGTCAGGCCGCCGGTGGCGGGATCGAGCAGGATGACATGGAGGTAACCCAAGAAATAGTCGGCAACGATCACGGTGCGGCCGTCGGGGGCGATCTCCACGGCATTGGCATAGGCATGAATGTCGTCATCCGGGTCGGCGGGATCCCCCTCGTCCATGACCAGGGACAGGCTGTAGGGATCGCCGGTCACTTCGTCGTAGCCGGCCGGGATCCAGCTCCGGGTGGGGATATGCAGCACGGCGAGCCGCGGAGAGAAGCCGCCGTCAGCCACGATGGCCCAGGTGTTGCTGGGATCGATGGCGATGTCCTCGGCGAAGAAATCGAGCTGGACCATGCCGGTCACCACAGGCGTACCCGAGGTCAGGCTGACGAAAAAAACCTTTCTGTCTCCGAAGTTCGAGATCAGGGCCTGCCGTCCGTCGCTGGTCATGGCCACGTCGAAGCGCCCGCCGCCCTCGGAGCCGAGCGGGCCGCCGATGGGCCACCCGGTCTCGGGATCGATCGTGGGGTCGTACTCATTCAGCAGAATGGGCGAAATGGTCTGGCTGCGCGGGTTGATCATGGCGACGCCGTTGGTGTTGCCGTACACCACCAGGCCGGTGGTGCCGATGCTGGCCGTCATCGGGACCGGCGCATAGGGGGGGATGGGCGGGGGGGGGAGCGCCGCAAGTGACGATAATCGTTCCGGCAGGATCGGGCCGCCGGCATTGTCGGGACTGCCCTTGAGCTGCACCATTTCCTTGGGGTCAAGGCGTTTTTTCTGCCCTGGAGAAGCGGTGAAGATTACCGCGGTGCCCAAGAAAAACAGGCAAAGAAACCTGAGCGCTACTTTGTAATTGAATTTAGTGTTTTTCATGAACCCATTATAATATGAAAACAACTCGTATCGATAACAATTTTTGGGATTTTTGATCAAGCATGATTCGTCCTTGCCACTCAAGAGAAAACGAAAAAAGACAGGAGATGCGGTGCCGGATCGCCGGGATCATCCAACTCGCGCATCATAATGTCAATCCCAGCTTGAAAAAGAAGCGGAGCTCGCGGTTCTTGCGGCTGACCTCGTGGAAGCGGCCCCAGCGGTCGATCCCCTCCAGGCTCAGGGAGAGGAAAAGGGGCGAACGCGGCAGGGCGAGGGCCAGGCCGGCATGATAGGTGAAGCGGGAATCGCGAAGCAACGAGTCGTCCAGGACCTGGTCCTGGAAGCGGTCAAGCCCCTGGATCGAGCGGAAGCGCTGGTAGCGCGCCCCGGCCTCGACGCGCACGGCGCCGCGACGGACGTCCAGGCGGCCGCCGAGCGTGTAGCCGAGCGAGTAGTAATAGCCCCAGTTGTGCAGGGTCGTCTTCACCCCCCAGGGATCGTGGAGGGCGGTGTAGTCGTTGTAGGCCAGCGAATTGACCATGCCGAAGTCGATCGTGGCGTCGACGCCGACCCGGGCGCTGAAGCGGCCGGCGTAGCCGGTCCAGTCGAAGGCCGGACCGATCAGGTGCAGGGTTGAGAATTTGTCGGTATAGCGCGTCGGCCGCTCGCGCTCGAACCAGCGCTCGGTCATGCCCAGGTCGTTGCCGTCGTAAGCGGCGACCGGCTTTTTCTGGAAGAAGTCCCAGGCCGTGACCGCACCCAGCCACGACTCCGAGCCCCGCATGCCGCCGCNNCAGGACGCAGCGGGTGGAGAATTCCAGTTCCTCGACCAGGCGCCGGTTGAAGCTGGCGGCCAGCCGGTATTCGTTGTCGATCGGCAGGCGGGAGTATCCCGAGCCGGAGCCGGGGCGGCCGTAGCCCGGGAGGGTGACCAGGCGCAGGTCGAGGTCGAGAACGGCGTGGCTGCCCGAGCCGTCGGCGGGGGAAACGGGGCCGTCCTTGAGGCCGAAGTCCAGGCGGAAGTCGCTGCGGTCCTGCAGCGGCACCCGGGGCAGCCGGTTACGGCCGTCCAGCAGATCGTTGATCGCCAGCGGCGGGTTGACGAGCGTCTCGGCCAGGCGGCTGAACAGGCCGGGCCGGCGGCGGAAATGATCGGCGATCTGGAACAGCGGCTCGCCGATGGCCGGGCCGCCCATCCAGGTATAGACATGGTCGTTGATCGAGGAGATCTCGCGCCATTCGGCGACGTACTCCCACAGCAGCGAGCCGCCCGAGGAGAACAGAAAGGAGACGAAGGGGCTGAGGCGGTTGCTGCGCGCCCAGTTGTAATAAAGGGCTCCGGACCAGGCATGGGTCCAGTTCAGCTGCAGGTTGTTCGAATCCAGCCGCAGCCCCTCGGAAGTGAAGAACTTGCGCCTCTGGTCCTTCCAGGTCAGCTCGAACTGCCAGTCCTCGATGAACTTCGAGTACTTGAGGTTGTAGTTGACCGCCGAGATCCCCCAGTTGATGCCCATCTCGATGAACGCACGGCCGGTCTTCGCCTTCGGCTTCGCCGCCTGCTCCCCGGCGCTCCCGGCCTCATCCTGCCCGGACAGAAGACCGCCGCAAAGAAATACGAGCAGGACGAGGGCGATTTTCGCTTTTTTCACCTGGATTCCTTGGGAACAGACCGTTCAAAGCCAGAAAAATACCACATCGACGCCCGGGTGTCAAACGTTCCAGGACACTTGCAGCACCCGCACCGACCCATGAGGTCACCCGCGTCGGGCAGGATTGTTTCCCCCGCGCGGCTGTGCTATATTTCCAACATGAAGGTCAGAGCCGTACAGTTCAGCCCGGCGCTGGGCGATGTCGGGAAGAACCTGGAATTCCATGTTGCCCAGGTCGAGCGCGCCGTCAGGGACAAGAGGGAACTGATCGTCTTCCCGGAACTGAGCCTCAGCGGCTACCAGCTGAAGGACCTCGCCGCCGAAGTGGCCCTGCGGCCAGGAGGCCGCGAATGGCGCCGGCTGGAGAAGCTGAGCCGCGCTATCGACATCATCGCCGGCGCCCCGCTGGAAGAGGAGCCGGGCATCATCCGCAACGCGGCCGTTTATTTTTCCCGCGGCCGGGCCCGCCACGTGCACCGCAAGGCGCAGCTGCCCAACTACGGCATGTTCGAGGAAGGCATGGTCTTCAAGCCCGGCGACGAGTTCCGCGCTTTCCAGATCGGCCCGTTCAGCGCCGGCATCCTCATCTGCCGCGAGATCCTTTTCCCCATGCTGGCCTACCTGTACTTCCTGCAGAAGACCGACCTGCTGATCGGCATCTCCAACAGCCCGCAGCGGGGGATCGGCCGCGACGGCATCTCCTCGTTCCAGCTCTGGGAGACCATGGGCTACGTCTTCTCCCAGTTCTACCAGCAGAACTATCTTTTCGTGAACCGCGTGGGTTTCGAGGACGGCATCGGCTTCGGCGGCGGCTCCTTCTTCGCCCGCGCCGGCCGCGGCATCGTGCAAAAGGCCAAGTACGTGGACCCCGACGTGCTGGACGCCGAGGTGCGTCCGGCCGACGTGCGCCGCGCCCGCATCGCCTCGTCGTACCTGCGCGACGACCAGCCCGCCCTGGTGCTGAAAGAGATGAGGAGGATCCTTCATGCTTAAGATCGACTGCCGGATGGTGGAAAAGATCCTGACGGCCTTCATCAAGGACAGCGTGACCAAGAACGGCTTCCGCAACGCCATCGTCGGCGTCTCGGGCGGCCTCGACTCGGCCGTGGTGCTGGCGCTGTGCCGCAAGGCGCTGGGCGCCGCCCACACGTTCGCCCTGCTGCTCCCCTACCGCGCCTCGGACCCCGACAGCCTGCGCCACGGCAAGATGGCCTGCCGCAAGTTCAAGGTGCCTTTCGAGGAGATCGACATCTCGCCCTCGGTCGACGCCTACTTCGAGCGCTTCCCGGCCGCAAACAGGCTCCAGGTCGGCAACAAGTGCGCCCGCGAGCGCATGGCCGT
The DNA here is from genome assembly GCA_002327965.1 of Candidatus Aminicenantes bacterium UBA2199. Taxonomy (GTDB): domain Bacteria; phylum Acidobacteriota; class Aminicenantia; order UBA2199; family UBA2199; genus UBA2199. The sequence continues at coordinate 17,105 of DCVB01000117.1, read as the reverse complement.
GCTCTACGACCATTCGGCGCGCAGGCAGGCGCTGGTGGCCGGCACCTCGAACAAGAGCGAGCTGCTCATCGGCTACTCCACCCAGTTCGGCGACTCGGCCTGCGCCTTCCAGCCCATCGGCGACCTGTACAAGACGCAGGTGTTCGAGCTGGCGCGCCACCTGGGCGTGCCCAAGGAGATCGTGGCCAAGAAACCCAGCGCCGACCTGTGGCCCGGCCAGACCGACGAGGGGGAGATCGGCATCGCCTACGAGGACCTCGATGTCCTGCTGCACCTGATGGTTGACATGCGCTGGGACGAGGGCGAGATCATCGAGCGCGGCTTCAAGCTGCCGCTCATCCGCCGCGTGCGCAAGATGATCGTCAATTCGCAGTTCAAGCGCACCATGCCGCCCATCGCCAAGCTCCATGCCCGGACCGTGGGCATTGACTTCAGGTATTTGCGGGACTGGAACAAGTAGGAATGAGTGATGAGTAATGAGTGATACGTGATGAGAAACAACCCTGAGAAAACATGCTTCTTCACCTCCGCTTCCTTCTCATCACTCATCACTGAGCTCCGTGAGTTCGTTCACTCATCACTTTGATGGCACTGTATATCGTCCCCACGCCGATCGGAAACCTGGGCGACATCACCCGCCGCGCCGTCGAGGTCCTTGCCCGCGTCGATTTCGTCATCGCCGAGGACAGCCGCACCACGCTCAAGCTGCTGAGTCACCTGGGGATCCACAAGCGCATCGTCAGCCACTACCGCCCCAAGGAGCAGGAGCAGGCGGCAAGGATCGTCGCCATGCTGGCCGCCGGCGAGGACGGCGCCCTGGTCACCGACTCGGGGACGCCGGCGATATCCGATCCCGGGCATATCCTCGTGCGCCGGGCGATCGACGCCGGCATCGCGGTCGTGCCGCTGCCCGGAGCGACCGCCTTTGTCCCCGCCCTCGCCGCCTCGGGCATCGACCCGCGCCGTTTCCTGTTCCTCGGCTTCCCGCCCCGGGCGCGGGGGGAATTGCGGCGCTTTCTCGCCGACGTCTCCGCCCTGCCCTATGCCCTCGTGCTCTATGAGTCGCCCCGGCGCCTGGAGGAGCTCCTCGCCGCCGCCGCCGAGGTCCTGGGCGACCGCGAGTTCGCCCTGGCCAAGGAGATCAGCAAGAAACACGAAAAGATCGTGCGCGCCCGGCTGGGCGCATGGCGCGCCGCCCTGGGCGCTACGGCCGTCCTGGGCGAGATGGTGCTGGTCATCGCCGGCAACGACGACAGGGACCAGCGCGAGCCGGCTCCGGAATTCGGCGACATCGACGACCTGTACGCCTTTTTCCAGCAACGCTTCGGCATGGGCAAGAACGCTCTGAAAAAGATCCTGATGAAGAAAAAAGCGCGCGGCGCCCGCAACTGATGGCTGCGGCAACCCGGGGGACCGCGACGGCCGCGGGGCTGGTCGTGGCCCTGGCCCTTGCCGCCGGCTGCCTGCGCGCCGCCGTGGAGCAGGCCGTCGCCCCGCCGCGCAGCGGCTTCGTCATCGCGCCGGTGGTCTATTACACTCCCGAGACCCGCCTGGCCTGGGGGCTGGTCGGCATCCATCATTTCCGCCTGGGCCGCGCCCTCCAGTCATCGCGGCTCTCCCATTACCGCTTCAACTTCGTCCGCACCCAGAACAAGCAGTCGATCGCCCAGGTCGACTACGAGATGTATCTTGCCGGCGGCAAGTTCCTGATCGACGGCATGGCCAAGTATTCCTACTTTCCAGACAGGTTCTACGGCATCGGCAACCGCACCCTGGAGGAGGACCGCGAGGATTTCACCTCGAGCAACTGGCGTCTGCAATTGAACCTGCAGCGCCGCTGGGGCGGGAACGGCTTTGTCGGCCTGCACCTGGAGACCTACGACGTCTCCATGCGCGACCGGGAAAGTGACGGCAAGCTGGTCCCTGGGACCCTGCCCGGCGCAGCGGGCGGAACCGTCAGCGGCCTCGGCGTTTTCGCCAAGTGGGACAGCCGCGACAATACGTTCTCCCCGTCCAGGGGGACCTATGTCTCCTTCTTTTTCAACCGCTTTTTCCGCGCCCTGGGCGGTGACTTCACCTTCGGCCAGGTCTCCATCGACGCCCGCGGCTACTTCGGGCTGGGGGGAGACCAGGTCGTCGCCGTGCAGGGAGTGCTGCGCGCGGTGCAGGGAGGAGCCCCGTTCCTCATGCTGCCGAAATTCGGAGGTCTCAACCTGCTGCGCGGCTACTACGACGGCCGCTATCGCGATCGGGGCCTGCTGGCCCTGCAAGCCGAGTATCGCCGGCCGTTATGGGGACGCTTCGGAGCCTGCGTCTTCGCCGGTATCGCCCAGGTGCAGCCGCTCTTCTCCCTGCTGGAGCTGTCCGGCTTCCACCCGGCCGGCGGCGCCGGCCTGCGCTACAAGTTCAACCGCCGCGAGAACCTGAACGTCCGGCTGGACATCGGCTTCGCCGGCGCCGAGCCCGCGTTCTACCTGACATTTGCCGAAGCGTTCTAAAGAACGAGCAATCGTGACGCGTAACGAGGAAGAACAGAACTCGGCGTAAGACATAAGGCGGAAGGCGCATGGTATAAGAAGGAAGATAAGGAATTAATAGGACTTAAATTCCAAATTCCAAGCACCAAATTCCAAATAAATTCCAAATTCCAAAATCCAATGACCCAAACCAAGAAAATTCAATTGCAAGGAGCTTTCGTTTTGGAAATTGGAATTTGGATATTGTTTGTTATTTGGTATTTGGGATTTGGAATTTAAGTCTTCCTATTGCCTCTTTTCATCCCGAAAACCGTCAACCGTCTACCGTAAACCGATCTTCGTGACGCGTCACGCGTTACGCGTCACGACAGGTCATGCAATGGCAGAGGCACCAACAGGACGCGGACTGTAAGCCGGATCCTGTCGCGAAGAATCATTTATCTAGCCCCGCCGTTGCCGGCGGAGTCCAGCGGCTAACCCAGGGCATCGGCCGGGAAAGCCTTAGCGCCCCTTGTTCAGCCTTGCTCCGGATGGGGTTTGTCTCAGTCCCGGAACGTCGCCGCCCGGGACGGTGAGCTCTTGCCTCACCTTTTCACCCTTGCCCGCCACCCTTGCGGGCGACAGGCGGTCTGTTCTCTGTGACACTGTCCTGCCCCCCCGATCCTGCGGGGGAGAATCCCTGTTGGGGATCATCCTTCCCTGCGGAGTCCGGACTTTCCTCCCGACCCTCACGGGCCGGGCGATTCTTCATCCGCGTCCTGCTGGTGCCCCGTCATTATACCAAGAGAATCGATTTTTTGATAGAGGTTGCTGCGCGGCAGGCCGATCTCGCGGGCCGTGCGCGCCACGTTGAAGGAGAACTCCTCCAGTTTTTTCTCCAGGAAGGCCTTTTCCGAGCGGGCCTTGAACTCCTTCCATTTTCCCAGCTGCAGCAGCGGAGACTCATCCTCAGCGGCGCTGCGGCTGATGTAATCCGGCAAGTCGCGCGGGGTGATCGGGTCGTTGCGGCACATGATCAGCAGCCGCTCGACCAGGTTGCGCAGCTCGCGGACATTGCCCTTCCACGGGTGGTCGCGCAGCAGCTGCAGCGCCTCGGCGGAGAAGGTCTTGCGGCGGTAGTTGTTCTCTTCGGAGAAATAGGCGATGAAATGCTCGATCAGCAGCGGGATGTCCTCATGGCGCTCGCGCAGCGAAGGCGAGTGAATGGGCACCACGTTCAGGCGGAAATAGAGGTCTTCGCGGAAATTCCCCCTGCCGATCTCCTCCTCCAGGTCCTTGTTGGTGGCGGCGATGACGCGCACGTTCACTTTCTTGATCTCGGGCGAACCGACCGGCTGCACTTCGCCTTCTTCGAGCACGCGCAGGACCTTGGCCTGGGCCTTCAGGCTGAGATCGCCGATCTCGTCAAGGAAAATGCTGCCGCGATGGGCGCTCTCGAACTTGCCGATCTTCTTTTCATAGGCGCCGGTGAACGACCCCTTTTCGTGGCCGAACAGCTCGCTCTCGATCAGCTCATCGGGAATGGCGGCGCAATTGACCTGCACGAAGCGGTTCTGGCTGCGCGACGACTGCTGGTGCAACAGGCGGGCGATCAGCTCCTTCCCGGTGCCGCTGTCGCCCGAGATCAGCACCGTGGAGTCGCTGCGTGCCACGCGGCGGATCGTTTCCTGCAGGGCCTTCATGACCGGCGACTCTCCCACCAGCTCGTATTTTTTCAGGGTCAGGTGGCGCAGGTTGAAGTTTTCCCTGAGCAGGGAGATCTTTTCAGCGGCGTTGCGCACCGTCAGCACGAGCTTGTCGCGGGAGATGGGTTTCTCCAGAAAATCGAAGGCCCCCAGGCGCGAGGCCTCCACCGCTTCCTCGATGCCCGAATGCCCGGAGATCATGATGACTTCGGAGGTCGGATTCAGTTCCTTAAAGGTGCGCAGTACCTTCAGTCCGTCCAGGCCGGGCATTTTCACATCGAGCAGCACGATGTCGGGCAGGAATTTCTTGAAGAGGTCGATCGCCCCCACGCCGTCCCCGGCGACCTGGACATGGTACGTTTCATAGTTCAAGACCATCTTCACCGATTCGAGGATGTTCTTCTCGTCATCGACGACCAGGACCTTCACGTTTTCCATGCGAGTCTTATAGCAAATCGGCGGGCTTTTTACAAATGGCAGGGCGCCGGGCCTACTCGCTCAGCCTGAACGAGGCAATCTCCGACGTGGTCAACACCTGGCGGTTCGCTCCCAGCAAACGCACCTGCCAGTAGATCCAGTCGCCGGGCTTGAAGGGGGCGGGATCGAAGCGGTGGCTGGCATCGCCCTGGACCGGCAGCCATTCGACCTGCCTGTCCTCGAGGAACTCGAAGGGCACCGCGGATACGGCGATCTCGAACTGCGGATTTTTTTGCGGGATGCTCCAGCTCAGGTCGACCTTTTCCCCGGCCGGCACCCTGGCGCCGATGGCGGGGGAAACGATCTGGATGGCTCCGGCGGCGGTCACGAAGTACTTGATGACCGGGATGCGGCGGTTGGTGGAGAAGTTGGTGAACTTCAGGGTCAGTTTGTGCAGCCCGAGGTCGATCACCGGCAGCGCCGGCATCTGGGTTTTTGGCAGAAATGCCGTCTGGTTCTCCTGAATGACGATCTGGAAGAGTCCCAGGCTCATGTTGTCCAGCATGAACTGGCCGCTGAGGACGCCGCGACCCTTGGCCTTGATGCGCAGATGGTAGCCGGGGGGAGTGCTGTTCCTGGCGATGACCCGGTAATACTTGCCGTTGTCAAAGGCGAATTCCAGGGCACGGATCTCGAAGCCGGGGGTCATTTCGGCCACCACCACGTCGACGGCGAACGGCTTGCTGCTGCGGCCGTTGAAGTCGACGGCCTTCACCCGGTAGCGTCCGAGCGTCTGGAAGACATGGCTTTCGACCCGCTGGCCGTTTTCCTTGACCGTGCCGTCGCCGAAATCCCAGTGGACGCCGGGACCCTTGAAATTGGCGGCGGTGAAGGTCACGGCCTCCTTGGGCAGGATAAAGTCGGATGAGCCCTTCAGGGAACGCATGTCCGGGATCACCTGCACCGTTTTCTCCAGCGGCGGGAGTTTTCCGGTCGTGTCGATGACCGTGATCCGGTGGGGTCCCGGGGTACGGAAGGCCTTGGCCCGAACCTCCGGGCCGCTGCGGCTGTCGCCATCGGAAAACTTCCAGGCGAAGCTGCCGGAGCCGGCATTCTCCAGCTGCATGGGAATCTCCTCGCCGGCGATGATCTCCCCGGGCAGGCGGATGAGGCGGGGGTCGTTCTCCACCTGGATGAACTTCTCGATGAACGTACCGTCACGGCCCGCGAAATCGACAGCGCGCACGCGGAACTGGCCGCTGCGGGCATAGCGGTGCTTCATCAGCCGCGGCCCGGTCTGCAGCGGCCCGTCGCCGAAATCCCAGCTGACCTGGCTGCCGCCGAAGTTCTGGGCCTCGATGGCGAACTCGCTGCCGGCGAAGACCACGTCGGTCTTCAGTACCAGGGCGCGGTTGTCTTTCAGCACCTGGACCTTTTTTTCCAGCGGCAGGTTGCCGCTGCCGCTTTCCACCACCCGTACCGTGAAGTTGCCGGGACGCTGGAAGCGGTGCGGCTGGCGCGTGCCGGAGCGCAGGACCGTGCCGTCGTCGAAATCCCACTCCAGGGCGGCGTCGGCGAAATTTCGTCCCTCGAACACCACTTCGGTCCCGGCGAAAATATCGGGCGGCCCGGCGATCGTCACCTGGCGGACATCGGGCTGCACGGACAGCGTGATCTTCACGGCGCTTTCCTGGTCCTGGCCGGCCTCCCAGGCTTTGACCTCGAAGCTTCCGGCGGCCGCATAGACATGGCTGATGGCCGGGCCGCCGCTGCCGGTCTTGCCGTCGCCGAAACTCCACTGCAGATTGTTGCCGGCGAAATCGTCGGCCGTGAACCGCACGGCGGAGCCGGCGCGCGGCAGCGCGGGGGCCGCCTGCAGACGGCGGTTGTCGGGAGCCACCTGGATGTCCAGGCGGACGGCGCTGTCGGCAGTCGCGGAATTTTCCCAGACACGGACCTGGAAGCTGCCCGGCTGGCGAAAGGCATGGCTCCGGCTCGCGCCGCCGTTCTCGACCGTGCCGTCGCCGAAGTCCCAGCGCAGGTTGTTGCTGTTGAAGTTCTCGGAATTGAAATTTACCGGCTGGCCGACGCGAAACCCACTGCCCTGAGCGGAAATGCGGCGGTTGTCCACGACTTGGACCCGGGTCGAAGCGCTGATGGGCGGCCCCGCCGGATTCATGAAATTGCAGGTCACGGTATACGTCCCGGCTGCTGCGAAAGCATGGTGCGCCTGGTTGTTGTTGGTTCTTTCCGTATCCCCGTCGCCGAAACTCCAATCGTAGACGCCATCGCCGCCGCCTTCCGGGTGATCAAAGCGGAAATGGACCTCCATGCCCACGGAAATGGACCCGGGCGTGACAATGACGATGTTCTGGCCCCTGAGCTCCTTGCAGAGCGGGCCGCAGAGCAGGATTCCCAGGCAAAGCATCGGCAACAGCCAGGATATTTTTTTCATGGCAACCTCGCGCGTTTTCTTTATAAATAGATCCCCGGAGGCGAATATCTCACCCTCAGATGAAAATATTCTTTTCCGCGTCACGCCTTGCCTGCAACAGAAGATAGGGCGAGCCGATATTGGCCCGGCTATGGAAAAACCGCAGCTCGCGCGACACGTCGACGACGTGCAGCAGGTAGGAGCGCATGGAAGTGGCCAGGCGAAACTGCACCGGACGGGTAACTTCGCCATTCTCGAACAGGAAACCGTGGGCATGGAAAGCCGCCTCCGCCGGAAGGCGGCCGGGTCCCTGCCGCTTGACCAGGTAGACCAGGGCGCCCCGGCCCGCCCGCCCCAACAGCTGGGGCAGGGAGGCATTGGACGGCTTGAAAAAGAGGTTGGAGAATTGCACGCGGGGGAAAACCCCCTGCTCCTCGCGAAAACCGTTGCCGGTGGAGGCGCCGCCCTTCTCGAAGGCGGTGCGGATATCCGCGACCGCCAGCGCCGCCACGCCCTTGTTGAGCAGGTACTTTTCCTCCGCCGGCGTGCCCTCGTCGTCAAAGGGTACCGAACCGGGCTGCTCCGCCAGAGCCGGGTTGTCCAGGATGCTCACCCGGCTCGAGGCGGCGACCGGGCGCTCGCGCCTGCCGGCACGGTCCAGCTTCAGTCCGGGGGAGAATTCCCTGAGCATCTGGGCCGATGCCTCGGGTGACATGACGATGAACTCCAGTGCGGCGGGCAGCATCTCCTGGTCGGCATCCAGGGAGCCCAACAGGTTCGCTCCCCTGGCGACCAGGCGCTGCGGGTCGAAGTTACGGAAATGGGTACGGCACTCGCCCAGTTCCAGCTGGTGATCACCGGACTGGAAACCAACCTGGACCTGGAACAATGTCTTCTTGTACTTGGCCGCGAAACCCAGCGAATTTGCCAGGTAGACCTTTTTCAGCGCCCGTGAGAACTGGAATCCCTTCAGCTTCAATCCCGGGAAAGTCACGAGACTCTCGCGCAGCCTTTCGCGCAGGTCGGAGGCTTGCGCCTCATCCCAGGCTTCGATGCCCGAATCGTAGATGTCCAGCCTGGACCGGACCGCCGCCCGGGGCAGCAACTGGGCGAAATTCCTCTTGCGATCGACGGACGATCCGGAGGCGAGCTCGGCCCAACAGCGCTTGACCTGGCGGGCGTCGGGAGCGGAAAGGCTGAAGCCGAGCGGATCGCCTGTTTCCCGGAATGCCCGCGCCGCCAGGCGGTCGTGGTGCGCCTCATGGATCGAGAGCGGCCCGTCGGTCCCGGAGATATCCTGGCGCATGACCTTTTCCGCATAGGCCTCGACGGTCGAGAAGCCGGCATCGCGCCCCGTCTTCAGGACCGTATCAAGCATCCTGCCCTCCCCGGACCCAGAGCTTGGCGATCTTGACAGTGGGCTGGCCGACGCGCACCGACAGCACCTGGCCGTTCTTTTGGCAATAACTGGTGCCGCGGTCGTACTTGAAATCGTCGCCGACCATGTCCATGTCGCTCAGGATATCGCGCATGCCGCCGCTGACCGTCAACGGGGCAATGGGCGCGGCCAGGCGGCCCTTTTCGATCAGGTAGGGTTGGCGGATGCGGAAATAAAAGCGGCCCGAGGCCATGTCGATGCCTCCGTCGCCGAATTCCCTGGCATAGACGCCGAAAGGCGTGGAAGCGACGATCTCGGCCTGCGGGACGGCGCCGGGCTGGACGTAGGTGGCGAACATGCGCGGCTGGGGGATGCAGGCGAAATTTTCCAGGCGGGCATGGCCGCGTTCAGGGAGGCGCAGCAGCTTCTGGTGGGCATAGTCGCTGATGAAGCGGCGCAGCACCCCGCGCTCGACCAGCAGCGGACCGGCCCGGGGCTCGCCCTCGTCATCGACGGCGACGTCGCGAAAGAAGGGATCGCGTTCGTCGCGGCAGAGGATGGTGATCGTCTCCGGGACGATCGCCCGGCCCAGGTCGGCGCGGGTGAACGGCGATACCCCCTGATAAACGTAATCGGCCTCCAGGGCGTGCCCGAGGATCTCGTGGAACAGGATGGCCCCCTCACCGGCCTGCAGGACGACCGGAACCGGACCGGAAAAGGCGACGCGGCGGCGGTGCTTCTGGTCCTCCACCGCCCCGGCGATGCGTTGCGTCAGCCCGTCCAGGTTGAACTTCAGTTCCTCCGCGGCCCCCTCGCCGATCTCCAGTTCCTCGCTTTGGCCGCGGGGTTTGAGCCTGGCCGTGACGCTGAAATGGCGCGATGAATTCCGGACGTCCTGGCGACGGGTGTTGCGGATCAGCCGGCGCGTGCAGCCGGCCCGGAACAGGAGCCGCCATTCCTGCGGGTCGAGCCGCTGCAGGAACTGAGTCAGGAAGCCGTTGGCGTCAAGGATCTCTCCGGCATCGACCGGCAGCCCGAGGGGTTCGGCCTCCAACCGGGCGCCGCTTTTCCAGGACAGGGCCCGGGCCGCCTCTTCGCGCGATCCGGTTTCCACGGCCCGGCTGTTCCAGCTGCCGTCGAAATTTCGCGTCAGCACTCCCGACCGCTTGCGGATGGAGAACTCGCGACCGCCGCGGCTGTCCAGCGTGAACTGCATCACCTGGCTTTCCTCGTACAACTGCACCCTGAACTTGTCCATGAGGAGCCATTCTAACAGAAACGGGGAATCGGCGTAAGGCATAGGGCGCAGGGCACGAGGTGGAAGAAAGCAATTCGTAGGAATAAAATTCCAAATCCCAAATTCCAAATCCCAAATAAATTCCAAATTCAAAATTCAAATGACCAAAACAATGCCTTTGGGGCGAATATTTATTCGCCCCTACAAACGCCTCACCCGATATTATTAATGGCTGTCGGTTGATCGCATTCCGTAGGGGCGTATAAACATACGCCCCGGTCGTTGGCGCGATCAGGGCAAACGGACGGCCTTTGGGGCGAATTTCCGGATTGGCCCAGCCCTGTGATATAATGCATCTTCGCCAATGGATCCACGGAGGCCCAATTGGAAAACCAAGCGAGCGAGAAAAAGGAAATCCGCCCCATCGTCCTCAAGAACGGCATTTTCGTCGTCGGGCACCCACGCAGCGGCACCTCGCTGGCCTGCCAGCTGCTGCAGAGCGCCGGCGTTGAATTCCCTTCCGATTTCGGCGGCGACGAGTACAACAAATCGGGCTATTTCGAGCTGGAGACCGGCAAGGAGCTGGAAAAAAAGCTGCTCGACAAGGCCATGACCGAGGAGAACGTGCTTGAGCTGAACCGCATCGTCGAGCGCCTCAACAGCGGTACCGGCCTGACCGGTCTGAAGATCGTCCACATACCGGCGCTGTTTTTCTTCCGGCACATCGCCAAGGACAAGAAGATGCGCGTGGTCTTCATCTTCCGCAACCCGGCCGACGTCCGCTCGAGCATGTACAAGCGCGGCATCTCCCAGTTCAAGCTCAGCTGGTTCGACAACAACAACGCCCTGGTGGCCGCCCACGAGAACATGCCCAAGAGCATCGTCATCAGCTACGAGGCCCTGATCGCCGGCCACCCCGGCATCAAGAAGGCCTTCAAGAAGATCGGCTTCAACGTCGACATGGGAGTGATCCGCAGGGACGAGCAGACCCAGAAGGACAGCCGCATCGTGCTGACCGGCGACGAAATGCGGCTGTACAAGGTCCTGAAGAGCCTGGAAAGGAAAAGCTACCGCTGAACTCGGACGCAGGGAGGCGCGCGTCATGGAAAAGAAGGAAGAAAAGATCGAGATCTCCGACCTGCATGCCCAGCATGTCTACGCCAATCTGGTATCCTTCAACGTCAATCCCGAGGAGATCTGCCTGGGACTGGGCATCCGCGACGTCAAGGAGCCGGCCCGCGTGGCCATTCACACCTACGCCCACCTGACCATCCCCCATTTCCTGCGCTTTGCCGACATGGTCAACAAGCAGGTCGAGTTGCTGATCGAGAAAGGGGTCATCGCCCGCGAGCCCGAACAGTAAGCAGTTCCTGTTGGGACGGATTCAGGGTTTCCGTTCCAGGAAATAAGCGCTGAGAACGTATTCCGGCCCGTACGATCTCTTGGCCTGGCGCAACCCCTCGATCCCCAGGTCCTGCTCACGGTTGACGTACCGGTAGGTACCGACCAGCGCCTTGGCCGTCTCCCAGTTGATCATCTGGCCGGCGCCCTTGACCTCGGGATCGAACTTCTCGAAATGGACGTCGGCCATGTTGGCGCTCAGCGGCGAAAAGATGGAGAAAGCGACGAATTCCTTGCCATGGGAAATCCGCACACCCTGCAACTCCAGTTCATCGTAATGATGCATGGCTTTCTTCAGGGCCGATGTTTCATGGGTGAAATCGAGCTCCAGGCAGGTGCGCAGGCGGCACCACTTTTCCGCGAGAGCGAAGCAGGATTCCAGGTCGCCTTTCTCCAGCGCCTGGCTGGCGTAGCCCGGGTACAGGGCCAGGAATTGGTTGACCTGGTTGCGCTTCTTGTTCAGCTTGTTGCCCCTCAGGTCGACCAGCTTGCGGGTGGAATAGATGTAGTCGCCGTTGTCCGGGTCGAGTTCGATGCGGAAATGGCGCTCCAGTTCGGGGTTGGCCTGGACGTAGTCGGGATCGACCAGCACGAAATTGCCGCTCTTGCCTTCCCGGCGCAGGCCGTCGGAAACGGCCAGCAGCCCTCCCGCATCCAGGTCCCTTCCCACCGGCATCAGCATCAGGTCATCATGTCCGTTGTAGATCCAGAGACGGTCCTCGCTCAGCAGCCAGCGCGTTCGATAGATCTCCCCCCACATGAAGAGATTGGCGTAATTGTATTCGCAGAAGCAGGGATCGGCGGCCAGCAGCAGCGGCCGGATGACATCGCGGTCGGCCAGCGTAACCGGAGCGAAATCTTCCAGGCGCAGCGGTTTCACGACCCGTTCTCCACCCGTTTCAGCAGCATCGGGACATGACCTGCCATTTCCGCGAACCCCAACCGGCGGTAAAAAGCCTGGGTCCCCGGTTCGGCCACCAGGCCGATCCAGTGGATGCGGCGGGAGCGCAGCTCGCGGCAGAGGCGGCGGATGATCGCCGCGCCGATGCCGCGGCCGCGGTAAGCGCGCAGCACGGTGACGTCCTGGATGTAAGCGTCGCTGGCGCCGTCGGATATGGCACGGCCCATGCCGACCATTTCGCCGGCGGCGAAGGCGCCCGCGAAGCAGAAAGAGCCCCGCACCAGGGCATCCATCCAGGCATTGCCGTCGGCGGTCTGGTCATTCTCCTGCCACCAGCCGGCCTGGCGGTAAAGCGTCTCGACGGCGGCGCGATCCACGGCGTTGAGGATTCTTATTTCAACTTCGTCAGGGTTCATCGGCATGGCGGCGGTTGCTGCGGAAAATGATATCAAAAAATCCCCCGGCGGTCAATTCCCGGTTGCAGCCGGCATGGGCGCCGGCGCACAAGCCGGTTATTTCCCGGGCCTTGCCTTGCGCCGGCTTTTGCGGTAATATGGGCCTTGATCGTGGAGGTCAAGCCATGGCATTCAACCTGAAAGGAAGACATTTTCTGTCGATGAAGGACAACACGCCCGAGGAGATCGATTTCCTCCTGCAGCTGGCCATCAAGCTGAAACAGGACAAGTATGCCGGACTGCGGGGCCGGAATCTCGAGGGCAAAAACATCGCGCTGATATTCGAAAAACCGTCGACGCGCACGCGTTGCGCCTTCGTCGTGGCCTGCGTCGACGAGGGCGCCCATCCCGAGTACCTGGGCAAGGACGACATCCAGCTGGGCAAGAAGGAAACGGTCAAGGACACGGCGCGCGTGCTGGGCCGCATGTTCGACGGCATCCAGTTCCGCGGCTTCAAGCATGAGACGGTGGAGGGCCTGGCGCAGTGGGCCGGCGTGCCGGTCTGGAACGGCCTCACCGACCTCTACCATCCCACCCAGGTCCTGGCCGACTTCATGACCGTGCTCGAGGCCAGGGGACGCCTCAAGGGCATCGCCTTCGCCTACGTCGGCGACGGCCGCAACAACATGGCCAACTCGCTGATGATCGGCGCGGCCAAGATGGGGATGGACTTCCGCATCGTGGCCCCGAAATCGCTCTTCCCGGCCAAGGAACTGGTCGCCGAATGCCGGGAGTTCGCCGCGGAGCGCAGCGCCCGCATCACCATCACCGACGACATCGCCGCCGGAGTGAAGGGCGCCGACGTCATCTATACCGATGTCTGGGCCTCCATGGGCGAGGAAGACCAGATCCCCGATCGCATCAAGCTGCTCAAGCCCTACCAGATCAACCGCACCCTGTTCGACCAGACGGGCCATCCCGAGTGCATATTCCTGCACTGCCTTCCCGCCTTCCATAACACGGAGACGAAGCTGGCCGCCCAGTTCCCCGATATCTGCGAGGTCAGCGACGAGATCTTCGAGAGCCGCCATTCCCTGGTCTTTCCCCAGGCGGAGAACCGCGTGCACACCATCAAGGCGGTGATGGTGGCGACGCTGGGCAAATAACCAAGCCTCAAGAACGGTTGACGGATTTCCAGGAAGAGAAGAGGTATTAGTAAGACTAAAATTCCAAATCCCAAATTCCAAATAACAAACAAATTCCAAATTCCAATTACCGAATGACCAAAACAAAGAGAATTCTATGCAAGGAGCTTTCGTTTTGGAAATTGGAATTTGGAGCTTGGAATTTATTTGGAATTTGGTGCTTGGGATTTGGAATTTAATTCCGATGAATCCCTAATGCTTCCGCCTTACGCCTTGCGCCCGATGCCGATTTCTGAAAGTTCTTCAACATGGAACGTGGAACTTGGAACATGGAACTTGGAACATGGAACGTGGAACGTGGAACTTGGAACGTGGAACGTGGAACCTCCGGCTTCGCAGCTAGATCTTGGGCGGGGTGGGCCTGCGCAGGCGGATGACGTTCTTCTCATCCCCGAAGACGCAAAGGCAATTCTTGCCGGCGCTCTTGCCGGCATACATGGCGCGATCGGCCTTGGCCACCAGGTCCTGGGCGTCGCCGGCAGCGTCGGGAAACGAGGCGATGCCGATGGTCACGCTGATGGGACCGACATCATTGAACTCCGGTGAACTGAACTCGTTCAGGCTGATGGCGCGCATGATGCGCCGTCCCACGGCGACCGCCGCCTTCTCGGGGACTTCGGGCAGAATGACCGTGAACTCGTCGCCGCCGTAGCGGGCGACGAAATCGAAGCCGCGCACCTCGTCCCGCAGCAGCGAGGCGATCTTGATCAGCACCATGTCGCCGATCAGGTGGCCGAAGCGGTCATTGGTCCTCTTGAAGTCGTCAATATCGATCATCAGCAGCGTCAGGGGCCGGGCATAGCGCTTCTGGCGGTCGATCTCCAGCCGCAGCACGTGGTTGAAATGTCGGTAATTGCCGATCTGGGTCAGGCCGTCGCTGTTGGAAAGGTCCTTGTAATACTCCCTTTCACGGGCCATCTGGCGCAGCGCCGACGTCTCGAGCACGCGATTGACGATCAGCATGACGTGGTCGAACTTCAGGGGTTTGGTGATGAAATCGGTGGCCCCGGCCTTCATCGACTCCACGGCATACTCGATGGAGGCGAAACCGGTCATGACCAGGAGCGGGACGTTTTTTCCCGCCTCGCGGATGGCCTTGATCAGCGCAATGCCGTCCATCTTGGGCATGACCAGGTCGGAGATCACCAGGTTGAAATCGTCCACGGCGATGCGTTCCAGGGCCTGGGCGCCGCTGTCGACCGCCGTGACCTCGAAATCATGGAATTCCAGGAAATCTTTCAGCGCTTCGCGCACCGTGTCGTCGTCGTCGACGACCAGGATCTTCCTGGCTGCCGGGGCGCCGGAGACGGGCTGGGGAGAAGTCTCGGGACGGATCCGGTCTTTTTCCTCAGCCATGGGAACAGTTTGCCATTGGGAACGTGACCTGCGCAAAAACCACCATGCTCATCCCTCCGCCTTGATCCAATTGTAAACAAAGATAAATTATTTTTCAATAGCGGGGCCGGGGAAAGGGGAAATTATTCTTCCGGCCCTGTCCCCGACTCGCGGATAAAGCCCTGCAGCCCGTATTCGGCGAGCTTGTTGAGGACCTGGCCGCATGCGGCCGGTTCCAGGCGCGGGGAGATCAACTTGAAGAGCCCGTCCTCGGCGACGACGCGGAAGCCCAGGTCGGGAAAGATATCCTCCAGGGTCAAAAGCAGGTCCTGGGCGTTCTCCCGGACCGAGAAGGCCCCGGCCTGGACGAAGCCGCCCCGTCCCGCCGTTTCTGCCCCGGCAACGGCGCCGGACCCCGCAACCGGGGGGGCGCCGCCCCGGCTCAGCACGCGCAGGTTGACCGTGGCCGTGCCGCTCTTTTCCATATCCAGGCGTTGCGCCGCTTTCAGGGACAGGTCGATGATCCGCCCCTTGAGGAACGGTCCGCGATCGTTGATGCGCACCGGCACGCGCCGGCCGTTCTCCAGGTTTTCCACCTCCACCAGGGTGTGGAACGGCAGCGCCGGGTGGGCGGCGGTCAGCTTGCGCATGTCGTAGATCTCGCCATTGGCGGTGGTCCTGCCGTGGAAATCATGGCCGTACCATGAGGCGACGCCGGTCTGGAAAACGCCGCTGGCGGCCGGCGCGGCCAGCTCCGGAGCGAGAACCGGTCCGGCCGGAGCGCGGGGAGAACGGGCGCAGGCGGCCAGGGAAACGAGCAGGGCGCAGGCGGCCAGTATCGGGAATGCCTTCATGGAATTCATTATATCATTTTCTTGTATGTCGGTCGCCGGCTGTTGTATAATGGCGGCGACGGAGGAGCGGAAAAATGAACATAGACGATTTGCTGAAGATCAGCGTAGAGCGGACGGCGTCGGACCTGCACCTGAAAGTGGGCAACCACCCGGTGATCCGCATCAACGGCTCCCTGCACCCCCTGGTGGAGCTGAAGCGCCTGATGCCCGAGGACACCATCGCCATGGCGTTCGCCATGATGAACAGCGAGCAGAAGGACCGCTTCAAACGCGACCATGAGATCGACATGGCCTACAGCATCCCCGGCCTGGGACGCTTCCGCTGCAACGTCTTCTACCAGCGCGGAGCGGTGGGCATGGTGCTGCGCGTCATCCCCACCCAGATCAAGAGCATCTCCGACCTGAATTTGCCGATGGTCCTGGAAAAGATCTCCCAGGAGATGCGCGGCCTGGTGCTGGTCACCGGCACCACCGGCAGCGGCAAGTCCACCTCCCTGGCGGCCATGATCGACTACATCAACATCCACCGCGTCGAGCATATCGTCACCATCGAGGACCCGATCGAATACCTGCACCGCGACAAGAAGAGCATCATCAACCAGCGCGAGGTGGGTTCCGACACCAATGACTTCGCCAAGGCCCTGCGCAGCGCCCTGCGCCAGGACCCCGACGTCATCCTGGTCGGCGAAATGCGCGACCTGGAGACCATCGAGACCGCCCTGCTGGCCGCCGAGACCGGCCACCTGGTCCTGTCCACCCTGCACACCCTCGACGCTCCCGAGACGGTCAACCGCATCATCTCCATGTTCCCTCCCCACCATCAGAAGCAGATCCGTATCCAGCTGGCCGCGGTCCTCAAGGCCATCATCTCCATGAGGCTGCTGCCGCGTTCCGACGACAAGGGCCGCGTGCCGGCCGTGGAGATCCTGATCAGCACGCCGTTCATCCAGGACTGCATCGTCACCCAGGAAAAAACCAAGCTGATCAAGGAGGCCATCTCCCAGGGCATTTCGCAGTACGGCATGCAGACGTTCGACCAGTCGCTCTACTACCTGTACCAGAGGAACTTCATCTCCTTCGACGAGGCGCTGAAATGGGCCAGCAACCCCGACGAGTTCAAGCTGAAGAAGATCGGCGTGCAGAGCGCCAAGGACATGTCCATGGAAGAGATGGAGCGGCGCATGTCGGAGATCGGCGGCGGCGCCCCGGACCAGATGCCGGAGGACACCACCCGCGACCATCACCTGCTGGAAATCGACTGATGATTTCCACCGCCGAGATCCGCCGCGTTTTCTACGAGTATTTCCAGAAGCAGGGCCACCAGCGCGTCCTCTCCTCGCCGCTGGTCCCGGCCAAGGACCCCACCCTGCTGTTCACCAACGCCGG
>DCVB01000090.1:72802-77561 GCA_002327965.1 Candidatus Aminicenantes bacterium UBA2199 | reverse complement strand
GGATGCCGTGTCAACATGCGCAAACGGTGCATCGGCCCGCATCAGGGCGTCCACGACTGCACCTGCAAGAGTTCTCTAACAATGATATACCGATTCACATGCACACAGAAAAATACACTTTGCGGTGAATCGATGAAGGCTTGCAGCGTCGGGTGTTTTCTCAGAAACAGGGCGCGGGGAATCATGGCCGCCTGCCCATCGCACTCCTGTGCCATGCCCATCGCCTGGATGGCCGTGGCCAGATCGAAATCCTGGTCGCTGTTCTTCCGGTTATCGATGAGCAGCGCCACACGGGCATTCGCCGTCAAATGGGCGTACTTGGATGAATCACGTTCCGTGGCAAAATAAATCTCCTTGAGGCCGGCACCATGTACAAACGCAACCAGACTGCAGTAGGGCTGCCCCGCTGTTTCAGTCGCCAATACCGCCAGTTTTTGCTGATCCAGCAAACTGGACGTCAGATCATATAGCTTTTTGTCCGAAGGCATTCCCAATATCCAGTACCCCCCTGTTTTACGGCTTTGCCCCTAATGAGTAACGCGTCAATCTCCCCTGGCCCGAAGGCATCTGAAACCGCACCAGACCGACGCCGCGCGCGAACCAGAACACGCTGCGGCCGGCCAGCAACGGCGGCAAAAAAGTGCCGG
The DNA here is from genome assembly GCA_002327965.1 of Candidatus Aminicenantes bacterium UBA2199. Classification (GTDB taxonomy): domain Bacteria; phylum Acidobacteriota; class Aminicenantia; order UBA2199; family UBA2199; genus UBA2199. The sequence goes on along the minus strand of DCVB01000090.1, from coordinate 76,914 downwards.
AATAGTCGTATTTCATGCTCATCTTCAAACAGTCCGAAAAGGAACCCGCCTGCGTCTCCACCGTTTCATAACCATCGATCTGGAACGTCACGTGCACATAAATGGAATCATCGCCGCGCCGCTCCAATCCATAGAATGTATAAATCGCCTCGGGCTGATCGCTCTGCGGCGTGAGCGGCAGGGGCGGATCAAAGCGGATCTCGGGCCAGTAGCCGCCGGGCGTGGTGAGTCCCTGCCAGAAGAGACCTTGCGGACGCGTTTCGATGCTCTCCCGCCACAAGACCATCTGGCTTGAATCGAGACAGGTGAGTGTCAGGACGCGACATTCTGGCGTTTCTGTAACATCCGTCACTTCCATGCGATGCAGCGGACTGTTGTATTCCCACCAGGCGCCACCGTTCATGGGCCAGTATTCCGTTGATTTGAATTCCCTTGAACAACTCAACAGAGCTGTGAGTGACAAGAGAGCTATCATACGCCACGGATGCTTAAATGACATCCCTTCCTCCTATTTTTGCGCCCCGGAGGGATTGGAAGCAACGGGATGCGGATGTGCGTGCTCATGATGCTCCAATCCCTGCAGCAGGGTACGCCAGGCGAGCATGGCGCACTTGACCCGCGTCGGGAATTCGCACACGCCGCGAAACGCTTCCAGATCGTCATCTTCTTGCGCCGACACGGCCTCCGCATGACCGGTTTTGACCAGTTCGGAGAATTGTTCCGCCATCTCCCTGACCTGTGCGACGCGCATGCCCTTGATTTTTTCGGTCATCACCGAGGCCGAGGCCTGACTGATGACGCAACCACTGCCCGCAAAGGCGACATCCTCGACGAAACCATCCGCCACCCGCAGCGTCAATAAAATTTCATCGCCGCAAAAGGGGTTTTTCAATTCCAGACGCACATTGGCATCGTCGAGCACGCCTTTGTTGCGCGGCTGCTTGTAGTGATCCAGCAGGATTTCCTGATAGAGTTGATCTAGAGCCATTTGCCAAAATATTCCTTTGCCGCGTTGAGACCGTCGATGAGACGATCCACATCTTCCAGGGTATTATAGAGGTAAAAACTGGCGCGCGCCGTGGCGGCTACGCCCAACTTGCGCATCACCAGCTGGGCACAATGGTGACCGGAACGGATGGCGATGCCTCTCTGATCGAGAAAGGTCGCCAGGTCATGGGGGTGGATGGCGCCGATGTTGAATGAAATCACCGCAGCGTGATTTTCGCGCGGACCGTAGAGGATTATACGGTCGAGTTTCTGCAATTGTTCCAGCGCATGGCGGGTGAGCGTGTGGTCGTGTTCAGCGACGGCCTCCATGCCGATTTCGCCGAGAAAATCGATGGCAGCCGCCAACCCGACGGCCCCCGCGACATGCTGGGTGCCCGCCTCCATTTTCCACGGCATGTCGTTCCAGTCGGAATGATGGTAATCGACACTGCTGATCATGTCGCCCCCATAGAGAACCGGCTGCAGCCCTGCATGATGCCGTTGGTTGGCATAGAGTACACCGATGCCCAGAGGTCCCAGCATCTTGTGGCCGGAAAAGACAAAAAAGTCGGCCTGCATACTCTGCACATCGACGCGCATATGGGGCACGCTTTGCGCGCCATCGACCACCACGACCACGCCGGCCTCATGGGCACGCGCAATGATTTCCGCCACCGGATTGATGGTGCCCAGCGCATTGGACACCTGGGTCAGCGCCAGCAGACGCGGCCGTTCGCGCAGCCGCTCCTCCATCTGGTCGAGCCGCAAGTGGCCCTGGTCATCGAATTCAATGTATTTCAGGATCGCGCCGCGCCGTTGGGCCAGCATCTGCCACGGCACCAGATTGCTGTGATGCTCCAGTTCGGTGACCAGGATGACCTCCCCCGGCTGCACATGATGATCGGCCCAGCCATAGGCGATGAAATTAACCGCCTCGGTGGCATTGCGGGTGAAAATGATCTCCTCCGCCGCTGCCGCATGGATAAACGCAGCCACTTTGGCGCGCGCCGCTTCATAGTGCTGCGTGGCGCGCTCCGCCAGCCGGTAGGCGCCGCGATGGGGGTTGGCGTTGTCCTGCGCGTAAAAATCGTTCATCGCCGTGATGACCCTTTGCGGCCGTTGCGCCGTCGCCGCGCTGTCCAGATAGACCAGATCGCGGTTGGCAGCAGCGCTGAAGAGGGGAAATTCCTTGCGGAGGTCGGTCAACATTTTTTATATCTCCACGACTTGATCCATCAACCGCTCCCGATCGATTGCTTTTTCCATGCTCAGCCCTCCCACCCGAGGCGTTCGAGCACCCAGCGGTCGACCTGGGCGCGCAGTGCTTCGTGTTTGATCCGCTCCGTCACTTCGCCGGCAAAGGCGTGCACCATCATATGGCGCGCGGTCTCGGCGCCGATGCCGCGCGCGCGCAGATAAAACAAGCCATCCTCATGGAGTTGCCCGATGGTGCCGCCGTGGGTGCAACGCACATCATCGGCGAATATCTCCAGCTGCGGCTGGGTGTCGGCCAGGGCATCGTCGCAGAGGAGCAGGTTTCTGTTGTACTGGATGGCATCGGTCTTTTGCGCCTCCCGCGCGACGTGGATGCGGCCGTTGAAAACGGCATGGGCGGCCCCGTTCAGGACCCCTTTGTAAAGCTGGCGGCTGAAGGTGTGCGGCTGCAAATGGCGCAGGGTGGTATGGTGATCCAGGTGCTGGCGCTGTGTGGGCATGTACAAACCGTTCAACACCGCCTCACCTCCTTCGCCATGGAGCTCCGCCACCGTATCGTGACGAACCAGAGATCCGCCGAAATCAATGGCGAAACGGGTATAATGACTGTTGCGGCCCTGCGTGGAACGGGTGAAGGAGACGTGGTGCGCAGCGCCGCTCTCCAGTTGCAAGACATAATGCGCCAGGCGGCTTTCGTCACCGATGCTGACATCGGCTACCGGATTGCGGAAATAGCGCGTCCCGGCCGCACCGGCATAATATTCGATGACGGCGGCCTCCGCGCGATCGCCGACGAGCACCATCGTACGCGGATGCAGCGCGACCGGAGCGGCCGCGGCGCTGTAATGAAGCAGAGTCACCGGCGCGCCCAGGTGCACCGCGTCGGGTATGCGCACGACAACGCCTTCATCCATCAAGGCCGTGTTGAGATGAAGAAACGGCTGCTCATCTATCTGCCCGGTTTCCGCCATACGGTTCTGCACCCGGCGCAGCAAATCGCCCCCCAACTGCGAAAAGGGTATGATTTCAACCCTTCCCTCCACAGTGGACAACGTCGACCACTGCGGCTGCAACAGGCCGTCCAGGAAAACGAGGCGGACCCCCGTACTGCTCCATTCGGGAAACCGGGGCGCCTGCGCCAGAGCGTCGCCGCGGTTTGGGGGCGACTCCCAGGCAGCGGATGCGATGGCGGAAACATCGGTGAGGCGCCAGCGCTCCAGGCGCGTGCCGGGAAAACCGTGACGGCTGAATTGGTCATAAGCGGATCGTTTCAGCGCCGCAAAGGCATCGGACGGGTTATCGCGCGCCCGATGCTTCTCTTCGACCCATGAGGATTTTGCCTTTTCCATAGCGCATCTCCTCCGTCAAGCCGTCGCCGCGGCGTCGACGGCTCGCGATTTGATGGCATCGTATCCGTTGGCCTCCAGCTCCAGCGCCAGGGACTTGTCGCCCGATTGCACAATGCGCCCGTCATGGAGCACATGGACAAAATCGGGGACGATGTAATTGAGCAGGCGCTGATAATGGGTCACGACGATGAAAGCGTTGTCACTGCTGCGCAGTTTGTTGACGCCCTCGGCGACGATTTTGAGCGCATCGATATCCAGCCCCGAATCGGTTTCATCGAGGATGGCGAGCCGCGGCTGCAATACCGCCATCTGCAACACCTCGTTGCGCTTCTTTTCGCCGCCGGAAAACCCTTCATTCACCGAACGGTTCAAAAAAGCCGCATCCATATCGACCAGTTTCAGTTTTTCCCGGATCATCTTGAGAAACTCGCCCGGACTCATCCTTGCCTCGCCGCGATGTGCGCGTATTTCATTCAAGGCGGTGCGCAGGAAATAGGAAGAGTTGACACCCGGAATCTCCACGGGATATTGAAAAGCGAGGAATAGACCCTCCCGCGCCCG
>DCVB01000090.1:0-72793 GCA_002327965.1 Candidatus Aminicenantes bacterium UBA2199 | reverse complement strand
TTGCCCGATCCGTTGGGTCCCATGATGGCGTGCACTTCTCCCGGCCTCACGGTCAGGTCGATCCCCTTGAGAATTTCCACGCCCTCTATGCCGGCCCGCAATTGATGTATACGTAACATTTCGCTCTCCATAATCGTTAATGATCAACCCACGCTGCCTTCGAGACGGACGCTGAGCAGCTTCTGCGCCTCGACGGCGAACTCCATCGGCAGTTCCGCAAGCACTTCCTTGCAAAAGCCGTTGACGATCATCGACACGGCATCCTCTCTGGCGATGCCGCGCTGCATGAGATAAAAGATCTGATCGTCGCCGATTTTTGAAGTGGTGGCTTCGTGCTCCACCCGGGCGCTGCTGTTGCGCACCTCGATATAGGGAAACGTATGGGCGCCGCAGCGATCGCCGATGAGGAGGGAATCGCATTGGGAAAAATTGCGCGCCCCCTGCGCGGATTTCAAAACCTTCACCTGACCGCGATAGCTGTTCTGGCCGAATCCCGCCGAGATGCCCTTGGAGACAATGGTGCTGCGTGTGTTCTTGCCGATGTGAATCATCTTGGTGCCGGTATCGGCCTGCTGATGGTTATTGGTCAGCGCGACGGAATAGAACTCACCCACCGAATGATCCCCTTTCAGCACGCATCCCGGATACTTCCAGGTGATGGCGGAGCCGGTCTCCACCTGGGTCCAGGAGATTTTCGCGTGGGCGCCGGCGCAAAGCCCTCTTTTGGTGACAAAATTATAGACGCCGCCCCTGCCCTCCTGGTCGCCCGGATACCAGTTTTGCACCGTCGAATATTTGATCTGCGCCCGCTCCAGGGCGATCAACTCAACCACGGCGGCATGCAGTTGATTCTCCTTGCGGATGGGCGCGGTGCAACCCTCCAGATAGCTGACATAGGCGTCCTCTTCAGCGATGATCAGGGTGCGCTCAAACTGCCCGGTATTGGCGGCATTGATACGGAAATAGGTGGACAATTCCATGGGACAACGCACGCCCTTGGGGACATAGACAAACGAGCCATCACTGAACACCGCCGAGTTGAGCGCCGCGAAAAAATTGTCCGTATGGGGAACCACGGAACCGAGATATTTTTTCACCAGTTTGGGATGCTTCTGCACCGCCTCGGAAAAAGAGCAGAAAATGATGCCCAATTCGGAGAGCTTTTCCTTGAAGGTGGTGGCCACCGAGACACTGTCGAGTATGGCATCCACGGCGACGCCGGCCAGCGCTTCCCGCTCCGCAAGGGGGATGCCGAGCTTGTCATAAAGCGCGAGAATTTCCGGATCCACCGTTTCGGGCGCGCGGCCGCTGTCATGATTTTTGGGCGCCGCATAATAGATGATATTCTGATAATCGATCGGCTCGAACCTGACATTGGCCCAGTTCGGCTCTTTCATGGTCTGCCAATGGCGAAAGGCTTTCAGGCGCCATTCCAGCATGAATTCCGGTTCGCTTTTCCTGGCCGATATCAAACGGATGATCTCTTCATTCAATCCCCTGGGCACCGTAACGGACTCGATATCCGCCGTGAATCCGTATTTGTATTCACGGTTTGCCAGAGATTCTATATGATTTAATTCAGTACTCATGGATACCTCTCATCGTAACGCGGTTCACAGATCGGAGAGACTGACCTGCTGCAGGTATTTTGCGATTTTCAGCTGCAGCGGCGCCATGCGCTGCCGCAAATCGCAAAATGACAACCGTTCACAGCGGTGATGCGCTGCACCGCAGGCGGTGATGCGCAGAGGCCCTTCGATGGCCTCCAACACATCAGCGACCGATATTTGCGCCGCCGGCCGGTCGAGCCGGTACCCCCCCCTGACACCCTGCACGGAACGCAACAGACGCTTGCGCGCCAATTGCTGCAACAGCTTGGCCAGCAGCGGCTGCGGAATCCGGCACGTTTCCGCAATCTCCTTGACCGTGGCCACCGCCGCGTCACTCCGCGCCAGATGCTGTAAAGCCACGATGCTGTATTCTGTTTTCTTGGATAGTCTGAACATATACAGGACTAATTTAGTCTTATTTTATAACAATAACAAGGGTTTTCTTCGATTTGTTCCGGGGTAAACGGGATAGTGGCAGGCGGAAAGCAAAAAGCCCCGATCTTTCGATCAGGGCTTGTGAGGGCCTTAAAAATAATCTTTGCGATGATCCTTGATGTTCGCTTTTTCCTTGAGGGCGGTGTACCACTGGGTGAACACCCCCTGCTGTTTGCGCTGGGTGAGTTGGCTGCGCAGCGACTCTTTCTGCCCTTCAAAATCGCTTTCATTCATGGGGGTGCGCTCGAGCACTTTGAGTACATAGTAGCCACGGCTGCCTTCGATGGGGGATGAAATCGTGCCGACGGGCAAGCCAAACGCAACGCCGGCAAAACGCGGCTCACGGCCGATGCTGGCGAGGTAGGAGTTGAAGCCTAATTGATCACTCTGCTGCACTTTCAGGCCCGCCGCCGCGGCGGCGGATTCCAGCGATCCGCTGGACCTGGCCTGATCGGCAATTTTTTGGCATTTCTCCCGGGCCTGGAGCAGGGCTTTTTCATTCTTCAGTTTGCTTGCGATCTGATCTTTCACTTCGCTCCATGGCTTGATATGCTCGTCGATCACCTCAGCGATCTGAACGATGACGTAGCCGCGTTCGGTGTAGAAAACATCGCTGATGGCGCCTTTGGAATTGCGGAACACCCAGTTGTTGATGCGCGATTCCATGCCGAGACCGGGGATGTAGCCGCCCGTGGCGAAGGGCTCGCTGTGTTTGATTTCGACGTTTTCACTCGCCGCAACGCTTTTGAGACTCTGTTCCTTGGCGGTTTCGGCAATGTAATTGGCCTCGTCCTGCAGCGCTTCGCGCGTGCGCGGAGACATTTCGTATTTGAGCAATATATGGCTGGCCTGGACCTTGTCCTGACCATCCTCTTTTTTCTGGTCGATAACTTTGATGATATGGATGCCAAACTGGGAGATGACGGGGCCGACGATATCACCCACACGGCCGGCAAAGGCGGCGTCCTCAAAGGGTTTTACCATGGCGCCACGGGCGAAGTAACCGAGATCGCCGCCATTTTGTGCGGATCCGGGATCCTGTGAATGGATGCGGGCCAAATCGGCAAAGTCCTGGCCGGAACGGGCATCGCGCAACAACTCACCGGCGAGTTGCTCCACGGCCACGGAATCCGTCCTGGTCGGTTTGAAATCCAGCGATACATAATCGATCACCCGTTTTTCCGGCTCCTTGAATTCCTTTTCGTGTTTGTGGTGGTAGGCCTTGATTTCGTCATCGGAAGGGGGGGGCACAGAGGCCGTGAATTCTGTCGCCGGAACCAGGACATACTCGACCCTGGCCTTGAGATTGCGCTTCATATACTCGATGCGCACTTCTTCATCGCTGACCACCGCCGTGACGCGGAGGAGATTGTCCAGCTTGCGCATCGGCAGGGTGAGGCGAAGATAATCCTCAACCGAGGCCCAGAATTCGCCGGCGCCCGGATTGTTGAGAGCCGCCTGATAGGCGCGCATATCAAACTGCCCGGTTGAATCCTGAAAAGCCTGGTTCTGGCGCAACTCCATGGGGGGGTTGTTGAAAATTTCCTCAACGATTTCCCGATCCGATGCCTTCAAATTCACCTGGCTGACAACGCGGTCGAGCAGACGTTGCTGCACCAGATTATCGAAAACCCGGGTTTCCAGCTGCTGCAGTTGATAGCCTTCCGGTTCGCTGCCTGCTTGTTCGCGGTAAGCCACCAATTCGTTCTGGTAACGGTTGTAATACTCCTCATAGTGTATCTGGTTTCCATCCACTTCGCCGATGATGCCGCGCGGCTGATTGGACTGGAAACCACCCATACCCCAGTCAACAATGATTGTCAGAACAAAGGCGACAACCAGGATCAACAAGATCGTTTTCATGCTGGAACGCATGCGATTCATCAAAGCCATAGAAAAACCCTTTACGCAAATAGAGAATATACCTTTAATTAGTATAAAGCCTATAAATTTAATAGAAACCACTCTAAAAAGCAAGGCTTTTTTACCTTGAAGATCATGCCGAGCACATCCATAAAAAAGCGGGACCCTAAAGTCCCGCTTTTTGAGCGTCCGATGAACTGCAGAGGAGAGCGGCAGCCGCCGGACGCCGGGCTGCATAGGCTTTCAGATGGGGAGGGACCATCTGATTGCCTATTTGAAGAGCAACCGTATGCTACAGCGTTTTACTTCACCAGCAACATCTTTTTAACCGCGTGGAAATTGCCGGCTTTGATGGTGTAGAGATACATGCCCGAAGGCAGATCGCGGCCATCGAAGGTGACGCGATGGATCCCCGCCCGCATTCTCTCGTTGACCAGTGTGCGCACTTCCCGGCCGAGCAGATCGAAGACCTTGAGCTCGACCACACCCTCTTGGCGCACATGAAAAGCGATTTCGGTGCGCGGATTGAACGGATTGGGAAAATTCTGCGTCAATTCATATTTCTGCGGCGGCATCACTTCGATCCCCTTCACCTCGGAGAAGGTGAAAGAGCCATCGCGGTCGATCTGTTTGAGACGGTAAAACCAGGTGCCCACGGCAGCCGTCTCATCCACGTAGGAATATCCCTGAGCGATGTTGGTCGAACCGGCGCCGGCGATGAACCCGAGCCTGGCAAAGTTCTTTTTGTCCAGGCTGCGCTGCACTTCGAAACCGAGGTTGTTGGTTTCACCGACGGTGCGCCACTCCAGCAGCACCTGATCCGCCAGGGAAGTGCTTTTGATGGTGGCTGTGAACGCGGTCAGTTCCACGGGCAAAGCGATGTTTCCCAGATTCTCCGGCGAATCTTCAACGGTGACGTGCCGGATGATGCGCTGATGTCCCTGAAACGGCCCTTCCGCAACAACTTCAAAAACGATGACGACGGTATCTCCGGGAACCCAATTGGCTTCACTGATCGGTGCGGTGCCCTGAACGTCAATGGCCCAACCGCCTCCTGTGGCGCAAAACTGCGTATTGGAGATGATATGGGGCGCCCGTGAAAGGTAAAGGTAAATCTGAATATCACCGGCCGCGGGAGCAGAGTCGTCCGGATTCAAAATCTTGCCGCCGACATAATGATATTGCAGTGACGGCTGGGACCAGCTTGCGCCGCTCAACGCCATCAGCATCAAGCCAAGCAAGATCATCATATGTTTCGTCTTCATGATTAACCCTCCTGATTAGCGAATATAATCTGGCCAGACATCCGGCGCAGTCTTGTTGGTCTGAAGCATGATCGCTTCACCGGGAGCGATAGTGAAAGGCGTCATCGGATTTCCATATCCAAATGCCGGCAGCCAATACTGCCATGCGCCGGTACCTGATGGATCCAGCTTGTAGACCACATCGACACCGCCGATATCCGCCGCCAGTTGATCGGCATCGGTGATGTCCGGCCGGTCCAGCGGCAGTATGATTTCATTGTAGGTGGGCTTGGCCGCTTTGTGCAACGCGAACTGAATCGCTCCGATGGCGGGCACGGCGCCGCTGTAAAACCATTCGGCCGGAACCGTCTGATCCACCTGCACCAGCACGGGCATCCCCGTATGCAGTGCGAAGGGCGGATCCGGGAACTTTAAATCAGGCAGATACCAGTTGCTGAACTGATTGGTGGCCTGGTTCATTTGCCAGACAACCTTCACCCCGGCGCCCACGGCCTGGGCCAGGTGCTCTGCATTTTGAATGGGCGTTTCCAAAGGCAGCGAAAGATAATTGTAGCGTGGTTTCGTAGCCGAAACCAGGGTGAATCCGTATTTGCCGACGCGGCGCGACCAGGCGGAGTGGTTGTCCGTATCCGCGGCGCGTACAACGAAGAACTGACGCAGACCGCCGGTGTTGACCAGGAAGCTGGTGTCCGCCGTTACGGCCAGCAGAGCGCCTTCCGTCGCCGGGTCAAAGTAGGCCTTGCTGGCGTGGCGATAGACCTCATAGCGGATGGCGCCGGGCCGTTCCGGCATGCCGTTGACACCCCTGGTGACTTGCGCCCAACGCAGCTGAACCGCCGCTCCGTTCTTGTCCGCCATGAAGCGCGCGGGAGAGAGCGGAGCGATGTTGTCGATGGCGCGTCCAATCCCGATAGCCGCCCCGGAAACCACCGCCGAGGAAGTCGTGCCAAGCACCGTGGTCAGACCTTCCAGTGTGGGGTCCTCCATGGTGTAGATTTTAACCGCTCCGCTATACGGTGCTTCCGCCGACAGGGTGGAGCCGCCTGTTTTATACGAAGCGACAGGGGGTACCCAGACCGCGCGCACGTAAAAAGTCGTGGTGTCGCTGGTCACCACCGGGATATCGACGGTCATACGGGTCGTGCCGGTGCCCGACGGATTGTAGGCATTGATGGTCTGCGGATAATAATGCAGGCTGTCGTCGCCCTGAATGCGGTAAAAGATTTCGTAATAATTGATCACCGGCGTGTCGCCCATGCCCTGATGGTTATCCGAGAAGGGCCAGGAGAGGGTCACCCAGCCGCCCTGATCGCCGGGGACGTCCTTGACAACCAGTTCGTCGGGTTGATCGATATCAGGCGTGATCACGGAGATGGGATCCGAGGTGCTGTTGTCCAACGGATAGAAATTATTGGCAACCGAAGCCGTGATCTGCAGATTGCTGGTGGCGATCCAGCAGGTGGTGCGATACTGCCCGATGCCCTCGTTCAGCAACTGCGGGCCGACCGGGAGGGTGATTTGATTGCTTTGCAGATTGGTGGAAAAAGTGACATAGCCGTTGAAATTCTTGTCGATATTGCCGTACATGTCGCGGGCGAGCACGAGAAAATCAAAGGGAACGCCCTGCACCTGAGACCCCGGCAGCACCGGGCGAACCTCGAAGCGGCTCGCGGTGTTGGTCAGTACGTCGATCCAGTTGGTTTGCCGGTTCCCGTTGGCATCGGAAGGCAGATTGTCATAAACGACATTCCAGTCGTCAAAGGCGACAATGCCCTCATCTTTCGGGTCCCAACCCAGGCCGGAGCTCTGCGGGAAGGTGTTGATCAGCACTTTTCCCGGCGAGACTTCTCTGGCCAGTTTGATGGGCCAGGCGCCGAAATAATTGGCTTCAGGCGCCATGTTGAGGAAAAAGTCGGTGCTGAATACTGAACCATCGTTCAAATCTTCACTCATGAAAACTTCAACGTCGTAACGGCTGATGGTCTTTGCCGTCATGATGGCCGGTCCGGCCTTGTCTTTTTCGATGGTCAGGCCGACCGGCAGTCCCAGCATCGGGTTATCGGCCCAATCGGTGAAACCGAGATTGGTGCCCACCACCACATCGGGCACGTCGCCGGTATCGCCGCCATAAGGCGTCAGCACCGGGCCCAGACCGGTGGTCTCATTGAAACGGACAAACGCCTCAACCGTATCCCCGAACGCATTGATGGCCTGGGGTTGATAGTACATGTAGCCGGGGTTATAGACATTCATATCCACCTGAAGACCGCTCTTGAGTCCGTCGTAGCCGGTGATGCTCCAGTTCGCCGGGAAGAAAGAACGGCGCGGATAGATCGGCGAGAGATCATCGAAGGTGCAACGATAATGATCCAGTTTGCCATTGCGGTCAATATCAACCGTTTCAAGTCGCAGCAGAATGGGCGCGATGTCGTCGCGGGAGACCTTGACATCCGATCCGATCAGGGCGCGGGTGGGTGCGCTGATGCTCAAATCATCATCGTATTGCTCGTTGCCATTGGGTGCGACCGCGGCGTCATAGACCAGGGATTGGGCGCGGAAATTGATGGCGCCGCTGTCGCTCTTTGACCAGGCCAGGCCGGTGTGGTTGAGGTAGACCACACTGTCGCGGCGCGCCGGCGACATCCCGGTGAAGAAGATGCGCGTGCCGGCGATATCAAAATAGCTGATGCCGACATACCACTTGAAAGTGGGCGATTCTTCCAGCACGGGGGAAGTCGGCCATCCCGACGTATTGACTTTTTCGCTAAAGACGACGCGAATGCGTTTGGTGCCGGCCGTGAGCGCCTTGACGATGGCCGGCCCCGCCATGTCGATCACCTGCAGCGCCTGGCCATTGGTTGCGGAAACCACGATGTCGGTGCTGAGCAGATTCTCGACGAATCCCGCACTGACGGCATCGATGAGGCCATTGGGGCTGCCGGGATTGGCATAAAGCAGCCTGGGAATGAGACCGGTATTGGCGACCTTGGGTGTCGGTTGCGTCAGGGGAACGCGCAGCGTGGTGCTGTTGACCCAGACGCCGGTGCCGCCGATGGTGAGAATGCCGTCTCCCGTTACCGCAAGACCGCTGGTGCTGAGATAAGAGGTATGCATGTTGTGGTCAAAGACGACATCGACATAATCGAGATAGCCCCAGCCATTGAAGCCGCCGGTCACGATGTGGCCGGGCAAAATGGCATCCCGGGTGATCGCCTGCGTGATGATCGGGAAGATGCCATCGCTGATGGGAATGACAGCGCCCGCAGAAGGCGTGGGTACGGTGGGTAACGAGGGGGCGGTGGACACGCCATTATAATTGCTGATCACATCCGTGACGCGCTGATCGCTGACGTACTGAATGGTACCGGTCTCGTTGGCCGTGGCAAAATCGGTCGTGAGCTGAAATTCATAGGTTGTGCTGCTGGTGCCCGAACCCGTTGGTGAAATGATCGTGGTGATGGGATTCGCCGAGGGGGAGGTGGCGGAAGTGATGACCAGGAAATCACCGGCTTGCACGGTGTTGCGATACACGGGCTCGCTGAACGTCACCTCGATGCGTTTGCTGGCCAGTGCCGCGGCCAAAGGCTGCCGGCGGATGGCGCGTTTGGTATGCGCGCTGATGATGGCCGGTCCGGCGCGATCGGTCAATGTGCGCGCGTGTTCCGGCGCATAAGCCTGGAATTGCGAAGAGGGCGCTTCGCGGAAGCGGTCACTTACGGCATCAGCGTTTCTGAAGGTCATGGTCGGCGAGATGCCGGTATTGGGCTGATTGGAACGCACCCAAAGCGTGAAACGCTGCCACTGGCTGTTATACATATACCAGGCGCCGACAGATTCGAGGCTGTGGATGGTGCTGCCCAAGCCGCCAAAAATCAGATTATTGACGGTCACGTTGGACGGATTCATCGGCTCGCTCCAGATCAGATCAATGCGGTCGATATAGCCGTCGAAGGGCATTGTGTTGCCCTTGTGGCTGCCCGTCACCGGGGTGGAGCTGCCGCTGCCGTCATCATAATAGAAGGCCTGGCGAATGATGGGGGCGATGGCGTCATCGCATTTCACGTAGCCGGAAGGATACTGAATGGTCACCCAGGGTCCGGAGATGCCCATGCTGCTGGCGCCCAGACCGCCGCCCTCGATGAGCCATATCTGCGGCCGCAGGTTGGTATCATAGGGGTAGGGTGTGGTCACGCCGGGGCGAATCGGCAGATAGATGGTATCGTCGTTGTTGCCGCCCGGGAGTCCCGGCGGGCTGGTATAAATGTCGGCAGTTCCGCGCAACACATAGACATCGCCCGGGAGGGTTGTCGCGTTGTCATCGCCATCGACATTCAGGTCGACGCGAAATTCCATGCCCGTAAAGTTGTCGTTCAGGTACGTCTTCGAGGCGCCCACTATATTGATGGTCACCTTGATCCAACTCGCGTATCCGGTCTGCAGGGGATCGGCTGTCTCCCTTTTCAAGACCGACGCGATTTGGGCTTGCAGTGGGGCCGTGACCCCTAGCAACAAGCCGAAGACGATGAAGATGCGTAACATTCTGGAAGAACTCATTTTCGCCTCCATCTGGTTCATTTTATAAATGCTCATACTGCTCTGGACTTTGCAGCCCGAAAATCCAAAGCAGCAAAGTTGCCTTGCCGGAAATTACTGGAAGCTACATCGCAAATTCAATGCCAAGATAAAAAAACGGCCCCCTTTCCTGTGATTTTTGGCACTAAATTGTTCTTTTGCCCAAACCCCCCGATTCTGTCGCTGTATTTTAATTAGTTACGATATCCTGATTTATGGACACGGCGTGCATGAATCGATGGCGCCCCGGAAAACAGACGGCGAAAACCGGCTCTTTTCGTGTTTGCATGAAACAATGTTCGCCGCTGAAACATAATCAATCACTTTCCATGCTCTGGCCGAAATCAAGCCGCTTGAAGAGATGCCTGGCTCGTTTATAACCACGGCGTGGGCCACAGGCACCTTTTTGGCTTTTCTTTTTACCGGTTATTTGTTACATTACATCGAGAACATCGCATGATGGTTGCGTCAAAGGAGCATCGTCCGGCAAAATCCCGGAAATTCGCGGCACTATCCATCCGGGAGGTTCTGCCGGGAAAAAATGATCGCATGGGGAACTGCAAGGGTAGATGGGCGTGATGGAACAATCCTTCAAGCGACGCTCACGCAGTCTCATCGTTGCCTCATGGATGGTTGCCTTGTCTATGATGCAAATGCTCAAATCGGGCCGCTCACCGGGCGCGTGCCACTTTGGGCGTCATCGCTTATGTCAACGCCGGATTGCTCGTTACCGGGCTGGCAAGAACTATTCTTCAGTCGGGAAAAATGAAAGGTTGGTACCAGACTTTTCGGTCTTGGCTTAATTTACAATGAAAATCAAGAAGAACAAAGCGTTTTTTACATCAAAACTGCTAATAAAAATCGGCGCCGTGGCTGATGCCGGGGGTATCGACGCCTACGCGGTGGGTGGATATGTCCGCGATCTCTATCTGCAGCGCAACAGTGCGGATATCGACATTGTCGTGGTGGGCGACGGTCCGGCCTTCGCCGAAGAGGTCGCATCCTCTTTGCGGACGACGCAATATACCCTTTTCAAAAGTTTTGGCACTGCCATGATCAAGCACCGCGGCAAAACCATCGAAATCGTCGGCGCCCGCAGAGAGAGCTATCGCGGCCATTCGCGCAAACCGGACGTCACCAATGCGGATCTGGCCACCGATTTGGCACGCCGGGATTTCACCATCAATGCCATGGCCCTGGGACTCAATGAAGCGCGCTATGGCGCACTCGTCGATCCCTTCAACGGCATGGCCGACCTCGAAGCGGGCATCATCCGCACGCCGCTGCCTCCGCACCAGACTTTTTTCGACGATCCGTTACGCATCCTTCGCGCCATCCGCTTTGCCGCGCAGCTGAAATTCACCATCGCAGCGCCAACGCTGCAGGCACTGCACGATGAGCGCGAACGGCTCACCATCATCTCGCAGGAACGAATCACCGACGAGTTGAGCAAAATCATGGGCAGCGAAAAACCATCCATTGGCTTCAAGCTGCTCGACGAAACCGGGGTGCTGGCGCTGATCCTGCCGGAAATCGCCGCCCTCAAAGGGGTGGATCAGATCGCCGGCTACCGTCACAAGGATGTCTTTGAGCACACCCTCAAGGTACTGGACAATGTGGCCCGGAAATCGGGCCGTCTCGAATTACGCTGGGCGGCCCTTTTCCACGACGTGGCAAAACCGCAGACCAAGGAATTCAAAAAGGGCGTGGGCTGGACGTTTCATGGTCATGAAGAAATCGGGGCCCGCATGATGACCGGCATTGGCAAAAGGCTGAGATTGTCACAGGACACCATTGCGTATATTCAAAAGCTCATCCGCCTGCATCTGCGGCCCATTCATCTCGCCGAGGAGGGCGTGACCGCTTCGGCCATACGCCGGCTCATCTTTCAAGGGGGCATGGAACTGGATGATCTCATCATCCTGTGCCGGGCCGATATTACCTCCGGCAATCCCGGGCGCGTCGCCAAACACCTCGGCAATTTCGATATCGTGGTGCAGCGCATGGAAGAGGTTGAGGAAAAAGACCGCCTGCGCCAATTTCAACCACCGGTGCGCGGCGAAGAAATCATGACCACCCTTAACCTGCAGCCGGGCCCTCTGGTGGGCAAGATTAAAAAAGCCATCGAAGAAGCCATCCTCAATGGGGAAATTGCCAACGAACACGATGCCGCCTTTGACTACATGATGCGGATCAAGACAGAACTGCTCTCTGATTAACCGAAATTTTTCGGCGTCGAAAACGCCACCAGACGCCGGATTTGGACAAACAGGAAAACAGCCGCACGCCTTGTTGGTACTGGTCAGATCGAAAAATCGGACCGTCAAGGGCGGCCAGACATCGACTCCTTTGGTCCGGCGACTAGTGCGCCCGCGGCGATTTGCGCATGGATCAGGCCAAATAAACGAAACTTTTTAATTCAGGCATCGTCTTTTAACTAGTTCCATCTTACCATTTTGCGGAGGAAATTGTCATGCAAGAGGCCACCCATCCAACCGGAACGGCGTCCCCTGCCGAAACGATGAGCTTCATTCAGCGCGTCATCAACGTGTTTGTCAACCCCGGCAAAGCATTCATCGCCGTAAGAAACAAACCCAACTGGATACCGCCAGCCATGCTCGTCATCCTCCTGGGCCTGCTCATGACCTACCTGATCGCTCCCATCGCCATGCAGGAACAGGAAGAAAAAACGATCACCATGCTGGAAAAGCGCGGCATGAGCCAGGATCAAATTGACGAGGCGCTGGAGAGCGGCCAGGCCATTGGCAAGTACATCATGTATCCCTCGGCACTCATCGGCGGCATTGTGGTGCTGCTCCTCAGCGCCGCCATTTGGTTGTTCGTGTCCAACACCCTGCTCGGCGGTCAAGCCCGCTATACGCAAATGCTGGAGGTCGCCGGACTGAGTTCCCTGATCGCAACAGTCGGCATGTTCATCAAGATACCGATCATTCTGGCGCAGAAAACGATGAACGTCCATTTCAGCCTCGCCAAGCTTCTTCCTGAAAATTCCAAAGATACCTTTTTGTACAAGTTTTTGATCAACACCGACCTGTTCAACGTCTGGTCCATCGCCGTATTGTGCATTGGCATCGCGGTGGTCGGCGGTTTGAAGGTGAAAAAAGTATGGCCTGTCGTTGTAGCGCTCCTCATCGTCTGGTATCTCGGAGTGGCTGCATTGGGCAACCTATTCGGACGTTAATGCCTTCTCGCAGATCTCATTGGGAGTAAAAAGTCCATGAAAAGATTAACCGTTGTAGTTTCCCTGCTTTTTTTATTATCCGGCGCAGCCGCTGCACAAGTGACTGATGGCGTTGAATTGACGCTGCAGGAGTGCATCAGGATGGCGTTGGAAAACAATTCGACCTTGCGTATCACCCAAACGCAAAAAGAGATAGCCGGCACCCAGGTGACCTCCGCCACCGCGGCATGGTTGCCCTCGATCAGCACCTCTTTTTCCTCCGGCCGCTATTTTCAGGGCGCGCGCGCGGTCAAGACGGATGTCCCGGTCGGCTTTGACGAGACCAGCGGCAAGTTTCTCTATCGCCAGTACGAAATCACCCAGGAAGCCACCGAGCGCAATTCCCATTCAGCCCGTCTCTCCATCAACCAGAATATTTTTGATTTTGGGCAAACCCTGTACAGTATCAAATCGAGCAAAGCGTACCAACAGGCCAGCGAACAGAATGTGATCAGCACCCGCCAGGCGGTCATCTATAATGTGAAGCGGGCCTTTTACGAACTGCTCAAAGCCATACGGCTGGAGAGGGTCTATCAGGAAGCGGCGACGCTGGCCGAGGATGAAGTCAATCGCGCGCAAACCATGATGGACATCGGCATCACATCGCAAGCGGAAGTGTTTCAGGCGAAAGTCAGCCTCGGCAACGCGCGTACCAGTCTGATCACCCAGAGTAACGCGGTGGAAATCTCCAAAGCACAACTCAACAATGCCCTGGGACGCAATCCCAGCCTCACGGTCAGCGTCAAAGAGGTCGCCTCCGAACCGATTTTCCCGACCATCACCTTTGACGAGGCCGTCAAAACAGCCATTCAAAACAGTGCCGAGATAAAGGCTTTGAATTTTCAGGCCAAAGCGAGTCAATACGCCGTGCGCATGGCCCAATCGCGCTACATGCCCAACATAGGCGCCAATATCAGCTATTCCCGCAGCAACGATGATATTGGCCGTGTCTATACCAGCAACCTGGATGAGGACTTTACCGCATCACTCGGCATCGGCCTCGACCTCAACATCTTTAAAGGTTTTGCCGACAAGGCCAACAGTCAGCGCGCCCAGCTCAATCATCAGGTCGACCTGGAGAACCTGGCGGAACGCAAGCGCACCCTGACGGCGGAAGTGCGTCAATATTTCCTGCAATTGGAAGCGTACAAGGATTTCATCGAAATCAATCAGCAGAACATTGAAGCCGCGCGGGAGAACTTGCGTCTGCAACAGGAAAAGCGCCGCGTCGGCTCGGGAACCGAGCTGGAGGTGAGCCAGGCACAGGTTGAGCTCACACGCGCCCAGGCCAATCTGGTGCAGGCGGAATATGAAGCCAAAATATCCAAGGCCCATCTGGAAGCGGCCATGGGAATGGGCGATGTCGCCCAATAATCAGAATCCGAAACAGACAAGTAACGGAGACATTCAATGTCCAAAAAAGCGAAAATAATCATAGGGATTGCTGCGGTTATAATCATCGCCATCATGATCGTCGTCAACCTGAAAAAGAGTCGCGGCGAGCAGATCGAGGTCACGACCACAGAGGTCAAAAAAGGCGCCATCACCAAGACGGTCTCCGGGTCGGGTAAAGTGCAGCCGACCATCGATGTCAAGATCGCGGCGCGCATCTCTGCAGAAATCCTTAAAATCCACGTCAAAGAAGGCGATCAGGTCCGCAAAGGCCAGCTTCTCGTCGAACTGGATCGCGAACGCTATACCGCCATGGTCGAACAGGTGGAATCGCAGATGAGTTCTGCACGGGCCGCTGTCAAAAAAGCCAAAGCGGACTATGCCCGCATCAATGACCTGTTCGACAAGAACCTCACCTCTCAATCCGACCTCGACGCCGCGGAAGCCAATCTGCAATCTGCATCGAGCAGCCTCGATCAGGCGCGTGCCGGACTCAAACAGACCAAAGACGATCTTGGCAAAACCCGGCTCATTTCCCCCATCGAAGGTGTGGTCACTAAAATTTATAAAGAAGAGGGCGAGATTGCCGTGGGGTCGCAGTTTCAGGCGGACATCGTCATGAATGTCGCCGATCTGAACCAGATGGAAGTGCTGGCGGAGATCGATGAAAACGAAGTCGTTCTGGTTCATTTGCAGGACGAGGTGAACATCGAAGTGGATGCCCTGCCTGACAGCCTCTTCACGGGCGCCGTCACCGAGATCGCTCACATGGCAACCACCCGGGGCGCCGGCACCTCGGAACAGGTGACCAATTTTGAAGTGACGGTCGGCGTCACGTCAAACGTCAAAAGACTGCGCCCGGGGATGTCGGCCACGGTGGACATCTCCACCGAAACCCGTGAAAATGTACTCTATGTCCCCATACAGTCGGTGACCGCGCGGGAGCTGAAATCCGACTCGGTGCAAGCCAAATCGGTAAAAGACCGCCGCAAGAAATCCGACGCGCGTCCCGAGGAGTGGGAAGACCCGGAAACCAAACCGGCCGCTGAGACGAAAAAAGACCTCAAAGAAGTGGTGTTTATCGTGGAGGAGGGCAAAGCCAAAATGATGCCCGTAATCACCGGCATCAGCGACGATAATAATATCGAGGTAATGTCCGGTCTGAGCGAAGGACAAAAAGTCATCACCGGCAGCTACAAAGCCTTATCCAAACTTCTCAAAGACGGCAGTGTGGTGACGGAGAAAAAGGGGAAGGCAAAAGGCGAAGAAAGCGATAAAAAGTGAGGAAGTCTGAATGCTAATCCAGCTTGAAAAGATTGAAAAGATCTATGAAATCGGCACCGTCAAGGTACCTGCCCTGCGTGGTGTCGATCTCTTGCTCGGGAAGAATGAATATGTAGCCATCATGGGACCGTCAGGCTCAGGCAAATCGACGCTGATGAATATCCTGGGCTGTCTTGACACGCCAAGCGGTGGCACCTACACCCTCAACGACATCAATGTCAGCGAGATGGATGATGACCAACTGGCTGAAATCCGCAACCGCGAAATTGGTTTCGTCTTCCAGACCTTTAACCTGTTGCCGCGCGCCACGGCGCTGCACAATGTCGAGCTGCCCTTGATCTATAACGGCACCTCTGCAGTGCAGCGGCGCAAGCAGGCCCTGGAAGCGCTGGATCAAGTCGGACTCGCCGACCGCGTTCATCACAAGCCCAACGAACTCTCCGGCGGGCAGCGCCAGCGCGTCGCCATCGCCCGGGCCCTGGTCAACCGGCCCTCCATCCTCCTGGCGGATGAACCAACCGGCAATCTCGACAGCCGCACCGGAGATGAAATCATGGAGATTATCGAGGATCTCCACGAACAGGGGCACACGATCATTCTCGTCACCCATGAAGAATACATCGCAGAACATTCCAATCGCATTATCCGCCTGCGCGATGGTTTGATTGAGCGCGACGAAGCCGTGCACAAATAGGACAAGAGGTCATGCGAATTCTCATCTATATGTGGGAAGGCGTGCGCATCGCTTTTGATGCGCTCAAGGCGTACAAGATGCGCTCCATCCTTACAACGCTGGGCATCATCATCGGCGTGACGACCGTGATCACCATCGTCGCGTTGATACAGGGATTGAACCAGGCCTTTTCCAGGGAAATTTCAGCGATCGGCACGGACACGCTCTATATTCAAAAGTTCCCCTGGATCATGAACGATAACGACTGGTTCAAATATCGTAACCGCAAGAACATCACCCTGGAGGAGAGCGAACGCGTCCGCCAATTATCCACCCTGTCTCTGGCGGTTGCACCCAGTATCGCGACGCGGCGAACGGCGAAATTCCAGGACAAGTCCGTGGAGAGCGTCATCATCTTTGGCACCAATGCGGATTATATGATCACCTCCAATGCCGTTCCCGAATATGGCCGCTTCATGTCGGAAAATGATGTTCATGAAAACCGCCCTGTCTGCGTCATCGGCTGGGAAGTGGCCCAAAAACTGTTTGATCAGGCCGATCCCCTGGGCAAACGCATCAATATCGGCGGCCGCAAGTTCCGGGTCATCGGCGTGTTGGAGAAAAAAGGCTCGATGTTCGGGTTCAACCAGGATATCATCGGAATTATCCCAATCGGCGCCTTTCAGTCGGCCTTTGGCGCGCAACGCCGCTCGGTCGAGGTGGAAGTAAAAATCAAGTCGCCCGAACTGATCGAGGAAGCCGAATATGAATTGACAGGCATCATGCGCCGCATCCGCAAACTGACGCCGGAAAAAGAGAATGATTTTGCCATCAACAAGCAGAGCATGCTGCTGGATACCTACAACAAGCTGACCAGCACACTGTGGGCGGTCGCCATCGGCGTCGGCGCGATTTCGCTGCTGGTCGGCGGCATCGGCATCATGAACATCATGCTGGTTTCGGTCACCGAGCGCACCCACGAGATCGGCATCCGCATGGCCATCGGCGCCCGCGGCCGCGACATCCTGGTGCAGTTCCTCATCGAGGCCGTGGTCCTCAGCCTGTCGGGAGGGCTGATCGGCGTGCTGGTCGGCTTCCTGGCCACCTGGGTCGTCAACCTGGCCACCGAATGGGTCACGGTCATTTCGCCGACCAATGTCCTGCTTTCCTTCGGCTTTGCCGGCGCGGTGGGCATCTTCTTCGGCTATTACCCGGCGCGCAAGGCGGCGGCGCTCAACCCCATCGAGGCGCTGCGCTACGAGTAGCCCCGCGCCGCGGCGGCCAGGAACCGCTGACCCAGCCCACGCCTCTTCGCGCAGGGCGATCGCCCCACAGGTTGTGACCCATCCTTTGCCGCCCTCAGCGACCCCTTCCCGCCGGCGGGGAGTTGCGCGAGACCGATTTTTTTATTACTATAAGAAGAAAATGGACAAGAAAAAGAAGCGGCCGAAGCGCCTGCGGGTGGCGCTGGCCTACAATTCATATGAAGAAAGCCAGCATGAGGCGATCCCCGGCGACAGCAGCTCGGGGCATGAATTGCGGATCATGATCCGCCGCATGGCCCGGACGCTGCGCGGCCTGGGCCATGACGTCTCGGTCCTGCACCTGGCCGACGACCTGGCCAAGCTCCAGCGCAAGCTGAACTCCATCCGCCCCCACGTCGTATTCAACCAGTACGACGACGTCGTCCATGGCGCCCTGTACGAGATGCGATTCGCCGCTTTCATCCGCATGCTCGGCTATCCCATCACCGGGTCGCCGGCACTGGCCCTGGGGTTGAGCCGCGACAAGTACATGGCCCTGAGCCTGATGAAAGGGGCCGGCATTCCCATCCCGCCCGAGACCACCCTCCTGGAAAGGGTCTCCGATATCGACCGCCACAAGCTGCATTTTCCACTCATCGTCCACCCCGGCCAGGAGCACGCCGGCATCGGCATGGAACGCAACTCGGTGGTCCACAGCAAAAAGGCGCTCATCGAGAAGACCCGCGAGATCATCCGTTCCTACCAGCAGCCCGCCCTGGTGCAGGGCTTCCTGCCCGGCCGCGAGTTCAACGTCGGCATCCTGGGCGGCCGCCGGCTGCAGGTCATGCCGCTGGCCGAGGTCGACTATTCGCGGCTGCCGGAGGGGATCCCCCCCATCATGTCCTACGCGGCCAAGTGGGTGGAAACATCGGTCGAGTTCAAAAAGACGCGAGTCATCTGCCCGGCTGAGGTCGAACCGCGGCTGGCAAAGCTCATCGGCGAGACCGCGGTCAAGGCCTTCCGCATCATCGGCGGCTGGGGCTACGGCCGCGTCGACATCCGCCTGGATCATGAGGGCCTGCCGCACGTCCTGGAGGTCAATTGCAATCCCTGCCTGGACGAGGGGATGGGGCTGGCCCGCTCGGCGGAGCAGGCGGGGATCAGCTATCCCGAGTTGATGCAGGCGGTGATCAAAGCCTCCTTCGAGGGACCGCCCTTCGACATTCACCTGCCGATCTTCATCTCGAAGTCAGGGGCAGCGAGGAGACGTTCAGCAGCCCGGCGCCGTCAGCCGGTCAAGCGTCCGGTATAGGCATAGTCCAGCGCCAGGGCGACGGCGAGCGAAACAACATCCATGATGCGCTCCCCTTCCTGGCCGGGGCGGTAGGAGAGTTTCAGGGCCAGGGAGCGCGACTCCAGCTTGCGCAGGATGGCCGCGGCCTCGTGCTCGCTCAGTTCCGACCAGAGCACGACGCGCTCGAGCAGCCGCGTGTGGAGCTTGCGGAACAATCCCGCCGCCGGGCGCAGTTGGCTGCCGCGCGCCGGCGGAAACACCTCGCGCAAACGGTCGTCGACATAACCGCGGGCGGCCCGCCGATAGCGCTTCGCCTTTTTCCCGTACTGATCGGCGAGCAGCATGGTCATGCTCTCAACCGGGCGCAGGAAACGCACGCGGGAGTTTTCGGCGCTGCGGCGGCGGATCTCCTTCATGAGCCCGTTGACGTACAACAGCTTGCGCATCACCGGCCAGTTCCGGTAACGCGCCCGCCAGCCGGAGCGCGGTGTCAGCCAGACGGCGAACGTTTCGGCAAAATCCTCGTCGGGATGTTTCTGGGCATACGTGCGACCGTAGGGGGAGACGGAGATGTGCCGGACATATTCACGACTCAAATGGTCGGGAATGAAATAGTCCCGGTAGGGACGGGAAAAACGCCCGAATATCTCCTCCCAGCTCGGCCGGCGCCACAGGCGATAGGCATAGTTGACGGCGTGGCCTGCCTCGTGGCGCAGCAGGGCCATGATGCGCTTGCCATCCTCGATCTCCCCCGTCTGCTCCTCTTCGATGCGGGCCAGGCGCTCGTCAGCCAGGTAAAAAGGGATGCCAATGACCGGGTACCTGTCGGGACAGCCCCAGGTGTCGGTCAGGTACAGGACGGGCTTGAAGCGGAAACCCTTGGCTTCCATCTCGCGATACAGCCGGCGGACATAGGGCTCGACGGGCGAACCGGGAATGCGCAGGTTGAGCTCGGAGATGCGGCTGTTCAAAAGTTCATAGCGGACCGTATCCCAGCTCTGCACAAGTGAATGGATCGTTTTCGCGCTCATGTCACCCTTTGACCTTCCAGAAACCGGGGGCAGCGCCCTGGTTTCTCCAGAAAATGTCGCGCTCCGGCAGGGAGCCGTTACTCACTGGAAAACAGGGGAGTTACATATAAACCAAGGTGATGGCTTTGTCAATACACAAGGAACGCAGATTTGTCGTCAAGGTCCCATAATTATAAGTAATTTTAATTTTTAAAGTTTATTGCTCTTTTCCTGCTTACTTGCTGTGGATATCTTGCTCATTGTGTGGAAAACCACTTTGCCTTATCAACCTCCCCGGCAGCTTGACGGACAATTGACCCGGGATCCGTTTTTTGCTAAAATGTGATTTCTCCGAGTTGAAAAGGCTACAGCACCCGGTGCCAGGCTTTTCAACCGCGAGGGTCGAGACGGAAACGTTTCGGCCTCCCTGACCGGAAAGGAGAAATGATGCAAGAATCAGGTTCTTTTCCCATAAAGACCCGCGGCCCGGCCCATGTCGCCTGAACCCATGCTGGCCATCGAAGAGGCTGAGAGGATACTCGACGCCTTTCCTGTCCTGGCAAGCAGCGAGACTAAGCCCCTTTCGGCGGCGCAAAACCGCTTCCTGGCCCGGGATATCGTCTCTCCCGGCGACGTGCCCGAATTCGACAAGTCGGCCATGGACGGCTATGCCTGTATTTCCGGGGACGATTCCCCCTCCTACCGAGTCATCGAGACCATCGCCGCCGGAACTCCTCCCAGCCAAACGATCACGCCCGGCCTTTGCGCCAGGATCATGACCGGCGCCATGCTCCCCCGCGGCGCCGACCGCGTGGTCATGCGCGAGTGCACCGAGGAGGCGGACGGCGTCATGAGGATCATCCGCGGGGACCCCAGACATAACATCCGCCGCCGGGGCGAGGACCTGCGTGCCGGACAAGCGGTGATGGCCAGGGGCGACCGCCTGGTGGCGGCGCGCATCGCGATGCTGGCCTCTCTGGGCTTCGCAGAGGTGCCGACGGCCCGGCAGCCCCGGGTGGCGATTATCACCACCGGGTCGGAGCTGGTCCCACCGGGAGCCCCGTTGGGTCCGGGACAGATATACGACAGCAATTCCCATTCCCTGGTCGCGCAGCTGCGCGACTGCGGCTGCGAACCCATCGTTCTGGGCGAAGTGGCCGATCACGCCGAAACGACTGCGCTGGCCATCGCCTCTGGGTTGAAGCAAGGCGACGCGCTCATCCTCTCCGGCGGGGTATCGGCCGGAGATTTCGATTATGTCCCCGAGGCCATGAAGCGTGCCGGCTGCACCCTGCATTTCCAGAAGATCGCCGTCCAGCCCGGCATGCCCACCGTTTTTGCCAGCCGCGGCGAGCAAGCCGTCTTCGGCCTTCCCGGCAACCCGGTCTCCACTTTCGTTATCTTCGAGGTGTTCATCAAGCCCCTGTTGCTGCGCTGGCTGGGGCATGCCTATCGGCCGCTGGTCCTGCCGGCTTTGCTGGAGGCGGGCTACCGCCGCCGGCGCAGCGAACGCACCTTGTTTCTTCCCGCCTTTTACCGGGAGGGCAAGGCCGAGATCCTCGCCTATCACGGCTCGGCCCACCTGCATGCCCTGAGCCGGGCCAACGCCCTGCTGCGCGTGCCGGCCGGGCAGGAATCCATCCCGGCCGGGAGCATGGTCAATGTACGATTTTTATAACCGCGAGATCGACTACCTGCGCATCTCGGTGACCGACCGCTGCAATCTGCGCTGTACCTATTGCATGCCCGAGCAGGGCATTCAACTGAAGCGTCATGGCGACATCCTGCCCTACGAGAAGATCGTCCAGGTGGCCCAGGCGGCCTGCGAACTGGGCATACGCAAAGTGCGCCTGACCGGCGGCGAGCCACTGGTGCGCAGGAATATCTCGTTCCTGGTCCGTGAACTCAAGTCCCTCCCCGGCATGCGGGAAGTGTGCCTGACCAGCAACGGCACGGTGCTGGCGCCGCTGGCAGAGGAACTCAAAAGCTCGGGGCTCGACCGCCTCAATATCTCCATGGATACGCTGGACCCCGGCAAATACCGGCGGATCACGCGCATTGGAGATATCGAGATGGCGTTCGCCGGCATCCGCGCCGCCCAGGAGGCGGGCTTCCGCAACACCAAGCTGAACATGGTGCTGATCCCCGGGGTCAATGACGACGAGGTGGAGGCCATGAAGGAATTCTGCCGCCGGAACGACCTGCGGCTGCAGCGCATCCATCACTACAGCCTGCATGACCACCGCAGCGCCCGGGGCGTGCTGGAAGCCGAGAGGCCCCTGCCCTGCCGTGACTGCAACCGGCTGCGCCTGACCGCCGACGGCAAGCTCAAGCCCTGCCTGTTCTCCGACCTGGAGTTCGCCGTTGATTTCAATGACATCCGCGCCAGCCTGCTGCAGGCCGTGCGCGCCAAGCCTGCCTGCGGCATTGGCTGCGCCAACCGCGGCAACTGGCAGATAGGAGGCTAGATGAAACTGACCCATGTCGATGATTCAGGAAAGGCCCGCATGGTCGATATCAGTCCCAAGCCACCGATGCATCGCGAGGCGGTCGCCGCCGGCAAGATCATCCTGGCCCCCTCCACCCTGAAGCAACTCAAGGAAAACCGTTTGCAGAAAGGCGACGCCCTGGCCGTGGCCCGCGTGGCCGGCATCCAGGCCGGCAAGAAGACAGCGGACCTGATCCCGCTCTGCCACCCGCTGGCCATCCACCAGCTCGACGTGCAGTTCCGGATGGTCGGCGACGGCGTCGAGATCACTGCCCGCGCCGTCAGCGAGGGCAAGACCGGCGTTGAAATGGAGGCGCTGACCGCCGTCAGCGTGGCCGCCCTGACCATCTACGACATGTGCAAGGCGGTCGACAAGAACATGATCATCGGAGCCATCGCCCTGCTGGAGAAGAACAAACATGAAATTCACGGTTGAAGCGGTCTGCATTTCCGCAGAGAAGGGGGTTCAGAAACATGAGGTCCCGCAAATCGTGCTGCGCCAGGGTCACGGCATCGAGGGCGATGCCCACGCCGGTCCCTGGCACCGCCAGGTATCGCTGCTGGCCGGCGAGGCGGTGGATACCATGAAAGCCAAGGGACTGGAGCTGTCCGCCGGCGCCTTCGGCGAGAACATCGTCACTCGCGGCGTCGACTGGATCCAGGCCAGCGTGGGCGAGATCATCCAAATCGGCGACGTCAGCCTGGAGATCACCCAGATCGGAAAGGAATGTCACAGCCGTTGCGCCATCTATTACGCCGCCGGCGACTGCATCATGCCCCGGCAGGGGATCTTCACCAGGGTGCTCAAGGGAGGCACGATCCATGCTCAAAGTAGCGGTTATTACCGTATCGGATAGGGCCTGGCGCGGGGAATACGCCGATCAATCGGGACCGCGCATCCGCGAGGTCCTCGAGCGGAAACTTCCCGGCATCGACGTTTCTCTCCAGGTGGTCCCCGACGAAGCCGAAGCCATCACCACGGCACTGCGGCAGAACAGCGGCCGGGACTACATCTTCACCAGCGGCGGCACCGGCCTTTCACCGCGGGACATCACCCCCGAGATCTGCGCCCGCTGGTGCGATCGCGAAGTCCCCGGCATCAGCGAATGGCTGCGCCGCGAATCGGAGAAGGAGACCCCCCATGCCGTTTTTTCCCGCGCTTACACCGGCATGAAAGGAAAAACGATGGTCGTCAATTTCCCGGGGTCGCTCCGCGGCGCCGATCTCTGCGCCAGCTTGATGGCAACGGTCATGCAGCACGGCCGCGACATGGCGCATGGCGGAGACCATGAGCGGCAGAAGAAATGAGAAGAACTTTCAGAGTCAGGATGACATTACAGACAATACAAAGACAAGTGTTAGTGTTAGTGATAGTGTTAGCAGGAGGCCTAACGGGCCAAAGTGGTAGTGATAGTGATAGTGGTAGTCGGATATCATAGCATTTTTTTTTCTTTCGCATAACGCCTAACGCATAGCGAGAGAATAGATGAAATCGGTTGACGGTAGACGGTTTACGGTAGACGGTGGCTGCCATTAATTGAAATCGGTTTAAGGTAGAAGGTTTAAGGTTCAAGGGAAGAGAAGATGGCCACCTTACGCCTTAAACCTGGCACCGAAGCCTTTCTTCTTCTCTCTCGCCCCTTGCCCCTCGCCTCTCGCCCAATACCGGTTTTTTTTGGTCATTGGGTAATTGGAATTTTGAAATTTTTCTTCAACGTCGAACTTCGAACATCGAACTTCGAACCTCGTTTTGCTCTCGCCTTACGCCTTGCGCCTTGCGCCCTATGCCGAGCCCGAACTTCTGAAAGCCTTATTTCTTCTTGCCGTGCGCCCAGGTGACCAGGTCGTCGAGTTCACTGGCCACGGAGCGGCCGGCTTGCTTTCTGGGGCCGCGCGCCGAATCAGGGACCTCCTGGGCACCGGGCTGGGCCAACTCGCGCTCGGCGGCGCCGATGAAGTGCTCGATCTTGGCCAGCAGGTCCTTCTCACGGAACGGCTTTTCGATGAAGTCGTCGGCCAGCCCCTTGTGCACGTACATGCGCAGGTTGACGTCCTTGTATACTCCGGTCATCAGGATGATGGCCATGCCCTTGAATTCCTCGTTGGCCCGGATCTTTTCGCACAGCGCGATGCCGTGCAACCGCGGCAGCAGGATGTCGGCCACCACCAGGTCGGGTTTTTCCCTGGCGATCAGCTCATAGCCGCTGGCGCCGTCGGCGGCCAGGGAAACCGCGTAGCCGGCATCGCTCAGAAGTTCCTGCAACGATTCCAGGATGATATGATCATCGTCGATGATCGCGATTTTTTTGGCCATCATGCCCCTTTTCTCGTGAGTTCCGTGATTTTATTATAACATAAAAAAAGCAAAATCAAGTCAGGGCCGAATCAGGAAAATCCTGAGCATTGCCTTTCCCACCCGTAGGGGGGTATAATGCTCATTCACGTGAACCCCATGAATGAACGGATTATCATTTACTGCGACGGTGCCTGCAGCAACAACCAGCAGCCACAGAACCGCGGCGGCTGGGGGGCCGTACTCCTCTACAGAGACCAGGCCAAGGAAATCTCCGGAGCCGAGCGCAACACCAGCAACAACCGCATGGAGCTGCTGGCCTGCATCAAGGCCCTGGAGGAGGTGCGCAACCGCTCGCTGCCGGTGGAAGTCTACACCGACAGCGCCTACCTGGCCAATTGCCTGCTGCAGAAATGGTACCGGCGCTGGCAGGGGAACGGCTGGCAGACCGCGGCCAAGAAACCGGTGGAAAACAAGGACCTCTGGCTGCGGCTGCTGGCGCTGAAGGAAAAATTCTCCCGCATAACGTTCCACAAGGTCGCCGGGCACAGCCATATCGAGCTGAACGAGCGCGCCGACCGCCTGGCCAGGGAGGCCATCGAAAAGCTCTTGTAGGGGCTTGATTCATCAAGCCCCTTTTTCGGTCTACACCCGGCGGGTCAATAGCGGTTCAGCCTCATGATCTCTTCCAGCTTCAGGCGCTCGGGCCTTTGCTTTTCGATCGCCACCTGCTTCTCGTTCAACAGGTCGTTGGGCGGGAGCAGGTGCCTGCCGACATTGACCAGGGTGATCAGGGTCAGGTCGGCGGGAATGCCGAGGACATCCTTGGCCTTTTTCTCGTCAAAACCGGCGATGGGGTGAGCCACCAGCCCCATTTCCGTAGCGCGCAGGATCAGGATAGCGGTGGCCATGCCGGTGTCGAAAAGGTAGTATTCCCGCTCCTTGACCACGCAGTCCATGTCTCTGCGGCTGCAGACGGCGACGATCAGCGATGCGGCCCTCGTCCACTCGTTGCCTGGGTTCATGGCCTGCCCCAGCTTTTTCAGCACGGCCGGCTCATAGGCGAAGACGAAGCGCCAGGGCTGCTTGTTGAAGCACGACGCCGACAGCGAGGCCGCCGTCGCCAGTTCGCGGACCAGGTCTTCCCTGATCTCCGCCGGCTGCAATGATCGGTACGCGCGGCGTGCCCTGATGATCTCCATCAGTTCCATGGAATGTCTCCCTTTGGGGGCCGCAAGCTCATTTCCTGGCCAGTTTGCGCTTGATGGCGAAGATCTTGCGCAAGTGCCCCATCTCCTCGGTGACGACTTTTTTCACCGCCGTGGCATGCCACTTGGCGAACATTTCCTTCAGCTCGGAGAAGAGGATGATCGAGTCCTTCTCGAAGCCGATGGCCAGGTCGAGGATCTCGTCCAGCGTGGACAGCCGGGCCAGTTTGGCGTGGATCGCCTCCCGGTCGCCCAGCTGGTGGGCCTTGATGAACTCCTTCATGTAGGCCCGGTATTCCGGATCGGCTTCCCCGCCTTTCAGGCCTCCCTCCATGAGCAACAGCTTCCTGAACACTTTCTCATGCCTGAATTCCTCGTCAGCCAGATATTGAAAGAGTTTCGTGGCCCGGGGATCCGGGAATTTCTTGATCGCCTCGATGTAGAACTCATATCCCCTCTCTTCGATATAGACGGCAAATTCCAGGATCTCCTTCACGCTCAGCAAATACGACATCTTGACACCTCTCTTGGTTCGGCGGCGCCCTGCTGGATGGCACCGGGCGATCGCGTCACCTACAATATATAGCAATCGACCCTGTTTTTCAATCCCGGAAATAGTCCGGGAACGCCGGCTTGCGAATATATGACCCATATGGTATAATATTGACATGAAAAGAACCAGAACCCTGCTGTTGATGACCGCATTCGTGCTGGGAGCGGCCGTATTCTGTCACGCCCAGAGTCCGGGAAGCACGCCGCCCGATTTCACCGTGACCGACATCGCGGGCGTCGAACATACGCTCTCCAAACTCAAGGGCAACGTCGTGCTCCTCGATTTCTGGGCCACCTGGTGCCCTCCCTGCCGCGTGGAGGTGCCGCACCTGATCGACATCCAGGAGCGCTTCGGCCTCCGGAATTTCGTGCTGATCAGCATCAGCCTCGACCGCGACCTCGAGGCGGCCCGCCGCTTCGTCAAGGACAAGGGGATGTACTGGCTGCACATCATCGATCCACAGGCAGCGCGCGAGCTGGCCGAAAAATACGAAGTGCGTTTCATCCCCTCCACGTTCGTCATCGATCGCCAGGGGAAGATCGCGGCAACGCAGCTGCGGGGAACCGGCCTCAAGGACAAGATCGGCGCACTGCTGAAATGATCGGACCTACCTGATCTCGACCTCGACGTCCAGACCTTCGATACGGCGGCTGATGTAGAAGGTCTTGATCCGGGCGAACCCGGAATTGTGCGACTTGGCGAAAACCTCGCAGGAGGCATTCCGCCAGTTCTGCCGGTTCTTCTCGAAAGCCACCGCCGAGGTCGCCCGGTAGCCGAAACCGGCATTGAGTATGATCCGCTCACTGCTGGCTCCCGGCGGCAGCGGCTGGCGCAGTGCCATGCGGTAACCCTCGCCGATCAGCTTGCCGGTATCCATGAAGCGGAACACTCCCAGCAGGAACACGTAGCTCAGATCTTTCTGCGAAACATTGCGCAGGCGGAACGAGACCTCGGGGGCCAGGACGACTCCCTGAAAATCCTCATCGTTCACCTGTGCGGTGACCTTCCACTGGCTGGAGATATCGAAAAGCTCCAGCGCCGCCTGCAGTTCGCCCCGGGTCATGGCCGTGTTCATGACGGTCTTCTTGTATACCAGGGCGAAGACGGCCAGGACCAGCAGCAACACCGCCCACAGCCAGAACTTGGAGTTCTGCCAGAAAGGCCTGCGGTACTCCTCCAGGATCTCCTCGCCCTGCGCCTGGGCGCCGGCTTTGTCGGCTGGTTGGTCGGGATATTCGTTCACTTCTGGGGACATGATTTTTTCCTTATTGCCTTTATTATATCATAAAAACGGCGGAAATTCCCATAATAAAGGGAAATCTCTATTGCAGCCGCCGCCGCCATTGACAACCGGAGTGCTTTGTTCTAAAATTCCCAGATGAAAGACATCCCCGGCGGCGAATGGTTCATCGTCAACAGCAAGCCCAAGCAGGAATTCGATGCGGAAAAGCACCTGCGAACACTGGGGATCGACGTGTATCTGCCCGTCTATAACAGGAAGATCAAGAAGAACCGGGTCAAGGTCGACCGCATCTCCCCCCTGTTCAGCGGCTATCTCTTCGCCCGCTTCGACATTTGCGAGTTCTACCAGAAAGTTCGCTACACGCACGGGGTTAAGACCATCCTGGGCTGCAACGAGTACCTCTGGACTCTGGCCGACGAAAAGATTTTGGACATCAAGTCTCGCGAAAGCAACGGCCTGGTCGTGCTGCGCCGGCGCGAGGACCATTTCCGCCAGGGTGACCGCATCCTGATCGACGAGGGCGATTTCGAGGGTTGGGAGGGCATATTCCAGGAGGAACTCCCCGACCGCGAACGGGCCATGATCCTGCTGACCAACGTCCAGTTCTCCAGCAAGCTGATCCTGCCCAAGAAGTACCTGGTCGTGCAACGCTAACCCATTGGCAAATACCGATAGAAAAGGAGTCATCATGAAAGGAGTAACAGTATGGTTCACCGGCCTCCCCTGTTCGGGGAAGACCACCCTGGCGCTGAAGCTGAGCGCTGAACTCAAGAAGCGTGGCATTCACAGCGAGGATCTGGACGGCGACATCACCCGAAAATACCTGAGCAAGGGTCTGGGGTTCTCGAAGGAGGATCGTGATGAGAATATCCGCCGCGTCGGCTTTGTCTGTTCTCTGCTGACCCGGAACGGGGCCGTGGTCACGGCGGCGTTCGTTTCGCCCTATCGCAGCATCCGCGACGAGATCCGGGGCATGATCGGGAGCTTCGTCGAGGTCTACGTCAAATGCTCGCTGGACCAGTGCATCGCGCGCGACGTCAAGGGCATGTACAAAAAAGCCATCGCCGGGGAAATCAAGAACTTCACCGGCATTTCGGATCCGTTTGAGGAGCCCCTGCAGCCCGAGCTGGTGATCGAGAGCGACAAGGAGAGCGAGGATGAATCACTGCGCAAGATCCTGGACAAGCTGGAGGAACTGGGCTACCTGAAGCCTGCCGGCAGGGACATCGTCATTCCCGATTACTTGCGCCGGGATCTTGTCAAGATAATGGCCAGCCAGAATTTCCCCGACCTGCCCACCTTCGTCATCCACATCCTCAGCCAATATGCCGCCCAGAACAGCGGCCAGGGCGACCTGTCGCCAACCGATGAGGATGAGGTTCGTGAGAAACTGAAGAAGCTCGGCTACATCAGCTAAGGAGAACATGATGATCGTCAAACCACACGGCGGCGAACTGATCGACCGCGTCCTGTCCGCGAAAGAGCGCGAGGCCATCCTCTCCTTTCGCGACAAGTTTTTCAGCCTGGAGATCGACGAGGAGAAAGCCATCGAGGTGCAGAACATCGCGACCGGGGTCTTTTCACCCCTGAAAGGCTTCATGAACCAGGAGGATTTCCGCGAGGTGGTGCACAACAGCCGGCTGGCCAGCGGCCATGCGTGGACCCTGCCCATCGTCCTGCCCGTCGACAGGGAAACTGCCAAGAAATTCGCCAAGAACGACACCATTATCCTGACCACGCGGAAAGCGGCCATCGCCTCCATGCAGGTCGAAGACGTCTATGCCTGGGACTTTGAGGAATACGCCCAGAAAGTTTTCGGGACCACCGACCTGAAGCACCCCGGCGTGCAGCAGATCAAGGCCGGCGGAGAGCTCTTTATCGGCGGCAGCATCAATTTTCTCAGTGAGCCCATCACCCACTTCCCCGCCTTCTACCTGACACCGCGCGAGATCCGCGTCCTCTTCAAGGAAAAGAAGTGGAACACCGTGGTCGGCTTCCAGACGCGCAACGTCTCGCACCTGGGCCACGAGTACGTCCAGAAGTCGGCGCAGTCCATCGTCGACGGCCTGTTCATCAACCCGGTGATCGGGAAGAAGAAGCCCGGCGACTTCACCGACGAAGTGATCCTGGACTCCTATAAGGCGCTCATCGACGAGTACTACGTCAAGGAACGCACGGTCATGTCCATCCTGCAGTTCGAGATGCGCTATGCCGGCCCCAAGGAGGCCATCTTTCACGCCATCGTGCGCAAGAACTTCGGCTGTTCGCATTTCATCATCGGCCGCGACCATGCCGGCGTGGGCAGCTATTACCATCCCTTCGCCGCCCAGAAGATATTCGACTATTTCCCCGACCTGGGCATCACTCCCATGTTCTTCATGAGCTTCTTCTTCTGCAGGAAGTGCAACTCCATCGCCAACGACAAGACCTGCCCCCATCCCCAGTCCGAGCGCATCGATTTTGCCGGCAAGATCATCCGCGAGAAACTGGTCAACAAGCAGGTCCCGCCCGAGTCGATGATGCGCAGGGAGGTCGCCGAGGCGATCATCAAGCATGGCCGGCCCCTGGTGGAATAAACCCGCGCCGGCAGCGAGGTGAAGCCCATCGGCAAAGCGCGGAAAAAACTCCTGGTCATCGGCCTGGACGGCGTTGCGCACGAGATGCTCGCCGGCGCCGCGGGCCGGCCTTCGCTCCTGCCCGGGATGAAGGGATTCTTCTCGGGCCGGGCGGCCCGCATGACGGTCTCGATCCCTGAAATATCGGCCGTTTCCTGGTCGAGTTTCATGACGGGCACCCAACCGGGCGAGCATGGGATCTTCGGCTTCGTCGACCTGGTTCCCGGCTCCTACCAGATTCGTTTTCCCGATTTTCGCGATCTGAAGGCCGCGCCGTTTTTCATTGAACTGGGGGCGCACGGCAAGCGCTCGGTGATCATCAACCTGCCCGCCACCTATCCGGCCCGCCCCATTCCGGGAGTGCTGGTCTCGGGTTTCGTCGCCCTCGAACTGGAAAGGGCTGTATTCCCGCCCCGCTACCTGTCCATGCTCAAGCAGGCCGGCTACCAGGTCGACATCGATGCCGGCAAGGGACGGGACCGCAAGGTCGAATTCCTGGCCGACCTGCACTGCGCGCTGAAGGTGCGCAAGCAGGTCGCCGACCGGCTGTGGGAGCGCGAGGACTGGGACGTATTCATGTTCACCGTGACCGGCACCGACCGGCTGCAGCACTTTCTCTATGACGCCTGCGCCGACGAGCGGCACGAGTTCCATGACGATTTCAGGGCTTTTTTCCACGAGGTCGACGAGACGGCCGTCGATTTCATGAAGCGCGCAGCCGACCGCCCGGACATGGAGGTCCTTGCCCTTTCCGATCATGGTTTCGGCCACATCCGCAGCGAGGTCTACCTCAATCCGTTATTGAAGCAGAACGGCTTTTTCAGCAGCGAGGCCTCGGACGCCAAGGGCCTGCCGGGGATCAGCGGCCGTGCCACGGCCTTTGCCCTCGACCCGTCCCGCCTCTACGTCCACCGCAAGGGGAAATTCCCAAGGGGCAACGTCGCCGACGCCGACTACGAGAAGGTACGCCGCGACCTGAAAGACCTCTTCAGCGCGGTCGAGATCGGAGGGAGAAAGGCCATTCGCCGCGTTTATTACGCGGAAGAGCTGTACTCCGGGGCGCAGATGTCCGCAGCCCCCGATCTGCTGCTGCTTTCCGAACCCGGCTATGACCTGAAAGCTGGCATGGAAAAGGAGCGCGAGGCCGGGACCAGCCATTTCACCGGCATGCACCGCCAGGACAACGCATTCCTCGCCTGCAGTCGCCCGGAGCTGATCGCGGCCGACCCGACCATTTTCGATGTCAAGGGACTGATGTACCGGCTGCTGGCTATTTGATCTTTTCCTTCTGCTTTTCCAGGTTCTGGGCCAGGGCGCGGATCACCGGGCTGACGTTGCGGTCACGGGCCAGCAGCTTCAGGTCGCGAGCGTGCAGCTGCTTGACGAATGCCAGGGCACGGCTGACCGGCGTCTTGGGATTCTCCACCAGGGCCATGATGACGGTATAGTTCTTGGTCCATTCGCGGTTGCCGGCGATCTTGCCGATGATCTCGCCCGGCAAACTGAGATTGCGGGCGTGGATCAGCACTTCGTCGACGGCCATTTTCGGGCTGTCGAGCACCGCCGCCTGCACCATTTTGTTGGGGTCCTTGATCAACACCAGTCGTTCGGTCTTGCTCCCGGTCATGGCCAGGCGCACGCGCTCGGAGATACCCATGCGGTTGATGCGCTGCAGCGTGGTCTGGGCTTCTTGCTGGATCTGGCCCACGTCCAGCTGCGCGTCGTCCTGGTGCTCCTCGACGATCGCCGTGGTCAGCTCGATCATGACCTCGGTCTCGGGAATGACCTCGGCAGCCTTGGGCTGCAGGTAGAATTCACGCAGTTCGCCGATGCGGCCGCGGATGTAGGGATTGCAGTCGGGATTGGCCTCCATGCGCTCCATGATCTCCGGGTAGGCGATCAGGCGGATCTGGTTTTCCAGCAGCGTCTCCAGCACGGCCGCCTTGGCTTGGGCGGCAATGCGCAGGATGAACTCGGCCGGAAGGGATTGGTTGTGGATGATCAGGGTCAGGGTGTTGAAATAGCCCGATTCCAGTGCCTCCTGCAGGATGAAATTCATCACGCGCAGGTCGGCATCCCGCTTCTGGACGTAATTCTCCTTGACCGGCTGGGCGATCAATCCCAGCATCTGCCGGATCTGCTGTTCATACCTGGGATCGGGAAGGATGAAGACCAGGCTTTCGAGATATTCCTCCTCGGTGAAGGCCAGTTCCTTGGCCAGCAGGTATTTCAGCAGTTCATCGCTGGGCGCACCCTCGGCGATCTTGAGGACCAGCGGGTTCTTGGAGACCATCGCTCAGCGCCGCAGGATTTCGTCGAGATTGCCGGGGTCGACGACCAGCTTCACGGCCTGCGGCGAAGCGCGCAGATAGGACACGTCGCTGCCGTTCAGCTGCAGCCGCAGCGCCGGCGGATTGGCGACGACCAGGGTCAGGCGGTAACCGGAGATGGAAATGGATTCTCCCCGAGCGAAGGTTCTTTCGGCAACCTTTTCGCTGCCGCGCCAGAGCGACAGCCAGCAGGGTGCGTCCAGGGCAAGATGGGCCTGCAGCGGCGCCCTGGTCAGGCAGAGTTCCTCCTCGCTGGCCAGCAAGTGGGAGGAGAAGGGCGGGATCGCCATGGAGACGGCCGGGCGAAAGATCGCCAAACGCTCCAGCCAGCGCGGGGGCCCGAACAGCATGTAAACGAGAAGGGCCAGGACGGCCAGGCCCAGGGCGGCCAGCAGCAGCGTGCGATTCCTGCGGAATCGGGCATAGTTCATCTTCTGCATGTACTGGTCTGGGGGCGGCTCCCCGCCCCGATTCAGGATCCCGTCCAGGTACTGGCGGTAGGTGTTGAAAAATGCGGTACCGTCGGCGCCGCAGGCCTGGAGATAATTCTTGATATAGTAATGGATGTAGAATGTTCCCGGGAACAGGTCGAATTCCTCGTTCTCGAGGGCCTGCAGGAAGCGGATGCCGATGCGGGTCTCGGCGGCGACGTCGGCCAGCGAGACACCGCGCGCTTCGCGCTCTTTTCTCAACGCCTGCCCGACGATCTTTTCCATAGGCTATTGGTAGCACATGCCGTATTTCTAGTCAACATTCATCCGCCGCAAACCCGCCGGTCCTCCTGCGGCCGCAGGTTCCAGCGCCGACCCGCTTCAATCCCAGACCTGCTCGCGGCTCTCCACGTGAAAAAACTTGTACTTGGCGTACTCCTGGCTGAGGCGATAGAATTCGACGTCGCGCACCCTGGTTTCCAGCATGGGCAGGATGAACGTGCTGGTATATTCCATGTCCCGCACCTGTTTGATCTGCCGAGCCTTGTCGAAGCGGTACCTCTCGGTGAATTCGGTTTTCGATGGGAAGCGGATCCCCTCATGCTCGACCAGGTACCAGTGCGTCGTCTCCAGGATCAGTTCGGCCGACATCCTGCGTGCCTCCGCCTCCAGGACCTCGCTGCCGACCACTCCCCGCGGGCTCATCTCGATCTTCAGGACCGAGCCGTCCCGCTCGTCGATCCACGCTTTTCCCTGGGCGATCTCGCCGCGGCCCGGATCGCGCGGCACGATCTCGACCAGCGCGCAGGACCGCTTGTTCAGGACCTCGTTTCCGAGCAGCCGATAGCGGTACGTGTCCCGATTCTCGGCCGCCAGGAGGGTGACGGGCATGAAAACCGAGTAACGCGAGGCAAAACGCGTCTCCAGAGCGGCGTTCGCCTTGTCGACCTTTCGCGTCCCGTCAAGGACCAGCCGCCGCTGCTCCTTGATCGCGCCGCCGGCGCCGGTGATCTGGTAATCGTATTCCCAGCGCCGCGCCACCGTTTCCACAAGCCGTCTCAACGGGTTGCGCTGCAGCACCTTCTCTTCGACCTTTTCCAGGCAAAAAAAACGGAAAGCGCCTTCCTTCAACAACCTGCAATAAGCGGCGGACCGCTCCAGAACGGCGGCCAGTTGCTCCGACACGGCGGGCCCGTCGGAATTCGTCGGCGTTGGGTCGATCGCCGGAGGGGGCATCGGGATCGAAACCTCCTTTCCGGAGCGGGCCCGATTTCCTGAAAGGAGATCCTCAACCTCGACCTGCAGCCGGTACTGGCCGGGAAGAAGATTCAGTGCCATTTCGACGATAACTTCCGGGTCCAGCGGAGCGATCTCCCGGGTCGAGGTCAGATCTTCCCTGCCCTTCGCCTGGGCCTTGATGAGAACGCGCAGCTTGCCCCGCAGCCCGGAATCGCCATAAAGCCGCTGGTAGTCTCTGATGGCCATTTTCAGCACCCCATCCCCCCACTCCGGTGCAGCGATCTTCAATGGAAAGAACTCGCCCAGCGTCAGTTTGCGGGAGTAGGCCACCCGCAGCCCCGGGCGCTGCACCTCGAGCTTGAGGGCGCGTTGTCGGTTCTTTCCCTCGGCCGGGAGATAGGTGAGCACATAATAGATATCTTCGCTCGTCGCCGCTTCCTCCAGCGCGGTCTGCAACCGGGTCGTATTGTTCACCCGGCCCCCGCTGTCGGCGCTAATCTGTCGAAAAGCCCCTTCCCAAGAGGAAAACACAGGGGTCCATTGCAAGTTATCGAATAGCAGTGTTTCACCGACAGCGTCGCTGAGGAACAGGTGATAGGTTGCGTTGGCCCCGACGAACAGCGGTTGCAGGTCGCGAAAATACCGCAGCACGTCAGTGCCCAGTGTGAGCTGGCGCTCACTTTCTTCCATGAATTTTTCGAGATCCCTGCGGATCGAACCGGGAGCCTTGGCGACCAGGCGGCTGTCCTTGCTCAGCAACGGCAGCCGCTCGTTCTGCAGGAAGACCAGCACCCATTTTTCGGCCTCCACCGCCTTCAGCGCCGCAGCCAGCCGCTCCAGCCAGCGCGGATAGCCTTTGAGCCGTACCAGACGATATTCGTTGATCGCACCCTGGTAGCGGACCTTGAACTCGTCCAGCAGCAGCTTCGGTTGGATCAGGCCGGTCACGAGCCCGTCGTAGAAATCATTGGCGCTGTTTTCCATCTCGTTGACCAGGCGGAGCTTGTCCAGCTTTTTGTTCTTTGCGGTCGTGGCCGCTTCCTGCAGGAATGCGGCGATCTTTTCCTTATCCTGCTCCAGGGAGAATATCTCCAACGCCCTCAGTCCGTCGCTCAGGATGACCCGATCTCCTGGACGATAGATCCGCGAACGAAAGTATTCCCAGGCCTTGGGCCACTCCGGGCTTTCCTCGTTGAACCAGAGCATGAACAGGAACAATCGCGGACGACTGGCTTCGGCAGGGAGCGCTGCGGTCGACGGCGGCTGCGCCGCCAACGAGCGCCGAAGTTCGCGGCAGTGGGCGATCTCGACTTTCTTCCCATTTTCAAACAGCGTGAAATCCCCGGCTTTAAGCCCGGGAACCGGTTGCGAGCCTGAAAAAGCCCGTACCAGAATCTCCTGATAGATGACCTCTATCCGCTCATGAATCACTTCCTGGCCAAATAAACTGGCGCAAGACGAAAAAAGGAGCAGCAAAGTCAATGTGCGCATTGTATTCTTCATTTCAGCCTCCTGAAGAATATTCAGTCAATAAACAGCATTGCAAGTCGCATGCCAAGATACAACGGAGTAATTGTCCTGTTTTCAGGACACTCCCAACCAACATGGAGAGATCAACCAGAAAAAAGGGTACAGACGCGGAGAGGGTAGGATGCACAAGAGGTGCCCAACGGGCCGCTCGCCGCTATTCAGATCAGTCATTCTTTCTCCACGTAGGGGCGGTTCGCGAACCGCCCTTTTCGGCTATTGCAAGAATTTTAAAAGGCAGACGCAATCGGAAATAGCTCCCTCTGGTCGCGCAGGGCGGGCAAACTATTTCATGAGCTCATTTCCGAGGGGACGCCCGGAAGGCGTCCCTCAAGGTTTTGTTTTTTATATAGAGAGGGTGGGATGCAAAAGAGCGAACCGCCTTTTTCGGCTATTGCAGGATTCTTTGAAGGCAGACGCAATCGGGAATAGCTCCCTCTGGTCGCGCAGGGCGGGCAAACTATTTCATGAGCTCATTACTGAGGGGACGCCCGGAAGGCGTCCCTCAAGGTTTTTTTGGGAGAGGGTGGGATGTCGCTCGCTGCGCTCGCGGTTCCCACCCTCTCCCCTATTTTCCTTGAGTATGGAATTGCTCTATCTGGAATTGTGTAGGAAATTGCGGAAAATAGCGGAGAGGGTGGGATGAGCTCCCTGCGGTCGCAGTTCCCACCCTCTCCGCCATTTTCTTNNAAGAAAATGGCGGAGAGGGTGGGATTCGAACCCACGATCCCAGTTTACCCGGGATAACTGCTTAGCAGGCAGCCCTGTTCGGCCACTCCAGCACCTCTCCATATTTGCCGAGGAGGGGACTCGAACCCCTACAAGCAAATGCCCACAAGCACCTCAAGCTTGCGTGTCTACCAATTCCACCACCTCGGCCCGTATATGACAAATGTGTGAACCTGGGAGATCTTCTGGCTGCGGAAATTTCCCGCTTACCCGCCGCTCTCGCCCTGAGGCTGGGATGCGGGGGTTCCGGGTTCCAGCGGCTGCGTCGCCGCCGGCCTCTCACCGCCAGGCAGCACCGATCCGGAACGGTTCTTGCGGGCCTGCAGTACCTGCAGCAACAACGATGTCACCATGAACAGGATGGCCAGCGTCGTGGTGATCTTGGAGAGCAGCGTGGCGGTGCCGCGCGGGCCGAAAGTCGACTGGCTGCCGTAGCCGCCGAAAGCCCCGGCCAGGTCGGCGCTCTTGCCGCTTTGCAACAGGACGATGATGACCAGCAGCAGGCACACGACGATGTGAATGAAAAGTAAGACGCCGCTCAAGTTGCCTCCTATGCGCCCAGAAGTTTCAAACCACTGCGGATTATAGCAGAAAACTGGTCCACTTTCAAGGAGGCGCCGCCGACCAGGACCCCGGAAATGTTCTCCTGCGCGAGGAGCTCCAGGCTGTTCTCGGGCTTGACCGAGCCTCCGTAAAGGATGGGGATCGCCCGGCCCGGGGCTTTTTCCCCAAGCGTGCCGCGGATATGGCGGTGTACCTCCTCGGCCTGCTGCGGCGTGGCGTTGCGGCCGGTTCCGATGGCCCAGATCGGCTCGTAGGCCACGATGACCCGTTCCCAATCCCCGCCGGTGACGCCCGCCAATCCCCTGTCCAACTGCCCCTTAACCTTGTCCAGGGTTTGTCCCGCCTCACGTTCGGGCAGCGTCTCGCCAACGCACAACACGGGCTTCAGGCCGGCGGCCAGGGCGGCGAGCAGCTTGCGGTTGACGTCGCCATCGCTTTCATGGAATACCTGCCGCCTTTCGGAATGGCCGACCAGGGCGTATTCCGCCAGGCCGCGCAGCATCAGCGCCGAGATCTCACCGGTGAAAGCTCCCTGTTCCTCGAAAAACAGGTTCTGGGCGCCGATATGAACCCTGGGATCGAGGCCGCTCACCGCCTGCAGTGAAGTGAAGGGAGGGAAAACGATCACGGTCAACCCGGGCGCGTCGGAAAACTCTTTGGCCAGGGCCCGGACGAATTCCCGGCTCTCTTCGGCGGTCTTGTACATCTTCCAGTTGCCGGCAA
Source organism: Candidatus Aminicenantes bacterium UBA2199 (assembly GCA_002327965.1). GTDB lineage: Bacteria > Acidobacteriota > Aminicenantia > UBA2199 > UBA2199 > UBA2199. The sequence continues at coordinate 34,967 of DCVB01000090.1, read as the reverse complement.
TGACATATTGTCTGCCCATCACGCCTCCGTCAGGGCGGCAATGCCCGGCAGCTGGTTGCCGGACAGGAACTCCAGGGCAGCCCCGCCTCCGGTCGAAATATGGCTGATGCGGTCGGCCACCCCGGCCTGGTTGACCGCGGCCAGCGAATCGCCGCCGCCGACGATGGTCGTGGCCGCGGACGCGGCCAGCGCCGCGGCGATCTTCATGGTACCGCCGGAGAAAGCATCCACTTCAAAGACACCCATCGGCCCGTTCCAGAAGATCAACCGGGCGCGGCCGATCTCGGCCCGAAAAGCCTCAACGGTTTCGGGTCCGATGTCCAGCCCCATCATTTCCCCGGGGATGCCCTCCCCCGGCCTGACGATGCGCAAGGTGACATTGGGCTCGATCCTGCAGGCAACGATATGGTCGCAGGGCAGCAGGAAGCGCACGCCCCGTTCATCGGCCTTGCGCCTCAGGTCGCGGCAAAGCTCCAGGCACTCGTTCTCCACGCGCGAGGCACCGACATCCATCCCCTCGGCCTTCAGGAAGGTATAGGCCATGGCACCGCCGATGAGGATGGCGTCGGCCTGGGTCAGGAGGTGTTCCAGCAGCGGCAGCTTGTCGCTGACCTTGGCGCCGCCCAGGATGACCAGATAGTCGTCGGGCGGGTTTTCCGCGGCCAGGGTGAGAAAATCGATCTCCTTCCTGAGCAGAAAGCCGGCGACGGCGAGCGGCACATGCCGGGTGATCTCGTCGATCGATGCATGGGCGCGGTGACAGGCGCCGAACGCATCGTCCACGTACAGGTCGATGCCGGAAGCCAGTCCGGCGGCGAAGGCCGGGTCGTTCAGGGTCTCGCCGGGATGGAAGCGCAGGTTCTCCAGCATCAGGACCTGGCCGGGCCTCAACCTGGCCTTGGCCTTTTCGGCCTTGGCGCCGACCGTTTCCGAACAGAAGAGCACCTTCTTTCCCAGCAGCTCGCCCAGGCGCCGGGCCACCGGCGCCAGCGACAATTCCGCAACCGCCTTGCCCTTGGGGCGGCCCAGGTGCGAGGAGCAGACGATGGACGCGCCGTTGTCCAGCAGGTGGCGGAAGGTGGGCAGGGCCGCTTGGATGCGCGTATCGTCGGTGATCTCACCGGCGGGGTTCAGCGGAACGTTGAAGTCGTTGCGCACGAAGACGCGGCGGCCGCCCACCGTCACGTCGGCGATGAATTTCTTGGCCATTTCAGTTCGCCGCGATTTTGAGTATCAGGTCGCGGATCCTGCAGGAATAGGCCCATTCGTTGTCATACCAGGCCAGCACCTTGATCAGATTCTTTTCCACGACCAGGATATTCTCCATGTCGATGATCGAGGAGCGCTCGTCGCCCTTGAAGTCGATGGAGACCAGCGGCTCGTAGGTATAGCCCATGATGCCCTTCAGCGGTCCGTCGGCGGCTTTCTCGATCACCTGGCGCACGTCCTCCACCGAAGTATCCTTGGCCACATGCACCACCAGGTCGACCACCGACACGTCGGGGGTCGGGACGCGGATGGAAGTGCCGTGCAGTTTGCCCTGTAAATCCTTGATGACCAGGCCCACGGCCTTGGCCGCGCCGGTCGAGGTGGGGATCATCGATATGGCGGCGGCGCGGCAGCGGCGCAGGTCCTTATGGGGCAGGTCGAGGATGCGCTGGTCGTTGGTGTAGGCATGGATGGTGGTCATGTTGCCCTTGAGGATCTGGAAGTGGTCATGCAGCACCTTGGCCAGCGGCGCCACGCAGTTGGTGGTGCAGGAGGCGTTGGATATGATGCGGTGCTTCTTGCCGTCATAGTCGGCGTCGTTGACCCCCAGGACGATGGTCACGTCGGGATCGGTGGCCGGCGCGGAGATCAGCACTTTTTTCGCCCCGGCCAGCAGGTGCTTTTCGGCCTCTGGACGCTTGGTGAACAACCCGGTGGACTCGACCACCAGGTCGATGCCCAGATCCTTCCAGGGCAGCTCCGCCGGGTTCTTGACCGCCGAGGCGCTGATCTTGCGGCCGGCGACGCTGATGAATCCTTCTCCGTGGCCGACGTCCTCGGCGAGCGTCCCGAAGGTCGAATCGTATTTCAACAGGTGGGCCAGGGTCCGGGTATCGGTGATATCGTTGATGGCCACGATCTCGATGCCCGGGGTCTTGTACGCCGTGCGCAGAAAAAGCCTGCCGATCCTGCCGAAACCGTTTATCGCGATTTTATACGTCATGATGAACCTCCTTTGTCGGGAACGTAGCATATTGACGGGATATTTTCAAGGGCGCCGGACAATGGCGCCCGCCTCTCGGGCCGGTGCGAGTTGCATTTTCAACCCCACTTGCCTATAATTGGGCGGGAGGACAGCATGGATATCAAGGACCGAGCCAGAGAACAATTGAATTGGCTGGAAAAGATCCTGCACAAGCTGCCGGGGTTCAAGGGCTATTACGAGAGGGAATTGCGCCGCGATTCAGACCGCCTGCAGCGCGAGTACGTCCTCAAGCAGCAGCGCAAGGTGAAGACCGGCATGAACAAGGTGATCCAGGCCGCCGCCCACGCCAAGGATTTTAACCTGCTGCGCGAGTACGATTTGTTCGTCCGTGAGATCGACAGGAGCATCGGGACGCTGCGCTACGCCGACCAGGGCTACAGCGGCTTCTTCGACCTGATCAAGATCCGGGAGCCCGAACTGGACAAGGTGTACGAACAGGACGCTCTGGCCATGGAAGCCGCGGAAGCGCTCGTCGTCGAGTTCAAGAAGCTCTCGGCCGCGCCGCTGGATCCGTCCGCCCTCGCTTCCCTGCGCGAGGCACTGGCGCAGATCGACAATCTTTTCGAAAAGCGCACCGCCCTGCTGAAGGGTTATGGAAGAGGAGAAGGCAAATGAGACTCGAGATCATCCAGTATTTCGATCCCACGGGCCAGGAACTGTCGCATCGCATTCCCGAGAAGGGCTCGAGCGACATCAAGCTCGGGGCGCAGCTGATCGTCCAGGAGAACCAGGCCGCCGTCTTTTTCCGCGACGGCAAGGCCCTGGACACATTCCAGGCCGGGCGGCATGTCCTGTCGACAATGAACATTCCCCTGCTCACGCGGCTGCTCTCCCTGCCCTTCGGCTTCAAGTCTCCCTTCCAGGCCCAGGTCTATTTCGTCAACCTGAAGACTTTTCTCAACCTGAAATGGGGCACCAAGGAGCCGGTCGGATTCAGGGACAGCGAACTCGGCTTCGTCCGCCTGCGCGCCTTCGGTGTCTATTCGCTGAAGGTCGTCAATCCTCCGCTCTTCATCGGCGACGTGGCGGGAACCCAGGCCGTATACTCCACCGCCGACATCGAGGATTTCCTGCGCGACCTGCTGGTGGGGCGGCTGAACGATTTCCTGGGCGAAACGGTCAAAAGCCTCTTCGAGCTGCCGCAGCATCTCGACGAGATCGCCGTCGCGCTCAAAGGGCGCATCGCCGATGACTTCGCCAAGTACGGCCTGGAGATCGCCGATTTTGTCATCAATGCCATCACGCCTCCCGAGGAGGTGCAGAAAATGATCGATGAGCGCTCGGGCATGGGCGCCGTCGGCGACATGGGCAAGTTCGTGCAGTTCAAGGCGGCCAAGGCCATGGAAAAGGCCGCGGAAAAAGGGGGCGAGGCATCATCCGGCATGGGCATGGGCATGGGCGCGGGCATGGGCATGATGATCCCGGGCATGATCAACCAGGCCATGCAGGAATCGAAGCCGCAGGTTCCCGGCGCATCCGGCGCCGCGGCGGCGACGAAAACATGCCCTGCCTGCCGGAAAGAAGCGCCGGCAACGGCCAAATTCTGCCCCGAATGCGGCGCCGAGTTCCCCAAGAAATCCTTCTGCAGTCACTGCGGCGCCGCGGTGAAGAAGGGATCCAAGTTCTGCCCCGAGTGCGGCCAGAAAATCTCCTGAAGCGGCGAAACCGACGCCGACGGCCGGGACCGGGGTTTCAGCGCAGCGCATGAAACGCAGCAGCGAACGTATCCTGCTGATGCTGAACCCGGCCTCCGGCTTCATTTCCAAGGACATCGCCGTTTCGCTGATCATGAGGAAGCTGCGCCGTCATTTCGCCAGCGTTTCACTGGTCAACACCCTTTCCGCGCTGCAGGCCCGGGAGATCGCCCGCCAGGGCTTGAAGCACTTCGACGTGTTCGTGGCCTTTGGCGGCGACGGCACGGTGAACTCGGTGGCCGGCGCCCTAGTCAACCGCGACAAGACCCTGGGCATCCTGCCGGGCGGCTCGGGAAACGGCCTGGCGCGCAACCTCGGCCTCCATCTCTCCTGGCTGCGCGCCCTGGACACCCTGATCAACGGCCAGGACGTGAACATCGACGCCGGCGACATCAACGGCCGCCTGTTTTTCAACGTTGCCGGCATGGGCCTGGATGGGCTGATCTCCAAGAAATTCAACCTGGAATCCAAGGCGCGCGGCATCCTGCCCTATGTCTATTTCGCTCTGAAAGGCTATATGGAAATGCCCCCGTTCCGCGTGCGGGTCAGCACCGAGAACAGTGAGTTCGAGGAGGACATCCTGATCCTGGCCCTGGCCAACTTCCGCGAGTACGGCGCCAAGGCCGTCATCGCCCCCCACGCCTCTCCCTACGACCGGTTGCTCGACCTGTGCCTGCTGAAGAAGTTCAATCTGCTGCAGTCATCGCTGAACGTGCAGCGGCTGTTCACCGGCACCATCCACAAGTACCCGTTCTACCGCACCATCCAGTTCGAGCAGGCGCACATCCGCTCGCTGAGCGGACCGATCCCCTATCACTTTGACGGCGAGTACGGGGGCAGCGATTTGGAGGCGTTCGACGTGCACGTGCTGCCGGCGGCGGTGCGCGTGCGCATCCGCTCCTTCAAAGGATAAAAAAAAAGGGAAGAATCGCTTCTTCCCTTTTTAGCGAGAATCTTCGGGTCAGTCCACAGTGGACGCTTTTTGCTCGGTCACCAGGCCGAGGACTTCGATCTGAGCTTCCTTGATGGCGTTCATCACGTCCACCACCCTGCCGTAAGAGGCCTCCAGGTCAGCCTTCAGCAGGACCTTCTTCTCGGTCCGCTGCATTTCCTCCATCTTGTCGAGGATCAGCTGCCCCAACTTCGCCAGATCTTCCACCGGAGTTTCATCCAGAGCCACTTCCCCGGTCTTCTTGACGTAGACGGTGAACATCTGGCTGGGGTCGGGCTGGTTGCCCACGTACTTGGCTTCAGGCAAAGTGACGTTGGCCCCTTTCTGGATCATCGGCGTCACGATCATGAAGATGATCAGCAACACCAGGAGGATGTCGCAGAGAGGCACAACGTTTGGCTCAGACTTGGCAGTATTCGTGCCGCCGATATCGACACTCATAGTCGACTCCCTTTACTTGGACTTCAGCTTGATAAAATGATCAATCAACTCCGAGGAGGCGTTGGCCATTTCACCGGTGAAGATGTCCACGCGGTTCAACAGGATATTGAAGAACCAGACGGCGATGACGGCGACCAGGATGCCGAAGCCGGTGGTGATCAGGGCTTCAGCGATACCGCCGGCGACGGCGCCGATGCCGCCCGAGCCAGAGACCTTCATGCCCTGGAAAGCGGTGATGATGCCGAACACGGTGCCGAACAGGCCGACGAACGGACCGGTGGAGCCGATGGTGGCCAGGCCGTTCAAGCCTCTCTTGAATTCCTGGACGCCCTTGATGGTGGCGCGCTCAATGGCCCGCTTGGCAGACTCGACCACTTCGGGCTGGGCCGAGCGGCTGTCCTGCTGGAACTGCAGCTCGTTCAGGCCGGCGACCAGCACCTTGGCCAGGTGGCTGTTCTTGAAGCGCTTGTCGGAGGAGAGCTTGATGGACTCCTCGACCTTGCCTTCGCGCCAGAGGCCGGAGATCAGCTTGAGCAGGTCGCGGGACTGCTTTTTCGCCTTGTTGAAGACGATCGCCCTCTCGATGCCGGTGGCGAAACAATACACCGACATGAGCAACAGGGTAAAGACGACCGCTTTGGGAACGATACTCATACTGTGCCACATTTCAACTAGATCCCATGACATAGGAAACCTCCTAAATTGGTTTTATTTATTAATTCTGCCCGTGGACTTGCCCACGTGGGAATTACTGGTTCTGCAGGGTGAACGTGACCGTGGCCGTGAAAATGACCGGCTTCGGGATGCCGTTCAGGATGTACGGTTCATAGACCCACTGCTTGATGGCGCTGATCGCCGCGTCATTGAGCAGCGGGTGGCCGGCGACCACCCGGGCATTGCGCACGCGGCCGTAAATGTCGGTCATGGCCTCGATGATGACCACGCCCTGAATGCGCGCCGTCAGGGCGATCTGGGGATAGATGGGCTTGACCTGCTTGATGAGCTTCGGACGCTGCACGCTGGCGATGCGGATGGCCTGGTCGGCTCCCTCGATCAACTGCCCGCCCTCGACGCCGCCCAGTACGCCGCCGACAACGCCGCCTTCGACGCCGCCCTCGACGCCGCCCTCGACGCCGCCATCGATCCCGAAGCTGCCGATGTCCTCTTCCTGGATGATGGTGGGCACCTCAATGGGGGCGACCAGGCGGCCGGCGATGATCGGCCGTGTTTCGACTTTTTTGGCTTCTTCGGCGGTTTTCTGCTGGCCGCCGCTCTTTTTCTTGGCCGCCGGCGGGGGCGGGGGCGGGGGCGGGGGCGGGGAGCCGATGAAGACATTGGTCACCTTGATTTCCGGCAGGTTGGAGTCGGCCATCATCAAGGGGACGACGATAACGGAAGCGATTGCAACGCCATGGATCAACAGAGAGATGGGCAGGGTCAAGTATTTCTTGGTTGCTTTGCGCTTCTCTCCCGATATGATCAAGGATTCGCCAAACATGCTAGGCCTCCATAATAATATTTTGATAATATTTCCAAATCATCTTATATAACAAAAGCGCTCGTAATTCAAGTGCATTTTCAACTTTTTTTTCTTTTTAGCAGGAACCGTTCCCAGACCTTCAGCCAGGCGCAGGACTGGAAGATGGTCGAATAGGAACCGGCGATGACGCCGACCACCATGGTGAAGGCCATGGGGCGGATCACCTCGCCGCCGAAGACGTACAGGGAAAGAACCACCAGCAGTGTCGTCACCGAGGTGAATATCGAGCGGCTCAGGGTCTGGTTGATGGTCTTGTCCAGGATAGTCCCCAAATTGTCCTTTCTCATGATCTTGAGGTTGTCGCGCAGGCGGTCGAAGACGACGATGGTGTCATTGATGGAATAGCCGACGATGGTCAGCAGGGCCGCAACAACCTGCAGCGACATCTCGATGCGGAAGAACAGGATGAAGGCGAGGGCAACCATCACGTCGTGGGCCAGGGTGAGGATGCCCGACAATCCGAACAGCAGCTTGAAGCGGAAGCCGATATAGATCAGCATGCCGATCAGCGCCCAGATGCAGGCCAGTATGGCCTTGCGCCGCAGGTCCTTGCCCACCTGCGGGCCGACGAACTCGACCTTCAGGAACGTGTACCTGCCCAGGAACGCATCGGAACGCAGCCGGGAGATGACGCGGTTCTTGACGCCGGCCTTTTCCAGCTCGGAAAAATCGCCGATGATGCCGCTGTCGCTCTTGCGCAGCCCGATGATCAGTTGGGCGCTCTCCCTGGCATCCTCGTCGGGGACCCCCTGGTCGCGCAGGAAGCGGGCGATCTCGCCCTCGGCCGTGTTGTTCAGGTCGATCTTGCCCGCGGCGGCCGCGGCCCTCTCGCTCTCGCTCATGATGCCGTTGCGGATCTCGCGGGCCACCAATTCGTACTCCTCGATGTCATCCAGCTTCTCACGGCTGTCCAGGTTCAGTTTCTTCAGCGAGGCCAGGGTCTTGATGAAGAACTTGTTCTCGCCGCCGATGCGGGTGATCTGGGCATCGCCCAGGTTGATCCTGGCCAGGGAGGAGCGCAGCTGGTGGATCGAGGTCGGCTCCTGGAAGCTCACCTCGATGAGGGTGCCGCCCGAGAAGTCGATGCCCCAGTTGAAGCCGCGGGTGAAGAAAACGAACACCCCGGCCAGGATGATCAGCCCCGACAGGACGAACGCGAAATGGCGTTTATCAATGAACCTGAACTTGGGTTCTTCCTTGAATAGCTTTAACATCTTCCACTCCTATATGCTGATCCGGGACAGCTTCTTGCGCCGGCCGTAGGTCAGTTCGAAGATCACCCGCGACACGAAGATGGCAGTGAACATGCTGGCCACGATGCCGATGATCAGGGTGACGGCAAAGCCCTTGATGGGGCCGGTGCCGAACTGGAACAGGAAAACCGCCGAAATGACGGTGGTCAGGTTGGCATCGAAGATGGTCCAGAAGGCCTTCTTGAAGCCGGCGTCGATGGCCGACTTGGGCGACTTGCCGGCGGCGAGTTCCTCGCGGATGCGCTCAAAGATCAGCACGTTGGCATCCACGGCCATGCCGATGGACAGGATAATGCCGGCGATGCCCGGCAGGGAAAGCGTGGCGCGGAAATAGGACATGATGCCCATCAGGATCAGCATGTTCAGGATCAGGGCCAGCACCGAGTTGATGCCCGCGGCGCGATAGTAGACCAGCATGAAGAAGATGACCAGCAGCAGTCCGCCGATGGCGGCGGTCAGGCCCTTGCGGATCGAGTCGGCTCCCAGCGAGGGGCCGATGGTCCGCTCCTCGATGTACTTCAGCGGCGCCGGCAGGGCGCCGGAGCGCAGCACCAGCACCAGGTCGTCCACCTCGTCCATGGTGAAGCGTCCCTTGATGATGCCGTCGGCGGAAATGACGTCCTGGATGGTGGCCACGCTCTCGATGCGCTCGTCGAGGACGATGGAGAGCGGTTTGCCGATGTTGGCCGCGGTGAAGCGCTCGAACTGGGCCGCGCCTTGCGAGTTGAAGGAAAAGCCGACGGCCGGGGCGCCGTACTCGTCCTGGGCGCGGCGGGCCCCCTTGAGGTCCTTGCCCGGGACGACGGTGGCCGCCTTCAGCACGTAAAAGCCCTTGTCCAGCCGCCGCGGGTTGGTGCGCACGATCTCCAGGTCGTCCGGGAGCTGGCCGTTGTATTCCTGGAGCGCCGCCTCCTCGGTCAGGTAGGGCCCGCCGACGACCAGGTGGAATTCCAGCATGGCCGTGCTCTTGATCAGGCCCTTGACGCGCTCGGGGTTGTCGATGCCGGGCAGCTCGATCAGGATGCGGTCACCGGCCAGCCCTTCCTTCTGGATGGTGGGCTCGGCGACGCCGAACTCGTCGACGCGGTTGCGGATGGTCTCCAGAGCCTGGTCCACCGACTGCTCGCGCAGCTGCAGCTCGATGTTCGGGCGCAGCGCCAGCGAGACCAGGTTGCCGCCGACGGTATAGGACCAGTCGCGGAAATCGTCGTCGAGGATATCCTTGATCTTGCGCTCGTCCTCGAGCCGGATGCCGGTGATCTCGATGCGGTTGAAGCCCCGGCGGTTGATCTTGTCGTACTGGATGCTGCCGTCCTTGAACAGGCCGCGCAGCTGCGTTGCGCTCATGTCGGTCTGGATGGCCAGCGCCTCGTCGGTGACGACCTCCATGACCAGGTGCATGCCGCCCTTCAGGTCGAGCCCCAGGTTGATCTTGTCCTTGGGAGGGTAGAGCAGAAAGATCGACAGGGCGATCACGGCGATGATCAGCCCGATTTTCCACGTCAGCGACTTGTCCATCGTGTTCCTCCTTGGTTACTGCGGGTTTGCGGCGCGGAAAGAGTCAGCGCTTCCGCCGCCGCCAGCGACCGGCAGGGAATGCTACCGGGCCCTGGGGGTCTCGTCAACGACCGTGGAAATGGAGCCCTTGGCCACCTGGATGCGGGTGTTGGAATCCACCTGGATCTCGAAGCGGTCATCCATGACGCGATTGACCGTGCCGTAAAGACCGCCGGCGGTGATGACGCGCTCCCCGCCCTTGAGCGAAGAGATCAGGTTCTGGTGCTGCTTCTGCTTCTTGCGGGCCGGCAGGATGATCAGCAGGTAAAAAATGACGAAAATGACGACAAAGGGGATCATCGAGACCAGCATGTTGGGCTGGCCGGCGCCGCCCGCGGTTTGTCCGAAGAGATACATCTTATTCTCCTTGTTGATAAAGAGCCAGGAAACTCTCCTTGAATTGACCGAATCGCCTGGAATGGATAGCATACCTTATTTTTGCCATAAAATCAAGGTAGAAATGGATATTATGGATGGTGTTCAGGATGGAGGAGAGGATCTCGCGTGAGATGAACAGGTGCCGCAGGTAGGCGCGGGAAAAATTCCGGCAGGTGTAGCAGCCGCAGGCTTCGTCCAGGGGCCGGGCGTCCGCCTTGTACTTCTCGTTCTTGATGCGTACCTTGCCGCGCGAGACGAACAGGGTGCCGTTGCGGGCATTGCGCGACGGCAGGACGCAATCGAACATATCCATGCCGTTCTCCACGGCGAAGAGGATGTCTTCGGGGGTGCCGGAACCCATCAGGTAGCGGGGCTTGTTGCCGGGAAGCTCGGGGGCCAGCGCCCGCAGCACCCTCTGGAACTCGACCGGCGTCTCGCCGACGCTGAGCCCGCCGATGGCGTAGCCCTCGAAATCCATGGCCGCCAGCTCCTGCAGGGAGCGTTGGCGCAGGTCCTCGTGCAGCCCTCCCTGGACGATGGCGAATTGGGAGTTCGCCCGGTTGGTCCTGCTGAAGCGCTCGCGCGCCCGGGCGGCCCAGGCGCTGGTAAGGCGCAGCGCCTTCTCGTCCTGGCCGCGCGTCGCCGGAAGCGGGGCGAAGTGATCGAGCGCCATCTGGATGTCGGAATCCAGCGCGTTCTGGATGTCGACGACGTCCTCGGGGCTGAGCACGAACGAGGAGCCGTCCCAATGCGACTTGAAGCGCACGCCCTCCTCTCCCACCCGGGCATTGCCCCGCAGCGAAAAGATCTGGAAGCCGCCGCTGTCGGTCAGGATGGGCTTGCCCCAGCCCATGAAGCGGTGCAGCGAACCGAACTTGCCGATGACCCCGGTCCCGGGGCGCAGGAACAGGTGGTAGGTATTGGCCAGGATCACCTGGGCCCCGGCCTCCTGCAGCTGCTGCGGCGTCAGCGCCTTGACCGTACCGGCCGTGCCCACGGGCATGAAGGCCGGCGTGTCGAAAGCGCCGTTCTTGGTCGTCAGCCGGCCGGCTCGCGATCGGGCGTCGCGGTCGAGAATTTCGAATTTCATGATGGGGCCGGCTCGCCCTGACCCGGCATCCTTACTTCTTCTTCCCCTGGGAGCGATTTTTCCTCAGCTCGTTCAGGAACAGACGGTAGTTCTCCAACTGGGGCGACTGCGGGAAGGCCGTGATCATGGCTTCATAGGTCTCGATGGCTTTGTCGTAGTTCCGGGTGTAAACGTACGAATTCCCCAACAATACATGGGCATCTTCACCTGGAAACCCGTGAGCGATCGCGCGTTCCAGATAGGGGATGATCTCGGCGACCGCAGCGTCCATTCCCTGGGTCTTCCCCTGTTTCATGTCGGCTTCCAGGCGGCGGAAAAGGCAGTCCCCCACGAAATAATTGGCGATCGGATACAGCTCGGGCTTCTTTTCCGCGGCGTCAACCTGCCGGATATATTCCTTGAAGTTCGAGCCGGCACTCAGGTAATCCTTGCTTTCATAATCGATCAGGCCGAGGAAATATGTCGAATTCTCGGACAATTCAGCATGCTCCGCTTCCATCCCGGTCATGGACCGGCAGGACGCGAAATTTTCCCTGGCTTGAGGGAATTGCTTCAAGTTGAAAAAATTATTCCCTACGTAGAATCGAGCATACGCCAGCATGCTCTCGTTCTCTTTTCCCGGGGATGGCATGGCCAACAGTTTAAGCAAATACTCGTTGGATGGCGCGAATTTTTTTTCGTCGAGCGCGGACTTCCCGGCTTCGAACAGCGACTGGCGCAAGGCGTTCCGGGCATGCTCGTACCCGGGCTGCAGTTGCAGCGCCTTTTCAAAACTGGCGATCGCCTCATCGACCCGGTCCTTTTGCAGCAGCATCACGCCCAGGTTATGGTGGGCGATGGCATATTCCGGCTCCATGACGATCACCTGCCGGATCAGGTCGATCGCCTCGTCGGCTTTCTTCTCCTGAACGGCCTTGTGGAACTTGGCCATGCGCTTTGCGGCCTTCCTCGATATCTCCTTCTCCGCGCTTGCGGGATCCGCCGGGGCGGCGCATACGGCAAGGACAAGCGCCAACAGCAAAAATGCGACAACAGCCGACCGTCGTTTCATGATCGTGACCTCCATGAGTGTATTTGGCAGCAAGCGCCGGCGGAGCGGCCCGGCCGTCACGCCTTCAGCTCTTTTTTAAAATAGGCGATGGTTTCGCGCAGGCCGTCCTGGAGCGGAACCTTGATCTCCCAGCCCAGTTTTTCCCTGGCCAGCATGATGTCGGGACAGCGCCGGACCGGGTCGTCGACGGGAAGTTCGCGGAAAACCACCTTGGAGCGCGAGGCGGTCAGGCGCAGGATCAGCTCGGCCAGCTCCAGGACGGTGACCTCCTCGGGATTGCCCAGGTTGAACGGCCCGCTGATCCCCTCCTGTTCCATCATGCGCACCAGGCCATCGATCATGTCGGAAACATAGCAGAATGAGCGCGTCTGCTCGCCGCGGCCGAAGACGGTGATCGGCTGATGGCGCAGCGCCTGGACGATGAAATTGCTGACCACGCGGCCGTCGTTGAGGGCCATGCGCGGGCCATAGGTGTTGAAGATGCGCGCGATGCGGATATCGACGCCGTTCTGGGCATGATAATTGACCAGCAGCGATTCGGCCACCCGCTTGCCTTCGTCGTAACAGGAGCGCGGGCCGATGGGATTCACCCGCCCCCAATAGGACTCCTGCTGCGGGTGCTGCTCGGGGTCGCCATACACCTCCGATGTCGATGCCTGCAGAATGCGCGCCTTGACCCGCTTGGCCAGCCCGAGCATGTTGATGGTTCCCAGCACCGAGGTTTTTATGGTCTTGACCGGGTTGACCTGATAATGGACCGGAGAGGCCGGGCAGGCGAGGTGATAAATGCGGCCGGCCTCGAGCAGGATGGGGTTGATGACGTCGTGACGGATGAGTTCGAAACCCTCTTCGCCCAGCAGGTGACGAATGTTGGATTTACTGCCGGTGAAGAAGTTGTCCAGGCCGATCACTTCGTGACCCCTGGCCAGCAGGGCGTCGCAGAGGTGGGAGCCCAGGAAGCCGGCCGCCCCGGTCACCAGGTCGATCATGTCAGCCCTCCTCGAACCGTATCACCCCGCCATTCTATCCCAAAAAAACCGCGCAGGCAAGACGGTGGAGGCAGGTAAGTGACAACCGTTGACTTGCCGCCCGGGATGCCATATAATATTCAATGAATTTATCGCCGCTCAACCTCGTTCCCTGTCATATCCCGCAGCGCATCGTCGAGATCAAGGCCGGCACGGAAGCCAAGAGGAAATTCCTGGCCATGGGACTGCACGTGGGCGATTCGATCGTCAGGCTGAACCGCTCCAGTTGGAGTCCGGTACTGATCCGCAACCTCACCACCGGCTCCAGCAAGATCGCCATCGGCCAGGGGCTGGCCAGGAAGATCCTGGTGGTCGATGCCCGTGCATAAGGTCGTTCTCGTCGGCCAGCCCAATGCCGGCAAAAGCACCCTGTTCAACGTCCTTTCCGACATCAAGTCGGCCGCCGGCAATTTCGCCGGCACCAGCGTTCGCCTCACCCAGAGCACCGTGCAGCTGGATGGGCGGGTCTTCCAGTTGCTGGACCTGCCGGGCTGTTATTCGCTGAATGCCGGCGATGATGCCGAGCGCATCTCCCGCGACCATCTGCTGAGCCAGCCGGTCGACCTGGTCATCAACGTGGTCGACTCCATGCAGCTGGCGCGCAGCCTGGAATTGACCTATGAACTGCTGGAACTGGGGCTGCCCATGGCCATCGCCCTGAACATGCAGGACGAGGCCGAGATGCATGGCCTGTTGATCGATCATGAAAAAATAGAAAGGGAACTGGGAGTGCCTGTCGTTCCCACCTCCGCCCTGCACGGCAAGGGAGTACGCCAGCTGATGGAGCGCTCCCTGCGCCTGCTGGACGCGGTGCAGCCGCCGCGTCCCGCCCCGGCCTATACCGCCCATATCGAAGCGCAGGTGCAGGGATTGTCGGCCGCCCTGCCGCCGCCGGGCCCCAGGCGCAACGGCAGCCGTCGCTTCTATGCCATCAAGGCCATCGAGAACCCGGACATGGTCCCCGGCGAGTGGCTCCGCCCCTTGGAAAAGAACATCTCGGCCGCCTGCGCCCAGATCCGCGAGTTCCACCAGTTGGAGTGCTTCGAGACGATCTCCTGCGAGCGCCATCACCTGGCCATGAAGCTGAGCGAGGAAACCAGCGAGTTCGTCCCGCGCAAGACAATCCACCTGCACGACCGCATGGACCGCTTCCTGCTCCATCCGCTGCTGGGCCGTCTTTTCCTGCTCGCTTATTTCCTGACCTTTTTCACCGTCATCTACGTCACCGGCCGCCTCTTCTCGGGCTGGATTGAACCGCTGCTGGACCGCGGACAGTCGCTGCTGCTGCCCCTGCAGCAGGTATGGCAGCCCCTATGGCTGACGATCGACGGCATGTACCAGGGATTGGCCGGGGCGCTGGGGATCGTCCTCCCCTATTTCCTGCCGCTCATCCTGCTCCATGCCATTTTCGAGGATTCGGGCTACCTTTCGCGCGTCGCCTTCCTGCTGGACGGACTCCTGCACCACATCGGGCTGCACGGCAAATCGGTGGCCGCTTTCATTCTCGGCTTCGGCTGCACCGCGCCGGCCCTCTACGCCACGCGCATCCTGGAAAACAAGCGTGACCGCGTCCTGAGCGCCCTGCTGCTGCCGTTCATTCCCTGCTCGGCGCGCAACGCCATCATTTTCGCCATGAGCGCCGCGCTGGCCGGACCGTTGTGGGCCCTGGTGATCTACCTGTTCGTGCTGCTGGTGATCGGGGTCACCGGCAGGCTCATCTCGCTGTTCCTGCCCAGGCCCGGCGGCTTGATCATGGAGATCCCCGACCTGAAAACGCCGTCCCTTCGCAACGCCCTCTCGGCCAGCGGGCGGCAGTTGAAGGAGTTCGCGTTCACCGTCGTGCCCTGGCTGCTGCTGGGCAGCGCGGTCATGTCCTGGCTGGCGCGCCTGGACATCAGCGGCACCCTCGACGCCATCCTGGCACCCCTGGTCAACGGCCTGCTGGGGTTGCCCGCCGCGCTGGGCACGACGCTGATCTTCGGTTTTTTCCGCAAGGAGCTGATCGTCGTCATGGCCCAGCAGGCCCTGGGCGCCGCCTCGCTGGCTCTGCTGCCGCTGACGGCCGGCCAGGCCGTGGTCTTCCTGGTCTTCGTGACCCTGTATTTCCCATGCTTCAGCACGTTCGTGGTCATGGGCCGGGAATTCAGCTGGAGGATCGCGGGCGCCTCGGCCATGCTGAGCGTCGTCGTGGCCACGCTGGCGGCCTGGCTGTTCAAGGTCCTCATCCTCCTTTTTTAGAAAGTGGCAAAGACCGGCGCAAAAACAGGCGGAATCGTGGAAGGAAATAATTTTTTCGTTTCGCGGTTGACTTCTCTTCCCGCCGTCGGGTACAATGAACGAAATGTGGCTGACCTACCTGTTTTTTTACGTGGGATGCTTTTTCATCAGTTTTTTTCTCTGCATCCCCATCGGCCCGGTCAACCTGCAGGTGTTCCAGCGCTCCGTCAAAAAGGAATACGCCCAGGCCCTCAGCCTGGCTTTCGGCGCCGCAGTCGGCGACTCGATCTGGGCCATGGCCGCCTTTTTCGGCATCACCCCCTTCCTGAAGAACGGTTACAACCTGAGCATCGAAGGGATCTTCCTGCTGATCACCGCCATCATCACCTTCGTCCTGGGGCTACTGGCGCTCAAGGACGCGCGTTTCCTCGACCGCATCGAGGAGATGGAGAAGAAGGAGGAGGCCTTCGCCGCCAAGATCCAGAGAAAGCGCTGGGCCTTTCTCCAGGGTCTGCTGATGGTGCTGGTCAATCCCCTGGGCATCGCCTCGTGGATGATCGCCCTCTCCTTTCTGAAAAAACTCCGCATTTACATCCCCCTGACCCTGAACTTTGAGCTGCTGTTCATGGTGGTCGTCCTGCTCGGCGCTTTCTCCTATTTCACCCTGATCATCCTGATCACCCACCGCGTGAAGGCCCTCTGCCTGCCGCACAATACGCGCCGGGTCATCCGGATATTGGGCTACCTGCTGATCGGCTTCAGTTTCTATTTCCTGTATTTCGCCCTCAAGGCGCTGTTTTTCGCCCCCGGGCCGCATTAGCCGTGGCGCTGGCCGTCACCGCCCGCTACGCCTGCTGCTGAGCATGCCCCAGGCTTCGACCCAGGCCCTGGTCCTGGGCTCCTCGCCCTTGAACGAGCAGGACAAGCTGGTCACGCTGCTGACCGCCGACCAGGGTTTGCTCAAGGCCGTGGCCCCCGGGGCGGCGAAGATGAAGAACCGCTTCGGCTCGCTGCTGGAACCTTTCACCGAGGGGGATTTCCACTATTACTGGCGCGAGGACCGGGAGCTGGTCACGCTCGGCAAGGGCGAGATCCGCAAGAGTTTTTTCTCCGTGGTGTCCGCGGCGGAGAATGTCTTTTACTTCTATCTCCTGGCCGAGATCACGCTGAAATTCATGCAGCCCGGCTACCGCGAACGCCGTGTTTACAAGCTGCTGCTGGCAATTCTGCATTCCAGGGAGAAAGGGGTGGCCATGGACTGGCTGCTGCTGTACTTCCTGGTCTGGCTTTTGCGCAGCGAGGGGCTTTTGTTCAACCCGCGGCGCTGCGCGAACTGCGGCGCCCGCGACCTCGAGCGGGCCTGGCTGCGCGACGACTACCGCGGGCTGCTCTGTCCCGCCTGCCGCTCGGGCGAACGCCTGGCGCTGGACCGCGGCGAGCTGGAGTTCATCGCCTGGACCGCCGCCCATGCTCCCGGGCAGTGCGGCGAATGGGTGGGTCGCTTCGAGCCGGCCGGCCTGATCCGCACCCTGGCGGGAAAGATCGAGCACCACGGCGAGTTCACGCTGCAGTCGCGGCGCTATCTTCCCGAATTCCGCTGAAAATTAAAAGAGGAGAAGCTGCCCTCTCCTCCCGGCAATAGCCGTATTTCCCCTTGTGGGTCCCTGATCAGATGGGAAACGTCAAGCCGAGCAGGCCGCCCACGCCGGTCCAGTCGCCTAAGACGCTGAAATTCAGGCGCAGGCTGACGGCCATTTTCTCGGAGAACCAGTAGCGGCCGGCGACGAACGGGGAAAGATAGAGGCCCGACGAGCCGCCATAGCCTTCCTTGGCCGAGAAGATCGCGAAGCCCAGGCTGGCGCCGGCGAACAGGTCGAGCTTGTCCACGTCGAGCCGGGTGAAGTGATAGGCGCCGTCGACCGAGGGCATGATGATGGTGCCGTGGCTCCAGATCCACATCATGACCGTTCCGCCGACGCCGATGTTCTCGGTGATGGCGACTTCAAAATTGGCACCGAAGGGGACGGCGTAGGAATTGAGTCCGATCTGCGGCGTGAGAAATTTATCGCCCTTGTGGAACTGCAGCTGGTCGTATTTCTTGCCCTTGGGGGCCGCCGCCAGGGCCAGGGACATGCACAAGACCAGTACCAGCAAAGCAAAAATGGATTTTTTGGCTTTCATGATTCCTCCTGGCTCGAATAGTTAACACAAAGCGCAGGCCCCGTCAAACCCATTCTTCGCGCGCGTCCGGCGGGTTGAAGAACCCATCCCGGCCGGCGCCGATGAAATGGGGGAACGGGGCGGCGCCCAAGGCCTACAGGCCGTGATAGAATCCGGCATACAATTTGAAAAACGTCCCCGTGTCTTCCTCGGCGAAAGAAACCTTCAAGGTGGCGCCGCCGCGCAGCCCCATCTTTTCATTCAGGGCATATTCGACCCCGCCGCCGACATTGAAACCGATATCGGAGTCACTCCCCGAGAAGCCCATGAAGGTGACGGTGGTATGGATCAGGCAGATGCCGGCCTTGCCGAACAACGTCAGACCTTCCGACAAGCCGTGCTTGTAAACGCCGTTCAGGTTCAGCCCCCAGGCGCTGGAATCGAGACCCGATCCCGCCGGGTTGAAGTAATATTCAAAGAGGCCCTCGGCGAACAGCTTCGGAGTGAAACCGTACTGGAAGCCGGCATCGAAGAACAATCCTTCAAAATCGGAAACGGCCAGGCCCAGGTCGCCGAAAACCTGCATCTCGGGTTTCTGCGCTTCCTTTTTGCCCGCGGCAAAGCCCAAGGAAGACAGCAGCAACACGCACAAAACGAAAGGCAGTATTTTTTTCATTATTTCCTCCTGGCAGATACTATACGCAAACGCAATAAAAAATCAAGGGTCCGGGAACGGATCACTCGCCGCTCATGGCTGCGGCCACGGGCCTGAGGCCGGGGATGCTTTCGAAAACGATCTTGATGGCCGCGGTGATGGGGACGGCCAGGAACATGCCGATCACGCCCCACAGCCAGCCCCAGAAGACCAGCGAGAGCAGGATGATGATCGGGGAGAGTTTCATGCTCTTGCCCATGACCTGCGGCTCGAGCACGTTGCCCATGGCGAACTGCATGAACATCAGCCCGGCAGCGACCAGGACCAGGCGCAGGCAGAAGCCGTACTTCAGGAAGGTGATCAGTACCGGGAAGAGCGTGCTGAGCAGCGAGCCGAAGGTGGGGATGTAATTCAGCAAAAAGACCAGCAGGGCGGTGAAGATTACGAAATCGACCCGGCCCACGATCAGGATCAGCGCCGCCAGCGCGGCGGTGGCCGCGCTCATCAGGGTCTTGATGAACAGGTAATGCTGGATTCTGGTTTCGATGGTCGTGATCATGTCCAGCAACTCCTCCGCCCTATCCTGGGATAGGGTCCGGGAGATGCGTGTGACCATCGGCACCCTCTCGCCCAGCATGAACATCAGCAGCAGCAGCACCAGCAAGAGGTTGCCAATAAAATTGGTAAAATTGCCCATGGTCCCCGAAACCAGAGCCGTGATCTGGGCGGGATTGAAAATATTATCCCAATCGATGCCGGCAATGTAATGCTTGACATCGATCAGCGGCAGCTTAAGATTGGCCAGCGTACTCTTGAGCAGTTGCGTCACCCTTTCACTGTATGCCGGGAAATGGTTGATGAAGGAGGCGGCGCCGGTGAAAAGCAGCAATCCGCCCAGATAAATGCCCAGGAAAATGAGCGACAGCACGCCGCCCAGGACCAGGGGCTTGGGGACACGCCAGTCCAGCAGCCGGCGCACGCTCCCGTTCAGCATGAAGAAGAGGAACAGGGCGATGCAGAAAGGGATGAAGATGGCGCGCAACTCCCGCAGCACGATGACGACGAAAACCGCTGCGATGAAGGCGAAAGCCGCCTTCAGGAGCCCCGTGTCCCCCCGAAGGCCTTCAGCCATAGTTTTCGATCTGGTCCGTGACCTCGATGACCTCGTCGCGCTTGAAGAACAGGAAGTTCGTCACCATGCGGTACGAGAACGAGTAACGGATGACGCCGCCTTCCAGCCGGGCGGCGATGTGCAGTATCTCGTTGTCGCGCTTCAGCAGGATCTCCTCGATGACCGCCATCAGCGCGGCGTCATCCCGGTCGCCGCCGCGCGTGCTTCCCAGGGTATCGAACACTTCCTTCTTGATCTGCTTTTTCTCCAGGTTGCTCCCGATGTACTGGAAAGCCATGTAGCCGCCAATGGCCAGGATGGCGATGGCGATCAGGCTCATGAAGGTCATTTTCCCGCTTTGTCTTTTCATCGTTCTCCCTCCTTGCTGGTTGCGAATCACCCCGGGACTCGGCCCAGGATCTTTTTTGCCGCCCGTCCGATCTCGGCCGGGTTCTCCACCACGTGAACGCCATGCCGGCGCAGCACCGCCATTTTTTCGGCGGCGGTGCCGCGGCCGCCGGAGATGATGGCCCCGGCATGGCCCATGCGCCTGCCGGGAGGCGCGGTCTGGCCGGCGATGAAGGACAGGACCGGCTTGGCGAACCCCCGGCCGATGGTTTCCGCGGCCTGTTCCTCCATGCTGCCGCCGATTTCGCCGATCATGACCACCGCCGCGGTCTGCTCGTCGGCGGCGAACAGCTCCAGGGCGTCGACGAAACTGGTGCCGATGATCGGATCGCCGCCGATGCCGATGCAGGTGGATTGCCCCAGGCCCTCGCCGCTGATCTGGTCCACGGCGACGTAGGTCAGCGTCCCGGAGCGCGAGACGATGCCGACGCGGCCCGGGCGATGGATGCGCGCAGGCATGATCCCCACCTTGCACTTGCCGGGCGAGATGATCCCCGGGCAATTCGGCCCGATCAGCCGTGAGCGCGTCGTGCCCAGGAAACTCTTCACTTTCACCATGTCCAGGGCCGGCACCCCCTCGCTGATGCAGACGATCAGCCGGACAGCGGACAGGGCCGCCTCGATGATGGCGTCGGCGGCGAACGCGGCCGGCACGAAGATGACCGACACGTCGGCCCCGGTCTCACGGACGGCTTCGGCCACGGTATTGAAGACCGGCCGCTCCAGGTGCAGCTGACCGCCTTTGCCCGGCGTGACGCCGCCGACCACGCGCGTGCCGTACTCGATCATCTGCGCGGCGTGGAACGACCCCTCGCGCCCCGTGAAGCCCTGGACGATGACCCGCGAATTCCCGTCGATGAGGATGGACATGGTCAGGCCCCCTTGGCCAGATCGACCACGCGGCGCACCGCGTCGGACAGAGAGGTCTCGGTGATGAAGTTCAGCCCCGAATCGCGCAGGATGCGCAGGCCCTCCTCCTCGTTGGTGCCCGCCAGGCGGATGACGACGGGGATGCGGATATCCAGCCCCCGGGCGGCGGCGACGATGCCGCCGGCCACCCGGTCGGTGCGCACGATGCCGCCAAAGATGTTGACCAGCACGGCCCGCACGTTGGGGTCGGCCAGCAGGATCTTGAATGCCTCCTGCACGCGTTCCGCCGACGTGGCGCCGCCAATGTCGAGGAAGTTCGCGGGCTCGCCGCCGTGGAAATGGATGATGTCCATGGTGGCCATGGCCAGGCCGGCGCCGTTGACCATGCAGCCGATGGTCCCGTCCAGGCGGATGTAGTTCAGGTCGTACTTCGACGCCTCCACTTCCAGGGGTTCCTCTTCGTCCAGGTCGCGCAGCGCGGCGATGTCGGGATGGCGGCCGAGGGCGTTGTCGTCGAAATTGACCTTGGCGTCCAGGGCCAGCACCTCGTCCCCGCGGGTGACGATCAGGGGATTGATCTCCACCAGCGAGGCGTCGAACTGCAGAAAGAGATCATGGAGCCGGGTCAGCAGGGCGGCGAAGCTCTGCTGCTGGACCCTGCCCAGGCCGAGCCGGAACGCCAGGCTGCGCGCGTGGCCGGGAAAAAGACCGGTCGCCGGATGAACGTGCACCTTGAAAACGGCATCGGGATGCTCACGGGCCACGGCCTCGATCTCCATCCCGCCCTGAGAGGAGGCGATGATGACCGGCATCTCGCGCTCGCGGTCCAGGAGGATCGCCAGGTACAGCTCGCGGGCGATGTCCAGTCCCTGCTCGACCAGCAGCCTGCGCACCCGCCGCCCTTCGGGGCCGGTCTGCTGGCTGATCAGGTTCATGCCCAGAATGGCCGAAATATGGCGCTCGGCCTCGGCGCGGTCGCGGGCGAGCTTGACGCCCCCCGCCTTGCCGCGGCCTCCGGCATGCACTTGGGCCTTGACCACGCAAGGGTAACCCAGCGTCTCGGCGACGGCCAGGGCTTTTTCGGCCGTCTCGGCCATCTCGCCCCGGGGAACGGCGATGCCGTGGCGGGCAAAGAGCTCCTTGGCCTGGTATTCGTGGATCTTCATCACCGTCTCCTATTCCCGCTCGTACTGCCTGCGGCCCTCCTCATAGATGTCGCCGCCGTACATGTCGTTGATCACCTGGGCCGGAAAGTCCTTCACCTCCAGCCTGCGGATGGCTTCCGGACCCAGCTCGGGGTAAGCGACCACTTCCGCCTTGCGGATGCTCTTGGAGACCAGGGCGGCGGCGCCGCCGGTCACGGCCAGGTAGACGGCCTTGTGCCTGCGGAGCGCCGCCTTCACCTCGGCGTTGCGCGACCCCTTGCCGATCGAGGCTTTCAAGCCGAGCTCGTGCAGCTTGGGAGCGTAGGCGTCCATGCGGTAACTGGTGGTCGGTCCGGCCGAGCCGATGGGATTGCCGGGCCGGGCCGGCGTCGGCCCCACGTAAAAAATGACCTGGCCGCGCAGGTCGAAGGGCAGTTCCGCGCCGGCGGCGATCAGGTCGGTCAGCTTCTTGTGGGCGGCGTCGCGGCCGGTATAGATGATGCCGCTGATCAGCACGTTGTCGCCGGCCTTCAGCCCGGCGACGGTCTCATCGCTCATCGGGGTCGAAACTCGCTTGATTTCGCTCACGGGGTCCTCCTAGATGGATTTTTGGAACACCTTGTCGTTTCCGAACTCGTCGCTGAGCTTGATGAGCAGTATGCGGGAATTCTTCGGGTTGCTCAGCTCGAAGCGGTAGGTCTCGACCCGGGAATCTCCGACCAGGTCGTCCGGGAATACCGGGATCCACTCCTTGCCGTCCAGGGAATACTGCGCCAGGGCCACGGCCGAAGCCTGGTCCTCGGCCTTGAAGCGGACGCTGCGCCCCGTCATGGAGAACTCGGAGAGGAGCGGGGCCGTGGAGTCGATGATGAACGGCGCCGAGGTCTGCACGGAGCTCCGGGCCCAGGCCGGGGGATTGTCCAGGCCGTCATCGGCCTGCACCTTCAGCTGGTACTTGCCGTCGGCGAAGAGCTCGCAGTCGAGGTACAGCCACTTTTCGCGGAGTTCACTGCGCAGCGGCAACCATTCATTGCCGGGAAGCTTGCGCAGGGACAGGGAGAAGTTCAGGCGATCCTGGTTGGGGTCACTGGCCTCCCAGGAGACATGCAGGTATGTCCGCGGCGGCGTCGTATCGGGGACCGGCTTCCTGTCCTCGGGACGCTGGACCCGGATGGGCCCGATCTCCGGCTTCAGGTTGTCGGTGAGATAGTAGACGCGGTAGCCCGACAGCAGGGGGGAGGCGCTGGGGCTGGTCGAGCTGAGCACGATCTTCACCTGCAGGAAACGGTAGCCGCCGGTGTTGATGTTCGAGTTCTCCGGGTCGGTGAAGGGGGCCGACCAGCTCGTCCAGGAACGGTCGGGATAGTCGGAATTCCCCAGGCGCACGGCAAAGGAGACCGCTGACGGGCCGGCGGCCTCGACATTCCAGGCCAGGCGTCCGAAGCGGGACTGGATGCGGGCGTCGAACACCTCGGAGAAGTACGTGCCGGTGGCGTTCATGCCGCCCTCCACCCGGGTGATGCCGGCCGTGTTGTTGGCGATCAGGTAGTAGCCCTTGGCCGGCGCGGCGTCGCCGACGATGCGGAAGATCTGGGCCGAGTCGCTCTCGCAGACCTGAACGAAGGCGCCGGAGCGCTCCACGCGGTACACGCGCCCGGAGTTGCCGGTGCCGATGACGACCGCTTTGGCCTGGCTGTCGAAATGGACGGCATAGGCCAGTTCCTCGGTCGAGGACCAGAGGGACTCGACCCCGCCGTCGGGGCTGAGGCGGTACAGGATGCTCTTTTCGCGGACAGGCTCCTTGTCGGGGTCCGCCTTCCTGGTGAACGCGGGACCGATCTCGAATTCCTTGCCCGACTGCGGTGCCGGGACGCTCTTGACCGCGGTGAAATAGACGTTGCCGTCGTTGTCGCTGGTGATGCCCTTGATCTCCTCCAGCGGGGAATCGAACAGCACGCGCACCTTGCGGTTCTTGATCTCGTAGAGGATGCCGCGGTCGCCGCTGCCGGCGAGGATGGCGTTATCGGAGGTGACATGCAGGCTGATGATATGCGAGTCCTCGGCCGTGAGCAGGTTCTCCACCGCGCCGCCCTTGGCGATGCTGTAGACGGCGCCGGTGTTGCCCAGGGCGCAGATGATGTTGCCCTGCTTGTCCGCGGCCAGGTCCCAAATGAATTTTTCGTCGGGATGGAACAGTTCCGTGGACTTGCCGTCCTTGGCGACGCGGAACACGCGGCCGTTGGGTGACGTGCCCACGATCACGTCGCCGTCGCCTTCGACCAGCAGGGCATAAACATCGAGCTGCTCGCCCTGGAAGATCTTGTCGATCTTGCCGGCCGCACTGACCCGGTAGACCGCGGCGTTGTGGCCCGTGCCCAGGTAGAGGTCGCCGCCGGAAGCGGCGGCCGCCAGGTAGAATTCCTCCGCCGGACCGGGGATGCTCTTCAGCTTGGGCCCCAGGGAGAGGCCTCCGTTGCTGTCGATGCTGACGTTGACGAAACTCCCCTTCTGGAAATCGGCCAGGCTCGACTTCTCGGCCTGCTTCACCTTGACCGCGCCCAGGGCGGGGGCCAGGGCCAGCAGCGCGATGCCCGCTAGGATCTTGCTATTCATTTTTCCTCTCTTTGATGCGCAGCTTGAAAATCTTCTTGCCGGCGACGACCGCCGGCACCTCGAATTGATACTCGGCCACCGTGGAGAACGCCATGTTGGCCTGGTCCTTGGCCAGGGAGTTGTAGAGCAGGACGTTGCCCACGCTCGAGGGCAGGTAGGAATACTCGAAGCCGCGGATGAACAGGCCCTGGGCCGGAACGAAAAGCTTCAGGTACAGGCGGCTGTTCTTGCGGATGTTGTTGATGGCGCGGATGAGGGCGCCGAGGTTGGAGGGGAAATAGGTCGTCTTGACGGCCTTGGCGTCGAAATTGGAGATCTCGGCGGCATCGGCGACCATGAGGTAGAACTCCGCTCCCGGCTTCAGGTTGGGCGCCTTGATCTGGATCCTCTCGGAGAACGCGGCGCCTTTCTCATTCTTGAGCTTCATGTCGATCGTCATCAGCTCCTCCGGGAGATAGGCGACCTTGTCGATGAGGACATTCTCCAGCTCGGCGCGCTGGACGGCTTCCCGGCCGCTGATCTCGAAATCCATCTTCTGGATGCGGGCGTTCTTCTCCCGGTTGTTCATCAAGAAGTAGTTGATGATCATGACCAGCGTGGAGAACTCGTCGGCGGCCTCGGTACCGCTGAACAGGTCGTCCATGACCACGTTATCCTCGTTCTCGACGAAGATCTTGCCCTGGACGCGCAGCGACTGGGACCCGAACTCCTGGTACTCGGCCTGCAGGGCGTTCAGCAGGGAGATGTAGGTCAGGGCCGGCGTCAGCAGCGGGTGACTGACCAGCTCCAGGGCGAAATTGCGGTTGCGGTTCTTCAGGAAGATCTTCAGGGGGATCATGGCCGGCGCCTGCCCCAGTTCGGCCATGACTCCGGAAAAGCGGTCCTGGCGCACGGCCCCCACCGGGTTGCGGGTGGCGGCCAGCTTGAACGAGCTCTCGTAGGAGGGGACGACGGAGATGACCTCGGCCTTGTGCAGCGGGAAGTCCACCGTGCCGAGGTTGAAGAAGGGATGGCCGAAGACATAAACCTTCTGGCCGTCGACATGGGTCACCGTGCCGGTGGCGGCGTAGGAGGCGTCGCCGCGGATGAGCGGGATGGCCACCGCGTCGGCCGGCCGCACGGTGAACATCTCCGGGGAAAGCTTGCGGGTGCTGATGTCCTTGCCGACGGCCATGCTTTGCAGCGGGACGAACAGGTCGCCCAGGAAGGAGACCGCCTCCGGGGTGAACCCGCTGCTGCTGGCGAAGAGCTTGATCGGCGCCAGCGAGCGGGCGGGAGAGAAGTTCATGCGGGCGGCGAGCTCGTTGCGGATGGCCGCGGCCACGCGCCGGGCGTTCTGGCGGCCGAAATCGACCTGGATGTCGCTGATCTCCACGCTGGCGGCCGGCACCGACGCAACGGCGGATATCCTCAGGATATCCTCGATCGGCGTGATGCCGGCGATCGGCTTGCGCGAGAAATTGCTCAAGCCGTAGGACACGGAACCGATGAGCCGTCCGTCGATGTAGACCGGGCTGCCGCTCATGCCGGCGATGACGCCGCCGTCCTTCAACTCCGGGGCGTTCAGTTCGGCGATGATCAGGCTCTTGTCGGACACGAACTTTTCCATTACCCCCAGCACCTTGAAGGTGAAGGTCTCGATGGTGCTGCCCTTGAAAATGGTGCGCCCCTCCCCTTCCATGCCGGGCTTGACCTCGGACAGCTTCATGATGTCGGTGGCCGCCAGCAGGCAGGAGAGCAGCAGGCCGGCGGCCGTCAGCGCGATTCGTTTCATGGCTTCTCCCGACGGCGGCCGCCGGGGCCCACCCGCCGTTCGCGGCGGCCGGCTCCTCTATGGGCGGCGGCTCCTATCGTTGTTCTATTCATCTTCCTTATTTATGGCGCAACGGGAAGCAGAATGCATCATAATCAAAATCACGCGAAAAATCAAGGCGGAACGCCGGGCTTACGGCTGCGGGTTGCCGATGGTCGTTTCGGAACGGTCGTCGCTGCCGGAAACGATGATCTGGTTGCTGGCCAGGTCGAGATGCAGTTCCTGCCCGCGCGTCGTCCCGGCCCCGGAGCGGCTGATTTCGGCCCGCTCGCGGAAGACGACGGTCTGACGAGCGTACTGCCAGTGCAGCGCCTGGCAGCGGCCCTCGATCGTCCCCTTGCGGAACGAGGCGGCGCCGGCGGCGAGAATGTCCTGCAGCCTGTCGTCGGGGCCGAAAACCAGCTCGATCCTGCGCGCGGCCAGGGAGTTCTCACCCTGCTTCAGCCGGGATTCCCCTTCGATGACGATCCGCTTCCCGCCGGCATCCAGGTCGATCGCCTGTCCGTGCAGGACCAGCGTCTGCCCGTCATGGGAGAATTTCAACTCGGCGCCGCCGCGGCAGGACAGCGCGCCGCCGTGGAACAGCAGCTCGCCGGCACGCAGTTCCACCTCGTCCTGGAAAAGGCTTACGCTGCCGGTGAAACGGCTGGCGTCATCCCGTCGCGAAGTTTCCATCGCGTCGGCGGTGACGAACACCGGCTTGGCTCTCAGCAGGGCGCTTTTCTTGCCGGGGACGATCGTGGCCTTGACCCCTTTCTGGCTGCTGATGCTTCGCGACCCTGTGCGCAGACGAAAATGGCTGGATTCGAAGCGGTTCTTGCCGCTGTCGATGATGGAATTCCTGCCGGAAATATCGATCTCTCCGCTGGACGCGTCATAATCGAGGCGCTTGGCCCGACCCCGGAAGTCATCGGTCCGGAATTGGCATTGTTTCTCGGCCAGGACCTCGGCAAGTTCTCCCTGGCTGGAATACACCGCCCGCAGGGATTCGGCGCTGACCGAGACGTTGTCCTTTCCACGGCTGTTCAAGGTGCCCCGGGTCAGGGTGCGGACCATCCGCAGGGCCTGGGTTTCGCAATCCATGACCATCTCGATTGCTTCCGATCGCACGTGTCCGGATTGGGCGCCGTCATCCAGCGACACCCGGCCGTCGCCGCGGATCTCGATTTTTTGCAGGCGGCCCAGGGGATCGTTCAGCATCTTGATCTGGCCGGCGGTGATCTCCCGGCACTGCCTGCGGCCGTCGGCGGCGGTCTCGACCATCCGGTAATGACTGTTTCCGAAGCCGGCCGCCCAGTCCAGGCTGGCAAAATCAGGGGAGAACTGAAGCTGGATGCGCTTGGCATCCAGGCTGGAGCCGGCGCCTGCGATCGAGGCCTCCTGGTCGAGGATCAGGACTTTTCTCTTCTCCGCCAGGCGCAGGACCCGGGCCTGGAAATCATACGGGTTGCCGTCGCGGCGCATCACCCCCCGCGGGGCCATCATCTTGACGTACTTGTCCTTGATGAAGTAAGAAAGCCCTTCGCGGGCCTCTCCCGACAGGTCACGCAGCTGGAAACGCGCCGGTTCCCGGGTGGAGAGGATGTCCAGGTCCTTGAGCGCGAAGCTGTTGCTGGAAAGCGTCACGTCCGGCGAGGCGATGACGGCGTCGCCCTGCAGGGTGAAATCGTTGAATTCATTCCAGGCAACGCCGGACGCGGCGGAAATACGGATATCGTGGTCCAGCTTGTCCGCCTTGAAAATCGTGGCCCTGACCCCTTTCAGGAGCAGCTTTTCGTCTTCGCCGCGCTGAGACTCCTCGCACTTGACCTCCAGCTTTTTCTCGTTTTCCTTGTTGAACAGCAGATAGGTCAGATCGACGCCCGCGACTTCGACGTCGACGTAAACGCCCTCCGACGCACTTCTGCTGGACAGCCAGCGGAAGAACAGCAACGCCGCCAGCAGCCCGGCGGCGATGAGGGACCAGGCAAGGAAATGTTTTTTTTTCTTTTTCATGATCATTTCAGGCCCGACCCCGAGCCGGAGTTTCGTGCTCGCGGACCGCTGAACCGATCAGGGCCACTCTCCCCGGGCACCTCAAGGGCCGACGTGGATGAGTTCCTGCTCCTCGCCGTATTCCTCGAAACGCTCCAGGCCGCTCTTTTCCACGTCGAGCAGCTTGTAATGCCCCATCTCCATCATGGAAAAATAGAGCAGCAGGTTCTTCCTGGCGGGGTCGTCGGCGAACAGCTCGGCCAGCTGCAGGTAGAAATCGTGGGCCGCCTGCTCGGCGTCCATGGCCTGGGCGATGATGCCGCTCAGCGGCACCTGCTCGTCGCGGAAGCGCACCTCGGGCAAGGGCACGACGGGGTGGTCGGGAACGGCGATGGCCTGGCCGGGAAAACGCTGGCGGAAAAGGTCCTCGAGCGACTTCTGGTGCTTGTTTTCCTCGAGGGCGAGGAACTGCAGGCGCTCCTTCAGGAAGGCGTTCTTCACCGCTTTCGCCAGCCGGGTGTAGACGGCCTGGCTGTCGATCTCGCTTTTCACGGCGGCCAGCAGCAGATCGGCCAGCGCGTATTTCTTCAGATTCATGTCCTTCATCAAGACCTCCTTGGTTCGGCCTGAGCCGTGATCAGTAGTTCTCCACCCAGAGCTCGAAATGCTCCCGGGGATGGTCGCAGACCGGGCATTTTCCCGGGGCCTTGTCGCCCTCGATGACCGCCCCGCAGACACGGCACTTCCAGGCGGTCTTGCACGGCCTGGCGAAGACCGTCTTGTCCTTCACGTTCTGCAGCAGCTTGCGGTAGCGCGCCTCGTGCCTCTTTTCCACCGTGGCCACGGCCCGGAAAACGCGGGCGACCTCGGGAAAGCCCTCCTCGTCGGCGACGCGGGCGAACTCCGGGTAGAGGGCGCACCATTCCTCTTTCTCGCCGGCGGCGGCGTACTCGAGGTTCTTCTCCGTTTCGGCGAAGGCCACGGGGTAGGCGGCCTGGATCTCCAGGGGCTCGCCGTCCATCGCCGCGACCAGGGGCTTATAGAAAAGCTTGGCGTGCATGCGCTCGTTCTCGGCCGTCTCCAGGAACAGCTCCTCGATCTGCTTGTAGCCTTCCTTGCCCGCCGTCTTGGCGTAGAACGTGTAGCGCATCCGCGCCTGCGATTCGCCGGCGAAGGCCTTCATCAGGTTCCCGGCCGTGCGGCTGCCCTTGAGTTGCTTCATGGTTTTCCTCCAGCGCTATTGTAGTTTTTTCCCCGTCAAAGTCAAGGAGGATCAGCCTCCGTCCCCCTGCAGCAGGGGCAGGGCTTTTTGTTCGTCGTCGCCACGGCGGACGACATGCGGCGTCTCGCCGGTTACATCGATCACGGTCGATCCTTTGGATGGCGGCAGCGATCCCCCGTCGATCAGCAGGTCGAGGCCGGGGAACTCGCGGGCGATGGCCGCCGGGTCCTGGAGCGGCGCTTCGCCGCTGCGGTTCGCCGAGGTGCTGACCAGTGGGAAGCCGAGGGCGGAGATCAATCCCGGCAGCAGCGGCAGGTTCGGCATGCGGATGCCGATTTTGCCGCTCCCCCTGAGCAGGGCCGGGTCGACGGCCGGGCCCGGCCTGAAAAGGAAGGTGAACTTCCCGGGCAGCAGCCCCTGGAGGCGCTTGCGAAAGGCATCCGGAACTTCGGCGACGAGCGATTCCAGCATGGACAGGTCGGCGACCGCGACCGAGTAGGGCGCGCCGCTCCTGCCTTTCAGCCGGTCGATGGCCGCGTGGACGGCAAGCGACCGGAAGTTCCCGCCCAGGCCGTACAGAGTGTCCGTGGGGTAGGCGATCACGCCGCCGGCACGCAGGCAATCGCGGATGATCGCAAAATTGTCGGGGGCGAGGACCGCGGCGAAAGGGATGACGATCATGGGTAGAGCAGGAACGGCCGGACCGCTTCGGAGTAAGCGTCAATGCCACGCTCGATGCCGTCCCGGATTCGGGCGAAGGGAAGGTCCTTGTCGATGGCCCGGCGCACCTGGGCCGTGCCGCAGATCATGTCGATGGGCAGGCGCTTGAACTCGAACTCATAGGGCGGGGCCTGCCACTTGAACTTCCCGGGATACCGCCGCGCCGCCAGGCGGATCAATTCATAATACGCCCGGAACGGGCGGAATCTTCCCGGGTCCGGCACCTGCACCAGCACGCCGCCGCACACCCGGCCGGCATGCTTGCTGAATTCGGGTTTGAAGAACATGGGAACGAAGCGGACCCCGGGCAACTTCAAGCGCCGCAGTTCAGTTGCCAGGCGCAACGGCTCGATGAAGGGCGCGCCGGCGAGTTCGAACGGCCGTGTCGTTCCCCGGCCCTCGGAAAGGTTCGTCCCCTCGAGGAGCACGGCGCCGGGATAGACCATGGCGGTTGCAAAGGAGGGCATGTTGGGGGACGGCAGGGTCCAATGGCCGTGAAAACAGTCCCGACGCGACCAGCCCTGCGCCTTGACCACGGTCAGGGGAACATCCAAGCCGTGATAACTCACGGCGCAGGAAAGGAACTCGCCGGCGGTCAGGCCGTGGCGCATGGGAACGGGCAGCTGGGCGACGATGCTGAAATGATCGGCCCGGGCGACAGGACCTTCGATGACGCGGCCGTTGAGCGGATTGGGGCGGTCCAGGACGACCACCTCGACGCCGCGCCCGGAGAGCCAGCGCAACAGCATGACCAGGTGGTTGACGAACGTGTAGACGCGGGTGCCGACATCGAAGGGATCGACCAGCAGCGCCTCGATCCCCTCCAGCCATCGTTCATCGGGCAGCAGGCTGTCGCCATAGAGGCTGCGCACCTCCAGCCCGCCCTCCTGCCAGTAGGACGAGGGGGAGGCGATCATGTTGTCCTGCTTGTCGGCGAAAAAACCGTGCTGCAGGGACCAGATGGCCTGGAGCCGTTTGCCCGCCAGGCGCCGGACCACATCGCAGGTCGGCCGTCCGCCTGAATCGATATTGGAGCTGCCGGTGACCAGGGCGATGTTCCTTTTGCCGATGATCCGCCGGTAGGCCCCCGGCAGGACGTCAATGCCGTTCAGCGGCGACGACATCTTCACTCCCCGGTCAGCTCAACGTCATGGCGTCCTGACGCCGTGGCGGGTGTAGACCTTCCCCGAAGCATGCCACGATTCGGCCAGCCAGGCGTATCCCGTCACGATGTATTCGGTCATGTCTCCGAAATAGGAGAAAATGTCCCTGCCGGCGTAGACCATGAAGCGCCGCTGGCGGCCGGCGGCCGGGTCCAGCGCCTGCATCGGAGTTCCCGGCACCGGGACCTCCATCCCGAGATCGGCGAAAACCGTCGCCGGAATGTCACCCAGGGAAACCGGCGCATCGGAGATCTTCAGCGCGCCTCGGGCATGCAGTGGCTTGACCAGGACCAGCGGCAGGGCGGATACCTGTGAAGGGTGGGAGACCATCTTCGCCTCGGGGGGGGTCGGCATCTCCTGCTGCCAGCGGAATGCCTGCCCCTGGTGCCCGGCGCCGTGGTCGCCCACGATGACCACCAGCGAATCGTCGTAGATCCCGATCTGCTTCAGATTTTCCAGGAAGATCCCCATCAGCCTGACGGCGGCGGCGGCATATTCCCGGTAATTCTCCCGGCTCACCTCACTGGTGCGGTACTGCAGATTTCGATCGAGCACCAGGGGGATGTGCGGTATCATGAGATGGTAGAACTTGAACGCCGCCTGGATGTCGGCAGCGTGGCCCTCGTCCAGCATGCGGTCGAAAAAGCGGATCACCGGGCTGTTCACGTACGCCCGCCGGGAAAAGAGCCGCCGGTTCCGCTCCCGGGGCTTTTTCCTCGCGGTGGGCGTCACTCTCGTCGAGTGGATCTTTTTCGGCCCCGGCTGGAGGATGAACCGCCGGCAGCGGGGCTTGAACAGCCAGGCCTGGTTGTTGTACACGAAGGGTTTCAGGAAATGGGGCAGGCAGCGGAACAGGGTCAGGTCGTAGATCTCGACGACGTCCAGCGCCCTTTCGCGCCAGTCGACCCCCTGGATGAAGTTGGACGCGATCTCGTCGGAATAGTACAGGCTGTAGCTCACATCGGGGTAGATATCGACCTGCCAGCCGGACGATCTCAGCACCCGGGGCAGGGAGTTTCCCAGATAGGCATCCCGCTTCCACTGCTCGAAGGGCTGGGAGTTGTCGTAGAATTTCCCGGTCATCATCAAGGCCACCGAAAGCTCCGTGGCCGGGTAGCCGCCGAGGGCGTTGCGGTAGAAGGTGAATCCGTCCAGCGCCCCGGCCAGGTCCGGATCTTCGCGGATGACCTCGGCGAATATGTCGGACTGGAAGGTGTCGAGGATCACCAGGATCAGGTTCCTGTTCTCCGAGAAGGTGTACTTCTGCGTGGTGTCCACGGTATAGCGCTGAAAGCTCGGCGTCTCCGGGCGCCTGGCGAAAAGGAACGCGAAGTTGCCGAGCTGCACCAGGATCAAGGCCAGGCTGGAGATCCTGGCGTGGCGCGATATGAATCGCGGCAGGGCGATCGCGGCGACCAGGGCGGCGATCCACAGGCCGCCGTCGATGTAGCCGTTCAGCTTCAGGGCCGCCCAGGGAATATAGCGCCCGTCGAGCGGCCCGTAATTCCAGAGCAGGAAATTCCCCTGGAACCAGAGCATGAAGGCGATGACGAAGAGCAGCGACACGCCCCTTTCCATGGAACGCGGCCCTGCGGCCCGCAGGACCAGGAACACCAGGCGCAGCAGCAGCGCAAAAAGCAGCGCCAGGCAGCCCCCCGCCAGCAGCAGATCGGGCAAACCGCTGGAAAACTCGACGGAGTTGGTCAGGTAGATGGTAGCGGGCATGAATACGAACAGCGTCAGCACGAAGAACGCGATGGCCGGCAGCAGAGGCAGTTTGGGATTGTTCATCAAGGTGATTTTAGTTTAAAACCCCGTTCATTTCAAGAGCCGGGCGGCCGGCGCCAGGCGCATGACCGTTCCCGGCAGTTGCGTCCCGCCTTCTTCTCTGTTATAATCGATATTCTTCGGAGGAATCCTTGCAAACATTAAACGGCATCGACAGCAAGTTTAGGCTGGCCATCCTGGTCGCCCGCCGCGCCAAGCAATTGATCGGCGGCGCCCGCAGGAAAGTGGAGATCAAGAGCGACAACACCCTGACCGTGGCCATGGAAGAATTCCGGCAGGGAAAGATAAACTTCGACGTGCTCGACGAGGAAGACAGCTTCTTCACGCGGCAGGCCGAGGGCGAGGCCGGGACCGAGGCCGCCGCCGCCGGCGAGGATGCCGACATTGAATCCGATCTCGGCGGCGAGGAAGACGGGGAAGAGGAAGCCGAGGCCGAAAGCGACTCCTGACCCCGCGTTCCGGAATGAGCACCGTCATCCGCTCGCCGAACTGGATCGGCGACGGGATCATGTGCCTGCCCGCCATCCGGGCTTTCAAGTCCAGTTTCCCCGACGAGCGCCTGGCCGTGGCGGCCAAGCGCTACCTGGCCGACCTGTTCCTGAACATCCCGGAGATCGACGAGATCCTCCCCCTGCCCGACCGCTGGACCCCCCGCTCGATCGCCGCCGCCATCGGGGAATTCAGGCACAGGGGATTCCAGCGCGGCATCCTGTTCACCAACTCCTTTTCTTCCGCCCTGTTCTTCCGCCTGGCCGGCATCCGTTCCCTGGCCGGCTATGCCCGCGACGGCCGCGGATTCCTGCTCCGTGACCGGGTGCCGCCGCCTCCCGCCGGCGGCCATCATCAGCATTATTATCTGAACATCATCGGCCACCTGGCGGCAAAGAGCTCGGACCGGTCCTTTCCGGCCGTCCTGGTCATCAGCGCCGAGGAGAAGGAACGGGCGGCGGACTGGCTGCGGGAAAAGGGAATCTCCAGCGAACGGCCGCTGCTGGCCGTATCCCCGACCGCGGCTTTCGGCAGCGCCAAGGCCTGGCTCCCCGACCGCTTCCGCGAGGTCATCCGCCGCTGGCTGGAGAAATTTCCCGAAGCCGCCGTACTGCTGCTGGGCGGAGGATCGGAGCGGGAGCGGATCGCCGCCATCGCGGACGGGCTGCCCGGGAGCGTGCTCAACCTGGCCGGCGCGCTCGACCTGCGCCGCTCCCTTGCCGTGCTGTCGCGCTGCCGGCTGTTCGTCGGCAACGACTCGGGGCTGATGCACGCGGCGGCCGCCCTCTCCGTGCCGCTGGTCGCCGTGTTCGGCCCCACCGAGCCCGGCCGCACCGCTCCGCTCGCCGGCCGTTTCCGGCTGCTGCACCACCCGGTCGAATGCGCCCCATGCCGCCGGCGCGAATGTCCCGCTGACCATCGCTGCATGACCGCCGTCGGCGTCGACGAGGTCCTGGCGGCGGCGACCGAGCTGTGGCGGGGGACGGAATGATCCGGGCCGTCTTCCTCGACCGCGACGGGACGCTGATCGAAAACCGCGGCTACATCTGCGAGCTCTCCCAGGCCCGGGTCTTTCCTTTCGCCGCCGCCGCCGTGCGCCGGCTGAACCGCGCCGGCTACCGCGTCATCGTGGTCAGCAACCAGTCGGCCGTGGCCCGCGGCATCTGCAGCGAGGAACAGGTGCTCGCCCTGCACCGCGGGCTGCGGGAGCATTTCGCGGACCAGGGGGCCGAGATCGCCGCGTTCTATCATTGCCCGTTCCTGGCCGACGCCGTACTTCCCGCCTACCGGCAGGAGAGCCCGCTGCGCAAGCCGGCGCCGGGCATGCTGCTGCAGGCGGCCAGGGAACACGGCATCGACCTGGCCGCCAGCTTCATGGTCG
>DCVB01000051.1 GCA_002327965.1 Candidatus Aminicenantes bacterium UBA2199 | reverse complement strand
TGCTCGGTTTCGCCGTCATGATGCTTCTGGACGTAGCGCTGGGATAGTTCGCAGACTCACCAAGGCAAAAGGGAGCGGGCCCTTTCAGGGCATCTTTTTCAATTTCACCTTTTGCTTCCATTCCATTTCATCCGGATCATCAAGGCGGACATTTTCCGCAGTAGGAGCGAAACAGGGATGCGCTGAGATAACGTTCGCCGCGGTCGGGAAGGATGGTCACCACGGATCGGCCCGGAAAATCACGGACGATCCTCCATGATCCGGCCAGCGCGGCGCCGCTGGAAATTCCCGAGAAGATGCCGGCTTTTACAGCCAGTAGCCGGGTGGCCATGAACGCTTCCTCATCGTCAACGCGGACGATGCCATCCAGCAGGGTGCGATCGAAAATCCCGGGCACTTCCGACTCGGTCATGTTTTTCAATCCTTGGATCTTGTGGCCAATCCCCGGCTCAACACCGAAGATCTTGATCCCCGGCCTGATTTCCCGCAGGTATTGGCCGATGCCCATCAGCGTCCCGCCTGTCCCGATGCCGGCCACGACGATGTCCACGTGTCCCGCGGTCTGCTGGTGGATCTCGGGGCCGGTGGTCTCGTAGTGCGAGCGAACGTTCGCGGCGTTGTTGAACTGGTCGGGCATGAAGTAATCCTGCGGACGGGAAGCCGTCAGGCTGCGGGCGCGGTCGATGGCGCCGTCGGTGCCCTTGGCCGCCGGTGATAATTCCAGTTCGGCGCCGAAAGCGGTGATGATGGAGCGACGCTCGTTGGATACGCAGGCGGGCATGATGATGTGCAGGCGGTAACCCAGGGCGGCGCCGATCATGGCCAGGGCGATGCCGGTGTTGCCCGAGGTCGCCTCCACGATGGTCATGCCCGGGCGCAGCGCCCCGGTGCGCTCGGCCTCGCGGACCATGCGCAGGGCCGGGCGGTCCTTGATGGAGCCTCCGGGATTGCTCCCCTCGACCTTGGCCAGCACCTGAGTGCGCGGCGGCAATGGCAGCAGGCCGCTGACGTCGACCAGGGGGGTATTGCCTATGGTGGACAGGATGTTGCTCATTTGCTCTCCTTATGAGAATTCTCTGGAAAATGAGAAAAAAGGGGGGGTGGACTTTTAGCGGGCGGCGGGCAGCCCGCAACAGGAACAGCGCAGACCGCGCCCCGGTCGGGGCGGGAGAGCCGGGCTGGAACTGAACCGTTGCGTCATGGCCCGATCATATCACGGATGGAGGTCGCAGACAAGGAAGGGGATCAGCCGTTCGGCGGGCCGGCCTGGAACTTGTCGCGGCACTCCGGCGAACAGAAAAAGAGGGTCTCCCTGTCCCGCTTCAGGGTGACCGCCTGGCTGACCGGCACCCAGGTGCCGCAGACCGGGTCCTGGCGCATCTCCTCGATTGGCCCCGCGGAACGGTTGAATGGCCCGGTCGCAGGGGGTGGCGGCGGGTTACCGCCCCGCGGCCTGGGCGTTTCCTGGCGCAGCCACCTGTAAAGGAGATAAATGATCGCCGCCAGCAGGATGAGCTGGAACATCAGAGCAGTTGCGTGCCCGGCTTTTCGGCGGCGGCGACCAGCTGGCCGCTCTCGATCAGGTCGGTGATCTGGCGGATGGGGATGTCCATGCGCGTATCCTCGTTGAGGAACGGCACCTGCTTGCGGATCAGGGCCTTGACGTTCTCCAGCGGCGGCGAGCTTTTGAGTTCATAGAAATCGAGGGCCTGGGCGGCGGCCATCAGCTCGACGGCCAGGATGTGGCGCAGGTTGGCGATGATCTCGCGCGCCTTGCGGGCGCCGATGGTGCCCATGCTGACATGGTCCTCCTGGTTGGCCGAGGTGGGGATGTTGTCCACCGCGGCCGGATGGGCCAGGGACTTGTTTTCCGAGGCCAATGCCGTGGCCGTGACGTGGGCGATCATGAAGCCGGAGTTGAGGCCGTTGTCGGCGACCAGGAAATTGGGCAGGCCCATGTTGGAAGCGGGATTGATCAGGCGGTCGATGCGCCGCTCGGATATATTGCCCAGCTCGGTCATGGCGATGGCCAGGAAATCCATGGCGAAAGCCACCGGCTCGCCGTGGAAGTTGCCGCCCGACAGGATGATCTTCTTGTCCGGAAAGATCAGCGGGTTCTCGGTGGCCGAGTTCGTCTCGATCTCCAGCACGCGGCGCACGTGCTGAAGCGTATCGCGCACGGCCCCGTGCACCTGGGGGATGCAGCGGATGGAATAGGCGTCCTGCACTTTCTTTTTCCCCTGGTGCGAGATCCACAACGGGGAATCCTTGATCAAGCGCATGAGGTTGCGGGCGCTCTCCATCTGCCCCGGATGGCGGCGGACCTCCTGGATCTCCTCGTAAAATGGCGTTGGGCTTCCCAGCTGGGCTTCGAAGGTCATGGCACCCGCGATATCGGCCGCCTTGACCAGGTTCTCCGCCTCGAGCAGGTTGAAGATGCCGATGGCGGTCATGACCTGGGTGCCGTTGATCAGGGCCAGCCCCTCCTTTTCCAGGAGCTCCAGCGGGCGCAGCCCGGATTTTTTCAGGGCCGCGGCCGCGTTCATCTCCAGGCCCTGGCAGATGACTTCCCCCTCTCCGATCAGGACCATGGCCAGGTGCGAGAGGGGAGCCAGGTCGCCGGAGGCGCCCACCGAACCCTTGGAAGGGATCAGCGGCACGATGTCCTTGTTCAGCAGGTCGAGCAGCAGCTGCACCACTTCCAGGCGCACGCCGCTGTACCCCTTGGCCAGGACGTTGGCCCGCAGCAGGATGACGCCGCGCGCGATGTCGGCAGGAAGCCAGGGACCGACGCCGGCGGTGTGGCTGTGGATCAGGTTGCGCTGCAGTCGTTTCAGGTCCTTTTTTTCGATCCGGCGCTGGGCCAGGGCGCCGAAGCCGGTGTTGATGCCGTAATGGGGCTTGTCGCTGTGAAGGAATTCCTCGAGAACGCGCCGGCAATGGCGGATCTTTTCCGCGGCTGGCGCGGAGAGCTCGACCCGCTTGCGCAGGCGGGCGACGCGGTCGAACTCCTCCAGGGTAAGGGTTTCGCCGTCGATATGGATGGCCATGGTTCAGCTGCGGCTGGGGCGACCCATCGGCTCAGCCGATATTCTTGGTTGCTCCGAGCAGCTCCAGCGATATGACGTGTTTCTGGATCTCGTTGGTGCCCTCGTAGATCTGCAGCAGCTTGGCGTCGCGCATCATCTTTTCCACCGGGTATTCCTTCATGTAGCCGTAACCGCCGAACAGCTGGACGGCGTCGACGGTGACCTTCATGGCCACGTCGGTGGCCATGACCTTGGCCATGGCCGATTCCTTGGACGCTTTCAGCCCGTTGTCCAGCATCCATGCCGAGCGGTAGACCATCAGCCGCGCCGCCTCGATCTCGGTGGCCATCTCGGCCAGCTTGAATGCGTTGTGCTGGAAGGTGGCGACGGGACGCCCGAACTGAACCCGCGACTGGGTGTATTTCAGCGCTTCCTCGAATGCGGCGCGGGCCACGCCCACGCCGCCGGCGCCCACGGCGGGCCGGGCGTAATCGAGGGTCTTCATGGCGATGATGAAGCCCATGCCCTCGCGCTTCAGGACGTTGGCGGCCGGGACCTTGACCTCGTCAAAGTAGAGCTCGGTGGTGTTGGAGGCGCGGTGGCCCATCTTGTTCTCGTGCTTGCCGACGGTGATGCCCGGCGTGTCCATGGGCACGATGAAGGCCGTGAGGCCGCGGGCGCCGCGCGACTTGTCGGTGGATGCGAAGATCACTCCCAGCTGCGAGACGCCGCCGTTGGTGATGAAGGTCTTGGAGCCGTTGAGCACGTAATGATCGCCCTGCCTGACGGCGGTGGTCTGGATGGCGGAATTGTCCGAGCCGGCTTCCTTCTCGGTCAGGGCGAAGCAGGCGAAGGTCATCTTCTCGGTCAGCGGCGTGAGGAATTTCTTCTTCTGCTCCTCGCTGCCGAAGAGGACGATGGGGGTGGTGGCCAGGGTGTTGGCCATGATCGACGTGTACATGCCGGCGCAGCCCCAGGCGAGCTCCTCGCAGACGATGGTGTTGATCAGGGTCGAGAAGCCGGCGCCGTTGTATTCGGCGGGAATGCCCGAGGTGAGAAACCCGGCCTCGAAGGCCTTCTGCATGATCTCGCGGGGGAATTCGTTCTTCTCGTCGTATTCATGGCTCTGGGGACGCATTTCCTTCTCGGCGAATTTGTGCGTTTCTTCCTTGAATGCCAAGTGTTCTTCGCTCAGTGAAAAATCCATGTGGGTCGCTCCTTGCCTTAGATTTTGATGGTTTTCATCTCGTTGAGCACTTCCATGGCGCTCTGGAAGCGCTGCTCGCGTTTTTTCTCCATGCATTTCTCGATGATATAGCAGAGCTTCTCCGGGACGTCATTGCGGAATTTCTTGATCGGCGGCACCGGGTCGAAGAGATGCTGGTAAAAGATGTTCTCGCCCTTGAAGGGGACGTGGCCGGTGGTGAGGTGGAACAGGGTGGCGCCGGAGGAATAAATGTCGGTGCGATGATCGACGGGGATGCCCTGGATCTGTTCAGGCGACATGTAGTATGGCGTGCCGGTGATGACGCCGCTTTCGCCCTTCTTCTGGTCGCCGAGGATCACGGCCAGGCCGAAGTCCATGATCTTGATCTCCTTCTGCTTGGTGATCATGATGTTATGCGGCTTGATGTCGCGGTGAATGATGCCCTTGCGGTGCGAATAATCGAGGGCCTTGAAAAGCTTGATGGCGATGAAGATGACCTGCGAGGGGGAGAACACTTTCTGGCGGCGGATGAGGTTCATGAAGTTCTCGCCCTCGATGTATTCCATGGAAATGAAATAATCGTCCTTGATCTGGCCCACGTCATAGACGGTGACGATGTTGGCCTGGGTCAGCGAGGCGGTGGAGCGGGCCTCGGAAAAGAAGCGCTCCAGGTTGCGCTTGTCGGCCACCAGGGTCTTGTTCAGGATCTTCAGGGCCACGATGCGCTTCAACACCGTGTCCTCGGCCTTGAAGACCACGCCCATGCCGCCTTCGCCGATCTTCTCCACGATGCGGTAGCGCTCGATGGAATCCTCGCTGATCAGCTCCATCTCCTTGTATTTCTGGATCAGGTTCTCCACGTCCTTGATCTTCTGGTGCACGTCCCTGAATGAATAATCCTCGGTGAGGATCATCTGGTAGATCTCAAAGGCCTTGCGGAAGTTGCCGGCGTTCTCGTAGGCCTGCCCCAGGACGTAGAACCATTCGATGTTGGACTTGTCGATCGGGTTTTCGCCGAGAAGTTTCTCGATCTTCTCGATGACCAGCTGCGGCTTGCGGTTCTTGAGGAAGATGTTGGCCATGTGGGTGATGGCGGAATTGAAATCCGGCGAGTCGACCGGAACCAGCTGGAAATTGGCCAGGGCGCGGCGGTCGTCGTCCACTTTGATGAACGAGGAGCCGGCCTTGAAGTACTCCTGGGCATTCTCGTACAGCTCGCCGGCCTTCTGGAATTTCCCGTACTTCAGCGAGATGTTGGCCGCCATTTTCCACTCCCGGCCCATCTCGAACATTTTGGCCGCCTCCTCCTCGTTGTTGTCCTTGAGGTAGTTCTCGGCCGCGCCCAGGAAATTCTGGTTCATGAAGTAGCAATGGGCGGCTTTGGTGTATTTCTTGTTCCATTCGAAGAGCTCGGCGGCGCGCGTGTAATCCTCACCCTTGAGGAACCACTCGGCCGCCTCCAGGGTGTTGCCCTTGGCGAAAGCGTTCTCGCCGCGAAGCAGGCAGGCGATCTTGGGCTGGCCCAGTTGCTCGTGCATCTCGGCCGCCTTGAGCGGCTGCTGGGCACGCTCGAAGTTCTGGGCGGCATCGGAGATGCGGTTCATCTTGATCGCCACTTCGGCGGCTTTCTCGAATTTGCCGTATTTGATCAGCAGGTTGTAGGCCTTTTCCAGCTCGTTCAACTGGGTGTACAGCTCCACGGCCTTGAGCAGCTCCTGCTCCAGCTGCTTGGAAACCTGGTAGCCGATGGCCGTGTCGAAGCTGGTGACGAACCATTTCTCAAAATTGCCGGCGGCCTTCTTGATGTTGCCGCCCTTTTCATAGATATAGGCCGCCTTTTTGTAAAACCCCTTCTTCTCGTAGATCTGGGCCGCCTTGTCATAGCGTTCGTAATTGTAGTACAGCTCGGCGGCTTCCTGGAAGCGGTTGTTGTTTTCCAGGACGGTGCCGGCGGCCTCGACGTTCTTGCGTTTGAGCAGCAGCTTGACCAGATTGTCGCTGTTGCCGCTCTTCTTGTAGATCTCAATGGCCTCGCTTTCCTTGCCCAGCTTCTCCAGCAGCTCGCCCATGACGTCGAACTCCAGGCCTTCCTCATAGACCTGCAGGGCTTTCTTGTACTCGCCGATCTCCTCGTAGATCTTTCCCGACTTGAGGAACTGGTTCTGCTTGCGCAGGCGCTTGGCATCCCGCTCCATATAGGCCTTTTTGGCCAGCAGGTAGAAGAACGCCTCGAAAAAGGAACGGTTCTGGAAAGCGGATACCTTGGCGGTTTTGAGGACCTGGTAGACGATCTTCAGGATCAGGAGCATGATGGCCACGATGATGGCCAGTTTTACCAGAGGATTGCTCAATAATTCTTCCATGGCGATTGGAAAAAAGTATAGCAAACATCGGCTGAAATTGCAATTTCAAATTGACTTTCGCCGCCGATGCTTCTATAATTCAGACAGGCGGAAGACCGCGGAGCGCAACATGGACCCACTTTTCAGCCAATACCCCCGGCTGGGGGCATTTCTGGCCTTGTTCCTCCCCGATTTCAAGGCGGAGAAGCGCGAATTCAACCGGGAGAACGCCGACGGCCTCATTCAGGGATTGGTCAGGGTTCTGGACGCCCTGTTCAAGGCCGAGAACCTGGCGCGCCGGAAGAACCTGCGCCTGCCCCCGGGCAGGACCTTCTTTCCAGACACCCTGCCGCCCATCCTGGAGAACATCGTCGCCTATTTGCAGGAGTTCAACACCCAGGTGCTGAGCATGAGCAAGACCGAGCGGCAGACGCTGGTTTTCATCCTGGAAAACATCGGCGAATATCTGAAGAGCGGCGACCGGCTGGAGCCCAAGCAGAACAAGAACCTCTTTGCCGACTACCGTTTCTGGATCGAGAACCTTTTCAAGCTCTTTGACCAGAAGATCAGCGGCGCCGTGGCCGCCAGCAAGCGCGTGACCCCCAAATACCTTTTCGGACCGCAGGAGGCGCTGCATGATGAGCTGATCTACAGCAATGCCACGCTGAACTTCAGCCTTTTTCCGTTTGCTGTCGTCCACGAGGGGAAGGTGTTGTTCCTGGAGCAACCGCAGGAGGATGGCGCTTTATATTGCGACAGCGGCGGCGGCTCCGGCATGATCCTCTCCCTGGACGGCTTCTGGCAGAAGACCGCCGAGTTCCTGCTGGCCAATTTCTGCTTCTCCGAGCTGGAGGCGATCGAGCGCCTGTTGCCCGCGAACGAGGACGGAGGCCTGGGCCGGTGGCGGCAGGTGGAGTCGGCGCAGCGCAACCAGCAGCTGAAACTGTTCTCCGAAAGCCAGTTGCTGCTGGAAGAGATCGCCTTTGAGGACCTCAATATGCCCCTGGTCTACCTGCTGCAGGTGCGTAACCTGGCCGAATTGGGCCGTGGCCTGGAGATGAAGCGCCTACTTCAGAAATTCCTGCTGTTTTACCCGTTCTACGCCCAGGGGCACGAGTGGATGGGCGATGTGTATGCCCGCGAGGAAAATCTCGAACTGGCCCTGAACTTCTACGAGAAGGCGTTGATGATCTCCCAGAGCAAGACCCTGGGGGAGAAGGTCAAGAAGGCCCGGGACTTGCTGGAAAAGGGCCGCAGCAAGCCGGAGGTGCAAAAGAACGATGCCTTCTTCGACATCACCGACGCGGTGATCCAGAGCGAAAAGCGCATCATCGGCCGCCACAAGGAACTGCGACAGATGATCGAGATCCTCATCTCCACGTCCAAGCGCAACCTGCTGCTGATCGGCGAGCGCGGAGTGGGCAAGTCGACCCTGGTGCGCTTGCTGGCGCAGAAGATCATTTTCGGCGAGGTGCCGCCGGTGCTGAAGGAGAAGCGGATCAAGGAGATCAATTTCGTCGCCCTGCTCACCGGCTCCAAGTACCGCGGCCAATTCGAGGAAAAAGTGCTGAAGCTGCTGCAGGAGTTCAAATCGCAGGATGCCATCCTGGTACTGGAGGACATGCACCTGATGATGTCCACCGGCGCCGCCCGCGGCACGTCGCTGGACCTGGTCAATATCCTCAAGAATTTTTTGCGCGACAACTCCATCCAGGTCATCGCCACCACCGATTACGAGGAGTACAAGAACACCATCGAGAAGGACAACTCGCTGCTGGGCTATTTTCAGAAGATCGTCGTCAATGAACTGTCCCCGGAGGCTACGCGCCGGGTACTGAAGGAACTGGTCGGCCAGGTGCTCGACACCGATAACCTGCGCGTATCGGGCCAGATCATCGATGACATCGTCGAGAGTGCCAAGCGCGACATCCGCGAGCGCAAGCTCCCCGACGCGGCCATCATGCTCCTGGAGCGCTGCATCGCCAAGGTCAAGCTGAAGAACATATCCGGCGGCATGCCGCTGAAGATCGAGGAGGCCGACGTGCTGGAAGTGCTGGCCGATATCGGCAACCTGCCCGAGACCTCGGTCTCCATATCGCTGAAGAACCGCCTGGCCTCCCTGCAGGCCAATATCCTGAGGCGCATCGTCGGCCAGGACGAGGCGGTGGCCAAGATGGCCTCATCGGTCATCACCTCCAAGCTGGGCTACGACATCAAGAAGAACCGTCCCGACGGCGTGTTCATGTTCATCGGACCGACCGGAGTGGGCAAAACGGAAACGGCCATCGCGCTGAGCGAGGCCCTCTACGGCAGCCAGGATTACCTGATCCGTATCGACATGTCGGAATACATGGAGAAATTCACTTATTCGCGCTTCGTCGGAGCGGCACCGGGCTACGTGGGCTATTACGACGCCAATCAGCTCACCGACAAGGTGCGCCTCAATCCCTACTCGGTCATCCTGCTGGACGAGATCGAGAAGGCCGACACCCAGCTGCTGAATATCTTCCTGCAGGTGTTCGACGCCGGACGGCTCACCGATGCCCGCGGCAACGTGATCGATTTTTCCAAAACCACCATCGTCATGACCTCCAACATCGGCACGGCGCTGTTCGCCAAGGCCAACCTGGGCTACAAGAGCAGCCCGGAGGGAACGCAGGTTTCACGGGCCACCCTGATCAAGGCGCTGAAAAAATACTTTTCGCCGGAGTTTCTCAACCGCATCGACGAGATCATCGTTTTCCATCACCTGCGCGACGACGACATCAAGGCCATCATCGATATCCAGCTGCGCGAGGTGCGCCGCGACCTGGACAAGCAGGGCAAGGAACTGGTCATCGGCGACGACGTTCTGGCGCATGTGGCCGCCCGGGGTTATTCTCTCGAGTATGGGGCGCGCAACCTGAACCGTGTCCTGAAAAAGGAGTTGTTGGAGAAGATCGCCTATCTGTCGCTGGAGAAGGAGTGGCTGGAGGCGCGCTACCTGATCTGCCGCTTGAGCGGGAACGAGATCGAGGTCGTTCTCGAGCCGGCGGCGGACGCGGTTTCCGGCGAGTGCCTGCTGGCTGACGAGGAAGGGGAATAGTCGGCCTGACGTGCTGCTCAGCCGGGGAGCGACAGCATCTGATAGTACTCGTCGGGGGCTTCGCGGATGGCGATGCCGACATGATTGGCCGAGGCGCTGGATGGGGTGCGGCCGATCCAGCGCACGTCCCCCTTGATG
This sequence comes from Candidatus Aminicenantes bacterium UBA2199, assembly GCA_002327965.1. Classification (GTDB taxonomy): domain Bacteria; phylum Acidobacteriota; class Aminicenantia; order UBA2199; family UBA2199; genus UBA2199. Next base: position 20,109 of record DCVB01000051.1, on the reverse strand, counting down.
GTGATGACCTGGCCGTTGACCTGCAGCTTGATGACAACGTTCTGGTTTCGCGGCGGGCGGTTCATGGAGATCTGGATGCCGCTCAGCGACATGTCGACAATGATTGCCGGCTTGTCCTCCAAGCTGGACAAGGCTCTCTTCTTGACGCGCAGCTCCTTGCGCTTTTCCATGGTCACCTCCCCCGTTCCCACGTCAGGGAGCGGCTGCAGCCATTATATCGTCATGGGCTTTTTTTTTCAAAGGCCATCGCGCCCGGGCCGGCGCTGAAGCCCTCGGCCAGCAGCAGAAATCCGGCCACCAGCAGGGTGAGGCAGGCCCCGGGGACGAGGACCAGGGCCGGACGGTCGAACAAATGGGAGCGGCCGGCGTCGATCATGCCGCCCAGCGTCGGCAGCCGCGGGTCGAGCCCGAGCCCGAGGAAATTCAGGCTGGCCTCGGCCAGTATGGCGGCGGCGATCCCGGAAACAGCCTGGGTCAGCAGCACGGGAAAGATCAACGGCAGCATGTGCTCGAGGGCGATATGCCGGGATGAGGCATTGAAGCCGCGCGCGGCGAGAATGAAGTCCAGTTCCTTGATCCGCAGCACCTCTCCACGCACCAGGCGCGCCGTGCCGGCCCAGCCGCCCACGGCCAGGGCGATGATCATTTGCAGCGCCCCCTGTCCCCATAGAGCAGCCAGGAACAACGCCAGCAGGAAACCGGGAAAAGCCAGCGTGAGATCGGTTCCCGCCATCAGGATCGTGCCGGTCCGGCCGCCGAACCAGCCGGCCAGGAAGCCCAGCACGGTCCCGGCCACCGCAGCCAGGGCGACGGCGGCCAGGGCGATGGCCAGCGAGACCAGCGTGCCGAATGCCAGACAGGAAAGGATGTCGCGCCCGAGGGCATCGGTACCCAGGAGATGGCGGCCGCTGGGCGGCAGTAGGCGCTGTAGCAGGTGCAGGTCGAGATCAATGCCGCCGGCCAGGGCGGCGCCGCCGAGACCGGCGCCGATCGTGGCCAGGACCAGCACGCCCAGGCGGAAGCGCTGGTTCCTCTTATCCAGTCCGATCACGGGGGATGCGCGGGTCGAGCCGACCGTAGGAAATGTCGACCAGGAGATTCGCCAGGTAATACATTGCGGCCATCAGCAGCACCGTTCCCTCGATGGCGGGCAGGTCGCGCTGGCGGATGGCGGTAACCAGCAGTGTGCCGATCCCGGGCCAGGAGAAGACATTCTCGACGATGACGGCTCCGCCCAGGAGGGTGCCCATCTGCATGCCGATGATGGTGACGATGGGGATGAGAGCGTTCTTCAGGATATGGCGGCGGAAGATCCGGGCTTCAGAGAGCCCCTTGGACCTGGCCAGGAGCACGTAGGGACGCTGCGCTTCCGCGCGCAGGACCACCCGCACCATGCGGGTCAGGAAGGCGCCCAGCGGGAAAGCCAGGGTAACGGCGGGCAGCACGAGGAATTCGATGCCGCCGCTCCCCGATACAGGCAGGAGCCCCAGTCCCAGGGAAAAGATCAGGACCAGGATCAGGCCGAGAAGGAAGACGGGGACCGCCAGGCCCAGAGCCGAGAATGCCGTGGCCAGCGCTTCCCACAGCCGCTTCTTCCCGAAGACGGAGAGGAAGCCCAGCACCAGGGAAAGGGGCACGGTGAGCGCCATGGCCGCCAGGGCCAGCAGGATCGTGTTGGGCAGATGGCGCTGCAGGCAGGAGCGCACGGACCTGCGGTCGACCAACGATTCGCCCAGGTCGAGAGCGGCCAGGCGCAGCATGAACCGGGAATACTGCACGGCCAGGGGCTGGTCCAGCTGCAGTGAACGCCGCAGGCGCAGGATGTCCTCCGGGTTCGGGTTCGTTCCCAGGATGGCCAGGGCAGGGTCGCCGGGCACGGCACGGGCCACCAGGAAAGTCAGGGTGGCCGCCGCCCAACAGAAAAACAGGAAGCGCCCCGCCCGCTTCAGCAGACGCGCCATCATGGGGATAGCCCGTGCTTCTTCAGCAGGTTGAACAGGGCCATGCGGCTGATGCCCAGCGTTTCCGCGGTCCGTTTCTTGCTCCCTTGCTGCTGCGCCAGTGTCCTGCTCAGCAGGTCCCTGGCGAAATCCGCGCATGCGCACTTCCAGCTGAACGGCGCGTGCTCCGGCCCGGGGTCGAGATCGAGCCCCGGGTTGAAGGTGATCAATTTCTTCACCCTGGATTCCAGTTCGCGCACGTTGCCGGGGAATTCGTCGATGCGAAACAGGTCGGCGATGGCCGCCAGTTTGTCCGGGGCCTGCCCGGGATAACCGTACTTGTGCAGGAAATGATCGATGAGCTGAGGGATGTCCTCGCGGCGCTCCCGCAGGGGCGGGATGCGAATCACCAGGTCCTGAATGCGGTAGAAAAGGTCGGCGCGGAACTGCTGGCCGCGAATCAGTTCCCCCAGGTCGCGGTTGCTGGCGGAGATCAGGCGTACGTCGATGCGGATAGTTCGGTTCTCGCCCAGGCGGCGGATCTCCTTTTCCTGCAGCGCCCGCAGCAGCTTGGCCTGCAGGGCCAGGGGCAGGTCGGCGATTTCGTCCAGGAACAGGGTGCCGCGATCGGCGGCTTGCAGCAGGCCGACGCGCTGCTCGCCGGCGCCGCTGAACGCGCCCTTGCGGAAGCCGAACAGCTCCGCCTCCAGCAGGGTATCGGGAATGGCCGCGGCGTTGACCGAGATGAACGGCTGCCTCGCCCTGGGGCCGAGCAGGTGAACGGCGCGTGCCACCAGTTCCTTGCCGCTGCCGCTTTCGCCGCTGATCAGCAGCGAGAAGTCCACCTTGGCGACCTGGGCAATCAGGCGTTTCAGCGTTTGGACCTGTTGCGAGGAGCCGACGATGAAATCCAGCTTTTCGCCGATGCGGTACTCGTTCCGCAGGAAGTTGCGGAACAGCTGGGCGAAGGTCCTGAATGTATCCCGGCAGCGCTCGCCCAAGTCCTGGAAACGCAGGGCGCCGTCCCGGGAGCCGACGGCCAGGCAGGCGAGGATGTCCCCGTCGATGGGCCAGCGCAGCAGCTGGGTGCTGGCGAACGGGTAAAAGATCCTTTCCGGGCTGCGGTAGAGGCGCTGGACTTCCTTGCGGTCATGATTGCGGTCCGGGGGCGAGCTGCGGGCGCGGCGCAGCATCTCGTCCCCGAGCTCGGGAAACTGGTCGCTGCTGGCGAAGCGGAAGAGAGGACGCTTCTTTTCGTGAACGTCCATGACCAGCCAGTCGACCGGGACCGCCTTGCCGATCTCGTGGCGAAAGCTGTTGAAGAAGTCGGCCGGCAGGCGCCATTGCCGGTGCTGCTCGACCAGGCGCGCATCGTCGAACAGCCGCAGGCTCTTCTCGCTGTCCTCGCACGCCTGGCGCCAGCGGGTCAGCTTGAGCGACAGGCAGCGCTGGTTGAGGGTGAAGAAATCGTGCATGGCGAGGAATTCCACGCGCCGGTCCGCGGGCGGGTCCTCGCCGGCCAGTTCGAAGAACCAGTGCCAGTACTCGTAGAAGAAATAATTCTTTGCCCGCGCCGAGAGTTCCCTGGACATTTTCATGAATCGGTCGAGCCACTCGCCGCGGCGGTGCTTTTTCAACAGCAGGCGCAGCGCTTCGAAGCGCATTTTTCTGGAGGCGATGGAATCCAGGAGGCACAGCAGCTCCGCCTCCCTGGCGCCGCCGCCCGCGGGAGCCGGCAGGCGCAGCAGCGAACAGACGGTCCTCTGGTCGGGGCTGAGCCAGCGGTCCCCCGCCGCTTCGGGACCGCTGCCGGGGTCTCCGGTGATGCGGGTGCGCAGGAACGCGCATTCACCGAGGCCCTTGCGGTTGCCGCGTTCGCGAAAGATCGCCTCGGCGCGCCCGGCCAGTCGCAGCGCCTTTTCGTCATGATGGCGCAGGGCTTCCAGCCCGGCCCAGTTCAGACAGTCGATGGCGCTGGAGTCGAGCAGTTTTTTATCCTCATCCCAGGCCCGGATGTCGCGCAACAGCTTGTCGGCCTGCAGCCAGTCGCCCTTGGCCAGCAGGACGCTGACCAGGTTGGCGTTCACCAGCATCTGCCCGTCGCGATTTTTCTCCGCGCCATACAGGCGGCTGGCCTTGCGGTACCAGCACTCGGCCTGGAAATCGTCGTCGGCCTCGGCGTACAGGTTGCCCAGGTCCACGGCGATGCCGGCCGAACTCAGGGGCAGCCCCTCAACTTCAGCCTGGACATAAATGGTCTTGTACAGGGCTTCCGCCTCCGTGAGATCGCCTTCTTCGCGCAGCAGCTTGGCCATCTGGCTGCGTGCCGCGATCTCCTCGCGGGCGCCGCGCCCGGCGGAGAAATAGTCCAGCGCACCGGCCAGCTGGGTCCTGGCGCAGGCGAACTCGCGGTTATAGATGCCGCGGTCGCTCAGCTGGATGAGCGACAGGTTGCGGTAATAGGGGGAACGGATCTTTTCGGCGTACTCGTCGGCCCGGGTTTTCCGGGACAGCTTCTCATGGTAGATGAAATTCAGGTACAGCCACTCATCGCGGCCGCCCGCGCCCGGCCGCGTCATCCCGGCCAGCAGTTTTCCCAGCTCCCCGTACTGCCTGCGGCGCATGGCGAGGTGGGCTAGTTTCAGGCGGGCCCAGGGCGGTGCCTGACCCTTGACCGCGGCCAGGACCCTGTCGGCTTGTTCCAGGCAATTGCCCTGGATCAGGACATCGATTCCGAAGGGCAGCACCTGGCCATCGGGTGCCGCCTGCTCCAAGTAACGGCAGAGCCGTTCGGCGGCGGGTCCGGAAATGCCCCTTCCCGCGCAGCCCCGGGCCAGGTTGCGGAGGCAGCTTTCCAACTCAGCCGGGGAATCGGCGGCGATGCTGGCCAGGAGCCGCTGCTCTTTGTCGTCTGGCTCGGGAGGCCGCGTCGGCCGGGGTTGAGGCTGGTCCCGGCCAGCCATCAGGTTCTGCGGGTCCTCGTTGAACTCCAGGTCGCACTCGCAGGATGTGGGATCACCGAAAAGGAAGACCGTCAGCCCTGAGATGTCCTCGGATTCGAACAGAAAGCGCAGCAGGCGGTCATCCTCCCTGCGTGCCAGGTTACGAACGATGAGGATCGACTCGCGGAAGACCGACTTCTTCAGGAAAAACCGAAACTCCCGGGTCAGGACGGCCGGGTTCTCGGCGGTGGCATCTTCGACGGCGCAGAGAGCCGCCAGCCGCCGGCCCAGAGTCGTGTCCTCCAGGTCGATATTCAGCAGCAGGGTCTCGGCGTCGTTCAGGTCATGGAACAGGTTGTTGCGGGCGACCGCTTCCTGCCAGGGAAACTTGGTGTTGATCCGGATCCGGGCGTTGGCGCCGGCACCCAGGTCGCGCGGCGAGCGCGCCAGGAGGCGATGGCATGCGAAATCCTCGCGGCGGCACAGGAAATCCGCTTCCGCAGCCGGCGGCGACGCAGCGCCGAATTCCACTGCCTCTTGAGGCCTGCCGTGGAAAAGCGCATGGACGAAGCCGGATGACGGAGGAACCTTGGGTTCAAGGCTCCAGGCAAAGCGCAGTCCGCCCGCGGGCAGGATCTCGAAGCGGGAGAAATCGATGAAATCCAGGCGATATTCCCTGGCGGCATGGAGCAGGGCCAGAGCACGCCTCCGGGCGGCGTGGGCCGCTGCCGGCGGCAGTCGGGACAGGGCCTCGGGGGCGCTGGGTCGGAACGGTTGGGTCAGGACGCTGATCTGGAAATTGCCGGGAGTGAACTCCACGATGTTTTGCAGCAGGTTGGATTGGAAGCCGAAAATGGCGTGGATGCGCTCCAGGTTTTCAGGAGTGCTGGGAACGGTTACGAGCGCGAGTTCTTCTTTTTGCCAGAGGTCATAGGCCCGGCGGTCCTTGACGGTAAAGCGCTGCGGCAAAGCTCGACTCCTTGGCCAAAGGAAGGCGCTGCGACAAAGTCAATACAAGCTCGGAATATAGTGATAATGGCTTTGCGAATCAATAGTGAAAAATGTGATATTTACGGTCAGGCGGTCGGATGGATCCCCGAGTAAGCGTGTTGAAAACAACTCAGGCCGGCGGGCTTATTTATTCTGCAATTCCTGGAATACCGTCTTGATGTCCCGGTAATTTGGATCTTTCTTCAGGATCTCGAAGGCCAGTTTCTTGGCGTAGAGGTAATCTTCCTTCAGCTTGGCGGTCTGGACCATTTCGTACTTGACGGCATTGTACTCGTCTTCCTTGCGATCGGACGTGGTCAGGGCCTTTTCGAACCAGCTGATCGACTCGTCCATCATCCCCTTTTCGCGGAAACAGAGGCCCAGCAGGCCGGCCGAGTCGAAAAATTTCAGCGGGTGCTTGGAGGAGATCAGGAATTCGTGGATGGCCTCCTCGATCAGCCCCATTTCCTTGTAGGCGATCCCCAGGTTGTAGCGCGTGTCGTAATCCTCCTGGCCGATCTTCTCGTCGACGCCCTTCTTGAATTCCTTGAAGATCTCCATCATGTTCTTTTCGATGGTTGAGGTGCGTTGCTTCTGGAGCTCGTCGATCCAGTACTTGATGGCGCTGAGCTCGAGAGGGACCAGCTTCTCCGTCTCGAAAAGGTCCTCTTCCTCGAGGAAAAGGCTCTCGCCCTTGAGGATGTCCACCTCGCTCTCGGCCAGGTCGCTCTCGTCGATGTCGCGGAACGGCGATTCGCTCGCGGCCTGGGCCTCGTCGCTGTTGAAGATGTTGTCGATGTCCAGGAAGTCGGCGCTGGAGCCGAGGAAACTGGGGTCGGTCGGGGCCTTTTTCGGGTCCGCGGCCGGCGCCCGGATAATCTGTTCCTGTTCGATATCGATAAACGGGACGGACTCCTTGCTTTCGGACTCCTCCATCTCGATCTCGAACTGGAAGTTGTCGATCTCGGCGAAATCGTTGGCGACGATTTTCTCGCCGGACTGGTTCAGCAGGCTGTCGAGCCGGATCTCCACCTTGGAATCCTCGAATTGCTGCAGCGTATCGCTTTCCTGGGCTATCGAGGACTGGATCTCGATTTTCTCGGTCTCGCCGGGCTGGACCCGGATGGAATCGGTCTTGTCGGGCCGCGTCTCCTTGGCTTTCCTGACGCGTTCCAGTCGGGACTGGATCTCCCGGCTTTCCGGGTACTCCCGGCGCAGCTGCTCCAGGGCCTTTTCGGCGTTGCTGAAATATCCCTCGCTGATGTAGAAATCCAGCTCGGCCAGATGCGACGAAAGCCCTTTCCTGCTTTCGGACTCAGTCTTCTGCTGCAGGCTGTCCTCGCCCTTGAGCAGGAAGATGTCCTCCTCGCCGCTGCGGAATCCATCCAGCTCCATCTCGCCCATGCCGGGCTGCTGCAGCTCATGGATCTGCTCGATCATCTCGTCATGGTCGAAGTCGATCTCGATGTTGGTCCGCTCGTGGCCGCTCAGGTCCAGCAGCCGCTCGTCGTTGGGCTTGAGCTTGGTCAGCTTGTCGAACAGCTGCTTATGGTCTTCGTCCCGGTTCTCCTGTTTGTAGATCTTCAACAGCTCGATGCCCTCGTTTAGCAGGGCCTCGATATCGTTGCTCATCTGGTAGACATCGAACAGCTTGGTGCGGATCTCGATGTTGTTGGGGAAGGCGTTCTGGGCGGTCTTGAGCAGCTCGGCCGCTTTCTTGAAATTGTTGTTCTTCAGGGCCTGATCGGCATTGTTCAGCTGGAAGGCGATGAATTCCCGCTCCTGCTTGTTCTCCTCCTCCTCGGCCGCGTGTTCTCCGGTCAGCCGGCCCAACTGTTCCTGGTAGGCGAACGGCGCGTCCGACAGCTCGATCAGCTCGTTCAGCACGGCGATCAGCTCGGTCTTCATGTCGCGCTGCTCGTAGACCGGCAGCAGGGATTCATACAGGGCGATCAGGCTGCTGGTTTTCTTGGTCGCCTTGAATATTGCCGCCAGCTTGTTCAGGGCCGGCAGGTAGGTGTTGTTGGAGGTGATGATGAACCGCAGCAGCGAGTTGGCCTCGTCGAATTTCTCCTTCTCGATGAAACGGTCGATCGTCGGCAGGAATAATTGGAAGGCCTTGTCGATCTCCTCGCGTTGCAGGTAGACCTTGCCGAGCTTCATGATCACTTCGGTCTCGTTGGAGTCGATCTCGGCGATGCGCTTGTAGATCTGCTCGGCATCCTCGATGAGGTTGTTCTTGAAGTACAGCTCGCCCAGGATCTTCAGCAGGTTCAGGTGCTTGAAGATCTCGTCGCCCAGGTTGCGCAGCATCTGGATGGCCTTGCTGCTGTTACCCTGGGTGATGTAGCAGGAGATCAGCTTCTCGAAGATCTTCAGATGCTTGACCTTGCCGTAGGTTTGCATCAGCAGTTCCTCGGCCTGCGGGAACTCCTTCTTCTTGATCAGGAAATCGCTGGCCGTGAGATACTCGGCGACCGCCTCCTCCTTCATGCCTTCGCGCAGGTAGTTGTCCGCCAGCAGGGTGCGCATCTTGATGTTGCCGCGGTCCAGCTCCAGGATCTTCTTGTAGATGCCCAGCGCTTTCTTCTGGTTGTTCTGGCGCTTGTATTCCTCGGCCAGCTCCAGGTAGATCTGCTTGGCCTCGATGGTCAGCCCCTGTTTGGAATAAAGGTCAGCCAGCTTGAAAGAGACCGATTCGTTCTGGGGATCGAGGCGGGTGATGCGCTTGTACATGGCGATGGCCTTGGTGAAGAAGCCTTCCTTGAGATAGAAGTCCGATATCCATTCAAACTGCTTGAAGGCTTCGGGCAGCTTGTTGAGCTTGAGGTACAGGTCGCCGATGATGCGGCGCACTTCCAGGTCATCGGGCTTCACCTCGATGATCTTGTGGTATTCCTTGATCGCCGCTTCGATCTTTCCCTGCTTGAACAGCTTGTCGGCCAGTTGCAGGATCTTCAGTCGATTTTCAACAGCCATGTTTCAGCTTGAAACTCTTTCTATGGAAAATGGTTTCCCCTTGCCATGATAACACATTTTTGTGCCTGGGTGTAGGATAGCCCTTATTTTTTGCCAAGTCAAACTCGGGGAAAAACGGGGAAATCTCCTCCAGCAGGCGGTCGCGGAACACTTTGGCGATGATGGAAGCCGCGGCGATGGAAAGGCTCTTTTCGTCGCCCTGGATCACGGCCCGGCCGGGAACCGGAAGAAAGCCGGGGTCGATGGCGTCGACCAGCGCGTAATCGGGGGCGAACTGCAGGCGGCGGAACGCATGCAGCATGGCGCGCTTGGTCGCCTCGAGGATGTTGCAGTCATCGATCTCGTCATTCCAGCACCAGCCGATGGAATACGCCCTGGCTCTTTCGTAAATGTCACGTGCCAGGAGCCGGCGGCGCGCCGGCGCGAGTTTTTTCGAGTCGTCGTACCCGGGATTGAGATGCGCCGGATCGAGGATGACCGCCCCGGCGACCACGGGGCCGAAAAGGCAACCCCTCCCGACTTCATCCAGGCCGCATATCCAGCGATGCCGGTCCTGCAATAAGGCCGCCTCGATGGAAAAATCGGCCATTACCTGAGTTCTTTCAAGCGGGAGGCTTTTCCTTTCAGTTTTCTCAGGTAGAAGAGTTTGGCCCGTCTGACGCGGGTATGCTTCTTGACTTCGATCTTCTGCACCAGCTTGGAATGGAGGGGGAAGATCCTTTCCACGGCGATGCCGAAGGAGGTCTTGCGCACGGTGATGGTCTTGGAAATCCCCGAATTCTTGATGGCGATCACGGTGCCCTCGTAGACCTGGATCCTTTCCTTTCCGGCTTCGATGACGCGGTAGAACACTTTCAGTTCATCGCCCGGCCGGATCACCGGCACCTCGCTTCTCGCCTCCTGGGCCTGCTTATCTGCTGCGGCGCCGGCCGGCTTTTTCTTGGCTGCGGACGACCCGGCAGGGCGCTCTTTGCTTTTTTTCTTTTCGTCTGTCATGTTGGCTCTCCTAGATGGCAGTAAGTTGAATGAGGTACTATTTTACTATTTTTCGCCCCATTTTTCAATAAGGCGCTTCATTGCGGGAAAATAATCCTGTACAGGGGGGGAAAGAAGGGGGCGCCGCTGCCGGCGCCCCCTATGCGGGAGCGGAAAGTAAGATCAGTTAAAACGATAGGCGATGGTGATGCTGGGCACGAAGATGTTCATGTTGTGCTCGCCCGGCATCTTGGCGGTCGCGGACATGGGGACGGTCTGCTTTGACCCGCGCAGGATCTCCAGCGCGGCGTTCACGCTGAGCTTGGCGCCCGTGTAGCCGGCGCCAATGGTGAACATGTTATAGGGGATCTGCGGCAGCAGGATGTTCATCGTCTCCAGCGGCGCGGGCGACGGGTCCCTCATGTAGCCCAGGCGCACCGCCCACTCCGGGTTGAGCATGTACTCGGCGCCGATGCGGAACTGCAGGCAGTCCTTCCAGTCCAGCTCGATGGCCTGGTTGAAGGCGGCCTTGTAGACCGGATGGGCCATGAGCATCGTCCAGGCGGCGTCGGAAAACTCGACCGGGATCTCGTCCAGCTTCTTCCAGTTGGTCCAGTTGACATCGAAGGCCAGCCGCAGCTTGTCCATGGGCTTGAAACTGACGCCGGCGCCCAACCACATGGGCAGCGTGGTCTTGCGCGTGATCTCGCTCTCGACGCCGACGCCGAGCAGGTTGGCGAAGCCCATCTTGGCATCGCCCTTGAGGGTGACGTTGACCGGGAGCTTATAGCTGAGGCCGAAGGCCAGCTGGTCGCTGGGGGTGAACTGCATGCCGATCGTGGCGCCCACGCCCATGCCGGTCAGGCTCTCCTCGTACTGGCCGACGCCGGGGCGCTTGATATCCATCATGCCGATGTTCAGGTTGAGCGTGGCGCCGACCGCCAGCTGGTCGCTGACCTTGTAGGCCACGAGCGGGGCAACGGTGACCACGCCGAGGAAACTCTCCCATTCATAGGCCATGTTGTTGGAGAGGAGTTTCAGCTGCTCGCCGTCCCAGGTGGCGCCGGTGCCGGAGGGGGTATAAATGCCGAGGCCGATGGTCAGCTTGTCCGACAGCGGCTTGACGAAGCCCAGCGCGCCGGCGGGATAGAGCTTGCTCTGGGTCTTGGCATCGATGCCGTACGCGGCGAGCGTATAGGTGCCGCTGGGGAGCAGGTTGGTCTCGAACAGGGAGATCCAGGTTCCCTCGGCATTGGCCGCGCCGGCTGGGTTGAAGTAGAAGAGGCTGATGTCGTTGGTCCAGGCGATCACGGCCCCGCCCATGCCCATGGCGCGCGAGCCGGAACCGTTGAGGTTCAATCCGTTGGCTGGCAAGGAGAGGCCGCAGAGAACGATCAGGGCAACCGACAAGACGAACCGTACTGCCATTGCTCTTTGTTTCATTTTTCCTCCCGGGAATTTAGTTTAAAAAAAACAATAATATAGTTTTTTTTAAAAGTCAATCATTTCGCCGCGTCTGTTTCCAAGACGATCCGGCCATAGACCCCGTCGTAGCCCGGGACGCGGCGGACGCGGTTCTCGCGCATGGCCAGGACGGCCAGCGCCAGCCGCTCGTCGACCCGGGAGATGTCGGGAACGGTGACGTTTTGCAGGATCTGGAACTCGGGCCCCAGGCGATCGATCAGCGAATCGTAGGCCAGGTTGACTTTCTTGGCATTTTCGCCGCAGTTCAGGAGCTGGGCCAGGATCTGTTTCAACGGCACCTGGTAGTTGAACGGGAGTCGCTGCACGGCCCGGCGGTCGGCCAGATCCTCAACGCGGTGCAGCACGCCCAGGGTGAGCGGCTTGCCGCAGACCGGGCAGGCATTGCCAAGGCGGCGGCTCTCGGTGGGTGCCAGGGAAACGCCGCAGGCGCGGTGGCCGTCATGGTGATATTTCCCCTGTTCTGGGAAGAACTCGATGGTGCGCACAAGGGCGTTCCTGCGAATGGCCCCGGCGATGCCCTCGTAGGTCAGGGGACAGTCGAATTCGTTGGCCTCGCGCCCCAGGTTCTGGGCCGAGTGGGCGTCGGAGTTGGACAGCATCGTGAAGCGCCGAAGCGACAAAACCCTTGCCAGCATGGGCGGATCGGCCGACAGCCCGGTTTCCACCGCGTGGATATGGGGGGAGAGGTCGCCAAAGCATTCTTCCAGGCTGTCGAATCCCGACCGCGACCCCAGCAGGGAAAACCAGGGCGTCCAGATATGGGCGGGGATGATCAGCGCCTGTTCCTCGATATCCAGGATCTCGGCGCTGATGTCGCGGGCCGAGGCGCCCAAGATGGGGCGGCCGTCGGAGCGCAGGTTGTAACGCCGCCCCAGGGCGGCATTGATCTTCTTCACGGACGCCAGGGAGGGGGCCAGCAGCAAAAGGTGCACCTTGCGGCAGTGTCCTCCCTGCTTGAAGATCAGGGAAATCTCCGCGCTTAGGATGAAATAAGCCGCCGAACCGCGCTTGGCCAGCGCATACAATCCGGGAGCGGCCTCGTGCAGGCAGTCCTTCAGGCGTTGGAACCAGAGGGGATGGGTGAAATCGCCGCTGCCGATCACGGCAAGGCCCTTGATCGCGGCCCAACGGGCCAGTTCGGCGGGCTCCAGCGCCGGCGACGTGCCGCGCGAGTAGCGTGAGTGGACGTGCAGGTCGGCAAAAAAACGCATTCAGCGGGAGGTCCGCAAGCCCCGGATCTCCTCTTTCAGGTAGAATTCCAGCAGGTCGCGCAGCGGAGAGCGTCTGATCGCATCTATGTTTCTCTGCGCCCAGCGGGCCAGCGGGGCCAGCGGCGAGTCGGGGTATTCGCCCTGGATGATGGCCGCCAGGGACGCGGCGCAGCGCTGCAACTCGCCGGGCAGGGGCTGGTCCAGGACGCGCCAGTCGCCGCCGTCAAGAAACCGCTGCGCCAGATCCAGCAACTGCCGTCCCAGGCGATAGACGCGGGAATCGGCCAGAGCGATGGCCAGGAAATCCGCGTTCCAGTCGTAATAAAGGTCGACGGCGGCGCTGGCGGTGGCGGAGTAGCCGCGCAGGAAATCCCGGACCTGGTACATGGAGCGCAGCGCCGGATTCTGCGCCGCCGGGGCGCCGTTGCCCGCGGTCTGTTCGGCGTAGCATTTCTTGTTGATCTTTTCGTCGTCGGGAATGCCGGGATCGGGAAGCAGGCCGGCAATGTAATCGCGGTAGGTGTTGTAGGCCGGTTTGGCCTCGAGGTTGCTGCGCAGGATGCCGAAGGGCTCGACACCGGGGCGGTAGTCGTCGATGATCTCGTAGAAAAAGATCTTGTGCGGGAAATTCTTGCGGGCGCGGGTGTGCAGCATGTCCAGGTAGCGGCTGGCCTGCATGGTTTCCGAGTATTTGTTCGTCTGCCAGCCGGTTTCGGTGATCCAGAACGGCTTTCCCCCCTGACCCGATTCCTCAATGATCTGCTTCACCGCCGGGATGAACTTGTCCCCCTCCTCCAGCAGCTCGTACAGGTAATAAACGCCGAGATCCTCGTAGATGTGATGGGAGATGATGTCCAGGTGGCCGCCCACGTTATCCAGAATGTACTTGAGCCAGAAGTACCATTCCGACCCGATCTCGGTCTTGTGGCTCAGTTCGGGGCCGACGATGAATGCGGCCGGGTCAGCGGAGCGGATGGCCTGGATGCCGGGGAAAAACACCTGCTGAACGAACGTGTCCTTCCCCAGGGCGAAGAACAGCTTCAGGTTGGGTTCGTTCCAGATCCCCCAGTACTTGACCTTGCTCTTGTAGCGGTTGACGATGCGCGTGACGAAACTTTTCCAGTCGTTCACGTTGCTGGCCGGGTAGGTCTTGCCCTTCTTGTTGTTGGCCCAGCCGGGGGTGCTGCCGATGGAAGCATATACGGAGAGCCCGTTGGCGGCGGCGTAGTTGACCACCCGATCCACCTCGCCGTAACTGAAATTTCCCTTGCTGGCCTCGATGACGCTCCAGTCGACGTCGATGCGGATCCAGTCGATACCGGCGGCTTTGGCCATGGCCAGGGCGGCGTTCTGCGCCAGGTGCACGTTGATGCCGTAAGGCTGCGGCGAAATGTTGACCGCTGTCAGCTGAGCTGCAGCGTCCCCTTGGGGGATCGCTGTCGGCTGAACTGCGGCATCCCCTTGGGGGACCGCTGTCAAAAGCAACGCCAGCAACATGATGAAAGCGCAACAGCGCGTCGGTTTCATGGTGATAGTATAGTGAATCCAGAAAAATTTTCAACCTGGGCCGCCGGCTTTCGCCGCCGGGAAAGGATGCGCGGAGGGATCAGGCCGCTCGGTCGCGGGTAAAGGTGAAGGAGAAGGCGAAGAGCAGCAGGCCCACGATGCATACCGCCCCGGCCAGGGTGATCACCGGTGACATGAAATGGCGCGAGACCAGCTGGGCCAGGCTGCCGGCATGGTCGGCGAAAGCCTCGTGCCAGTGGACCCAGTGCGAGGAGTAGCGGTAGTCCAGTGGCCCGACGCGCATGGCCCAGGGAATGGCGTCCCGGGCCAGCGAGGAGAGGGCCAGGACCAGCCCGCCGCCGGCCATGGTCGCGGCGCCGCTCCAGCGGAAGAAATGGGACTTGCTGCGCGCGCCGACCAGCGCGCCCAGGAGGATGAACAGGGCCGGGATCAGGAACAGCAGGTAGGCGAACGAATCGATCGTTCGGGCCATGTTGAAGTTCTCGCGCGGGAAGCGGGTGTTTTCCATGATGTTGACCCGGTCGGGGATGTCACGGCCGGCGCGGTCGCGGATGAACGCGGCCACGGTGCCCGCCTGGACCTCCCCGGGACGGCAGGGCGGAATCGAGCCATAACTGCCTTCGCTGGCCAGGGCCCGCGCCCAGGCTTCCGTTTCGCCCGCCGAACAAGGGGGCAGGTTTTCCAGCATGCGCTGGAGCCAGCTTTCCATGGCCGGATGGCTGAAGGCCGCTTTCAAGGGCTTCATGTCCAGCCAGACGGAGCGCTCCGCGCTTTTGCCGTTCATGATTCTGCCCAGCGAGGCGAGCGATCCGCTCAGTTCCTTTTCCAGCCAGTCATCGAGCCCCGTCTCCCGCAGCAGCTGCTTCGGGGTGGTTCCGGCGGCGGCCATGGCGTTCAACCAGGCTCGGGTGTCGTAATCCATGTCGGAATCCTCATCGCGCGCCGCCAGCATCATGCCGTCCAGCAGCTCGGGGATCTCGGCGATGATCTCGCCGGGCAGCTCAGTCAGGGTCTCCTCCGAGACGAAGGCTTGGGTGATGCCCACGGCCCAGATGATGCCGAAGAGGACCGGGACGGCGATGAAGATCATGATCAGAAGCCCGAAAAAGGTGCGTGCTTGGTTCATGGCTGTGCTCCTGTTTTAATGAACGAAAAAGCGGGCGAAAAGTTCACTCCGTGTCTCATTGCAGCCAAAATGCGGCCGAAAAGAATCCCACCCAATGCTTGGGTGAAAATGGAGCGGTGATGCCGAAGCCCGGGCGGCGCATGGGCAGGACCCCTTCGCTGTAGGTGTCGGAACAGACGAGCAGTTCTCCCCGAAGGTTGCACCCGGTCGTATCCCGAACGGTCCTGAGGATGGCCAGCAATCCGAAGGGGATGTCGTATTTGCCGCACCAGTAGTAGTTTCCGGGATCGAGGTGGGTGCCGCCCCAGAGTTCGCGCGCCAGCTTCGCGATTTTTTCGCCGCTCAGCGTTCCTTCAACGAGCTCGGCGGCGATGCGCCGGTCCGCGCTGGTCCCACGGGCATGGGCCTGTTCGTCTTCGCCATAGGGGGCGTTGTCGAAGTCACGGCCATAGTGATTGGCGTCGGCCGATACGAGAAAAACAATGTCCCGGCCGGGTTGGAGATGGTTTTCCTCCACGTATGCCGACAAAATCCCGGCCAGCCGACCGGACAACTCCTCCATTCTATCATAGGGCATGGCCGTCACCATGATCGGCGTGATGCGGATGCCGGGGTTGGCGAATTGCAGCCATGGCACCAGGGCCTCGATCGAATGCTCCAGGGAATGGGCCCTGTTGCTGACGATGAAATCGTCCCTGGCCAGCCCCAGCTTCAGACGCTCGCGCAGCGGCGAGACGGCGACCGTGACCCCCAACCCCGCCCAGGAGGCGTATTCGTCCAGGATCAGGATCCCCTGCGGGTCACCGATCTCCTTGCGCACCGCGCCGTGGGTGACGCCGAAGATGACGGCCTCCTTCGCCCGCAGGTTCTTGAACAGAGGGTAATAGACCCGGCCGGCGTAGAGGTAGTCGTCGTGGGGAGAAATGGCGGCGACCACGCCGTTCATGGGCGGCGGCTCGGGCTCGTTCACCGCCAGCAGGGCCATCAGCCGTTCCATCTGCGGCCGCTGCCAGCAGAAGCCGACGTCGTCGCGCACCGGGCGGATATCCTGGGCTTGGGCCCGAAGAGCCAAGGCGATGATTGAAAGGAAAAGGAGTTTTTTCATGGCATGATTGTAGCGCCGCTCGCTGCGGAAGGCAATGAGTCAGGTAGATGAGTAGATGGGTAAATGAGTCGATGGGGGAAGAAAAAATGCCCTGGTTCGTTTTCAGAGCTGTTGCCCTGATTGCAATTCTATCCTTCTGCTGGAAAAGAGATCGCTGTCAGTGCCGTTGCCGCTTTTCCCCATCTACCCTTCAACCCATCTACCCTTCTACCTCTTCTACTTTAAAATTGCTCCAATTGGGGTCTCTTCGGGCAGGATGGGGATATAGGGGCGGTTGTCGGCGTCGGAGGCGGCCAGGATCATCCCTTGGGAGAGAATGCCGCGCAGCTTGGCCGGCTTGAGGTTCTTGACGATGATGATCCGGCGGCCCACCAACTCCTCGGGCTTGTAATAAAGGGCGATGCCGGCGACCAGGGTGCGGGTGTCCGAGCCGGTGTCGACCTGCAGCTTGAGCAGCTTGTCGGCTTTCTCCACCTTCTCGGCGGCCAGCACCTTGGCCACGATCATCTGCACTTTCCTGAAGTCGGTGATCTCGATCAGTCCCTCGGTGGCGGCCGTTCCCGCCTGCGAGACCGCATGGCTTTCCGCCGACGGCGCGGCGGCGGCCGCCTGGGGTGGAATGTTGGCATCCGGGATCCTTGTTTCCTGCATGGTTGCTCCTTTGGCTGAAGTGGCCGCGGCGGCCCTCGTGGGCGATGCCTCGGCTTCGGCAAAAAACGCCTTGCTGTCGACGCGCGGGAAGAGCTGCGTCCCCTGGCCGATGCTAAATTCCTCGGGCAGCTCCTTCCAGCCGAGACCCGGATCCGGTGAAGCGAAGATGAGGCGCACCGTGGCGGATGTATCGGTCAGGATGGGCGAGAGCAGGGTGTTGACGCTCGCGATCGCCCGGCACAGGGTCTTCAGCACGCCGGCCAGGTGCGGCCGGTTCGCCTCGTCCTTGGCCAGGTTCCAGGGTTGGGTCTCGACGATGTAGCGGTTCAAGCGGTTCACGTATTCGAAGATCATCTCCAGGCCGCGGTTGAACTGGTATTGGTCAAAGAGTTCCAGTACCGCCTTTTCCAGACGCCGATATCCTGCCGCGATCTCCTTTTCCTTTTCCGTGTAGAGCCCGCCGCCCTGGAACGAGTTGGCGAAGTACTTTTCGATCATGCCGGTGGTGCGCGACACCAGGTTGGCCCAGTCGTTGGTCAGGTCGGTGTTGACACGGTTGATGAATCCCTCGTGGGAAAAGTTGCCGTCGGCGCCGATGGAGGCCTCGCGCATCAGGAAGTAGCGGATGGCATCGGGGCTGAAGTGCTTGAGCAGGATATGGGGGTCAAGGACATTGCCGCTCGATTTGGACATCTTTCTTTCGTCCTTGAGCCACCAGCCGTGGATCAGCTCCTTCCTGGGCAGGGGCAGGCCGGCGGCCATCAGGAAGGCGGGCCAGTAAACGGCGTGGTACTTGAGGATGTCCTTGGCCATGATGTGCAGGTCGGCGGGCCAGAACTCGCGGAAGCGCTCTCCCTCGTCCAGGAAGTCGATGGCGGTGATGTAGTTGGACAGGGCGTCAAACCAGACATAGACGGTCTGCCCGGGATCCCCCGGAACCGGTACCCCCCACTTGACGGTGGAGCGGGTGACGCTCAGGTCGCGCAGACCCATCTTGACAAACGACACCACCTCGTTCATGCGCGAGCGCGGGGTGACGAACTCCGGGTTTTCCTCGAAGAATTTGAGCAGCCTGTCGCCGTAGGCCGACAAACGGAAAAAATAGCATTTTTCGCCCACCCGGTTGTCGGTGGGGCGGCCGCAGTCGGGGCAGGTGCGCTTGCCCTCGGGAGTTTCCTCGACGCTGTCGGGGATGAAGTTCTCGCAGGAAATACAGTAATGCCCCGAGTAGTCGCCCAGGTAGATGTCGCCCTTCTCCATGACGCGGGAGAAGATCTTCTGCACCCCCCGGACATGGATGTCGTCCGTGGTGCGAATGAAGGCGTCGTACTCGATGCGCAGTGTGGCCCACAGCTTCTGGAAGTGCTCCACCATGGCGTCGGAAAGCTGTTTGGGAGTCAGGCCCTGTTTGGCGGCGCTGCGCTCGATCTTCTGGCCATGCTCGTCGGTGCCGGTCAGGAAAAAGACGCGGAAGCCCCGCAGTTGCTTGTAGCGCTTGATGACGTCGGCCAGGATGGTCGTGTAGGCATGGCCGATGTGCGGGACATCGTTTACATAGTAGATCGGCGTGGTCAGGTAGAATTTTTCCATCAATGCGCTCCTGATGAATGCCGCTGCCAGGATGAATTATAGCACAAAACCGCGGCGGGGAAAAAATCCCGGTGGGCGGGCGAGGCCGCCGGTCAGAAGCTGATCTTCAGCGGCTTGGTGTCTTCCTTTTTACCCAGCTCGGGCCCGGTGCCTGCCGGCGCGGGTGCGGCGCTGGTATCGATCCGGGTCGGCGGTTTCTCGACGCCGTCGGTCATGGCGCTGGCCTTTTTCCAGAGTTCGTTCATCTTGGCTTCCAGTGCGTCCAGGCTGGGCAGGTCCTCCTTCTCGACCTCCCTCTCGGCCTCGCGGACCAAGGCGGCGATCTCGGCTTTCATCTCCTGGGGCAGATTGCTGCCCCGGCTCAGCTGGTTGAGCGAATAGATCTGGTTGATAACCTTGTTCTTCTTGTGGATGCGCTCGCGCTTCTTCAGGTCGATCTCCGACAGTTTCTTGGCTTCCTCCCGCAGTTTTTCCACCTCTTCCTTGCTCAGCAGGCCCGATTGCGAGATCAGGACCTCCTTTTTGTTCTTGGTGGAGAGATCCATGGCCATGACGTTCATGATGCCGTTGATGTTGATGCTGAACGTGACCTCGATGCGCGGGACTCCGCGCGGCGCGCGCTTGATGTCCAGCAGGGTGAACTTGCCCAGCAGCTTGTTTTCCTCGGCGATCTCGCGCTCGCCCTGGTAGACCTCGATGTCGACCTCGGACTGGTTGTCCTCGGCGGTGGAGAAAACCAGGCTGCGGCTGGTGGGGATGGTGGTGTTGGCGTTGATGATGCGGGTGAAGGCGCCGCCGAAAGTCTTGACGCCCAGGGCCAGCGGCGTGACGTCGAGCAGCAGGATGTCCTTGCTCTCGCCCTTGATGATGGAACCCTGCGCCGCGGCGCCCATGGCCACGATCTCGTCGGGATTGACCTTGCGATTGGGCTCGCGCTTGAAAAATTCCTTGACCTTCTGTTGGACGAAGGGGATACGCGTCGAACCGCCAACCAGCAGGAATTCGTCGATGTCGTCGATGTGCAGGCTGGCGTTTTGCAGGGCCCGGGCGCAGATCTCCAGGGTCGATTCGACATCCTTCTTGATCAGGTTCTCGAACTCGCTGCGGCGCAGGTACTTGATCAGGTGCACCGGGCCGTCCTCTGACTCGGCGATGAACGGCAGGTTGATCTCGCATTCATCGACGGCCGACAGCTCGATCTTGGCGTTCTCCGCCGCCTCGCGGATGCGCTGCAGCGCCGCCCTGTCGCGGGACAGGTCGATGCGGTGCTCGTTGGCGAACTCGCGGGTCAGCTTCTGGGTCAGGGCGATGTCGAAGCTGTTGCCGCCCAGGTGGGTGTTGCCGGCGGTGGCCAGCACCTTGATGATGCCGTTCTGCACATCGAGCACCGAGATGTCGATGGTGCCGCCGCCGAAGTCGTAGACGATGAGCTTGGCCTTTCGTTTCAGGTCGATGGAGTAGGCCAGCGAGGCCGCCGTCGGCTCGTTGATGATGCGCTTGACTCCCAGGCCGGCGATGCGGCCGGCGTCCTTGGTCGCCTGGCGCTGGCTGTCGTTGAAGTAGGCCGGCACCGTGATGACGGCTTCGG
>DCVB01000008.1 GCA_002327965.1 Candidatus Aminicenantes bacterium UBA2199 | reverse complement strand
CACGGCCATGTCGACGCCGCGCTTCAGGTCCATCGGGTTCATGCCGGCGGCCACGTTCTTCGCACCCTCGCGGACGATCGCCTGGGTGAGCACGGTGGCGGTGGTGGTGCCGTCGCCGGCGATGTCCGAGGTCTTGGACGCCACTTCCTTCACCATCTGCGCGCCCATGTTCTCCAGGGGATCCTTCAGGTCGATCTCCTTGGCCACGGTGACGCCGTCCTTGGTGATGGTCGGCGAGCCGAACTTCTTTTCCAGGACGATGTTGCGCCCGCGCGGGCCCAGCGTCGCCTTGACCGTATCCGCCAGCTGGTTGACTCCGTTCAGGAGCTTCTTCCTGGCTTCTTCGCCCAAAATGATTTCTTTAGCCATTCATTCCTCCTATTTCCTTAGCTTTACTTGACCACGGCCAGCAAATGTTCCCGCTCAATGATCAAATGCTTCTTGCCACTGATCTTGATTTCCTGGCCAGCGTATTTACCGAACAACACCTTGTCCCCCACTTTCATCAGTTCCTTGAGCGGTTTCCCCTGTTTGAGCTTGAAGTCATAGCCGATGGCTTTGACAATACCCATCATGGGTTTTTCCTTGGCCGTGTCGGGAATGACAAGTGAGCCGACTTTTTCCTCTTCATCGATCGGTTCGACCAGAACCCGGTCATCCAAAGGTTGTAAATTCATTATAAACCTCCTTAATCTGGTTTATTTTCTGTAAAATTAGTATAAAACAATAATTCTCACTTGTCAACCGCTTAATATTTAATTTATCAAAATTATATGAGTGTGGTTATATAAAGGCAAAAGCAGTCAGTAGACAGCAGACAGTAGTCAGTAGCAAGTAAATTTCCTTATCTATCATAAGAACAGCTACTCGTATTCATTTTTTTCTACCAACTACTATCTACTAACTACTCACTACTTGTTTTTTTATCGATCTTGTATTTTTCTTCCCTTCCGCCCTGCACCTTACGTCCTACGCCAAGCTCACCCCAGCCAAACAATCACAGTCATCAAGGAAAATATGGTAATAGGTATCCCCGCCCGGGCGTGCTCCCCGAAGCGGATAACGACCCCGTATTCGCGGGCGCCTTCGATGACGATCAGGTTGGCGATGCTGCCGATGGTGATCAGGTTGCCGGCAAACGTGCTGGCCAGCGCGCTGACCACCCACTGCAGCGGCTGCAGCGGGTCGAGGAACTTCAGCAGCAGCATGACCGCCGGCACGTTGCTCACCAGGTTGCTGAGCAGGGCCGCCAGCCCGGTGAGGTGCCAGGCGCGGTCCAGCGACAAGCCCTGCATGGCCAGTCCGGCCATCAGGTTCTGGGGCAGCTTCACCGCCGCGATTCCGGCCATGACGATGAACAGGGCGCAGAACAGGGTGATCAGGTGCCAGTCGACCAGGCCGAGGAGGGAACGGGTCTTCATGCGCCGGCTGCAGAGGAGGATGCCGGCCAGCGCAATGGCCGAGAGCTCGCGGGGAAGCTTCGTCAGGAACAGGACGATGAGGACCAGGACGACCAGCAGCCCCTTGGCGGTCTGGTGGCGGCTGAAAGGGGCGGTCGAGCGCTCGCGGGGACGGCCGGGATCGTGCCGCGGCGGCAATTGCCGGCGATAGAGCCAGAGCATGACGGCATAGGCCCCGGCCAGGGAAACCAGGACCGGCACCAGGCAGGAGCGGGTGAAATAAAGGAAATCGATCCTGCCCACCTGCCCCAGCAGCATGTTCTGCGGGTTGCCGATGATGGTGGCGGCCGAGCCGATGTTGCTGGCGACGGCCAGGGCGATCAGGAACGGCACCGGGTTCAGCCGCGCTTCCAGGATGGCGGCGCACAGGATGGGGGTGAAGACCAGGCAGATGATGTCATTGGTCAAAAAGGCCGACAGCAGCGCCGAGGCAGCCATTATCGCCGCCAGGAACAGGCGCGGCCACGCCAGCAGCCGGGTCAGTCCCACCGCCACCCGTGTATAGAAGCCGCTGAGCTTGAACTGGGCCGAGATGACCATCAGCGCATACAGCAGCAGGATGGTCGGCGTGTCGATGGCGTCGAAGGCCTGGCCGGTGGTCAGGACCTTGGCCGCGACCATGGCGATGGCGCCGAGCAGGGCGATGCCGGTGCGATCCAGGGCCAGCCCGGGGATGCCGCCGAGGGCCACCCCGGCATAGGTGACCAGGAAAATGACCAGGGCTATTTGTTCCATTGGCTTGTTACTTCAACCACTTTGATTTTCTCTTTTATCACCCCAATCAGCCATAGTCAAGAAGGTTCGATGTTCGTTGTTCGACGTTAAAAAAGCCATTCACTTAACCATAAAAATAATCTTTGATTCAGGGCCATTCATTTCTGGAATATCATTTCAAGATTTTTTCTTTCTTCAACTTCGAACCTCGAACCTCGAACTTCGAACGTCGGACTTACTTCCAGTCATACCCTTTCCGCTTGACAGGCTCTGCCATTCACGTTAAATTGGAGCCATGCAAAAATGGCCGTTGCGCCTGGGTAAATTCCTGTTCAAGTTCCGCAGCTTCACTCCCCTGCCCCTCATCCTGCTCACTTTTATTTTCTTCAAGCCCCTTTCCCCGTCCCTGTTCTGGACCTTCGCCGGGTTGGCCGTCGCCTTCCTGGGCGAGGGCGTGCGTATCGCCAGCGTCGGCTTCGCCCACCACGGCACCTCGGGGCGCGAGAGCTTCCTCAAGGCCGACAGCCTGAACACGACGGGCCTTTACTCGCTGGTGCGCAATCCCCTCTACTGGGGCAACCTGCTGATCTTCGCCGGGCTGCTGGCCGCATTCGCCAATCCGTCCGCTCTGGCGCTGTTCGTCGTTTTTCTCTTCCTGCAGTATCATTTCATCGTGCTGGCCGAGGAATCGTTTCTACGGGAACGGCACGGCCGGGCCTATGAGGAATATCGCGATCTGGTCCGGCGCTGGCTGCCGCGCTTCTCGGCTTGGGCGCCGCCATCGGGATCATTCGCCTGGAAAAAGATCCTCTTCAAGGAGAACGACTCCTGCTTCAACCTGCTGCTGGCGGCGCTGCTGATCACGGCCTGGAAGCAGAGGCACTTCCACGGCCAGGTGCGCCATGCCGCCTGGCTGGCCGGGGCGGCGCTGCTGCTGATCGTTTTCTACGCGGCGGTCAAGGTCGCGAAAAAGAAAAGGACGGCGGCCTAGAAGTTCCTGACGATCTTCTCGATCAGCCCCGAGCTGGAATAGTTCCCCGACAGCTTGAAGATGACGAGCTTGCCGCCCCGCGCTTCGACTTCGGCTCGGCCGACGACCTGCTCCGGGGTGTAGTCGCCCCCCTTGACCAGCACGTCGATGCGATCCAGGGCGCAGATGAGTTCCAAAGGGGTGTCCTCGGAAAACGGCACGATGTAATCGACGCACTCCAGGGCGGCCAGAACCTCCATCCTCTCGGCCAGCGGGAATATCGGCCGCTTCTCTCCCTTCAGCCGTCGCACCGAGGCGTCGTCGTTGACGCCGACCACCAGCAGGTCGCCCTGGGCACGGGCGGTTTCCAGCAGCTCGACATGCCCGGGATGGAGCAGATCGAAGACGCCGTTGGTGAATACGACCTTCTGGCCCTTTAGCTCCGCGAGCACGCGGGCGAGGGCGAGACGGTCCTCATGGATTTTCATCTTTTTTGAAGCCGATGCCGCCGGAGAACTGCCAGCGGTGCGGGATGCGGGCGATGCCCACGTCGCGGTGGCTGGAGGTGACCCGGAAGGTGTACTGGAAATGGTGGTAGTCGAAGGGATAGCCGTCGCGCTTGTGGGCGGCGATGTCGAGGAAATAGGTGCCATTGACCAGGCCCAGCGCCGGGATCTCCAGGCGCACCTTGCCGCTGCCGGCGAGCGACCGGGAAACCAGGTTCTCCAGCAGGGTGTTGGAGCCGTAGACCTGGATGCCCTCGCTGTTGAAGACACCGATGCCGAAGACGAAATCGTCCTGCTCGACGGCGGCCGCGACGTCGAACTCGATGGCCAGCGGCTCGTCGGCCTGGTAGATGTACTTTTCCCTGTTGGCGGCGTCGAACATGCGCACGTTGGCGATCTCGACCTCGCGGCTGCCCCAGCGCTTCTCGCGCTCGCGGACCGCCTCCTGCTCCTCTTCGCCGTGCTGGGCCAGCGACTTCTTTTCGTCCTTCTTGCCCACGTATTCCAGGTAGGCGTCGGTCACGCGCTTGGGGTAGCCGCGCATCTCGATTTTGCCCTTCCTGATCCAGATGACATCATCGCAGATCCTTTCGACGGTCGCCAGGTCGTGGGAGACGAAGATGATGGTCTTGCCGTGGCGGCGGAACTCGTTGATCTTGTCCAGGCACTTGGGGACGAACGAGGCGTCGCCGACGGCCAGCACCTCGTCGATGAGCAGGATGTCGGGGTTGACGTTGATGGCGATGGAGAAGCCCAGGCGCATGAACATGCCCGAGGAATAGCTCTTGACCGGGTTGTCGATGAACTCCTCGAGCTCGGCGAAGCGGACGATCTCTTCGTACTTCTCCAGGATCTGCTTACGGGTCAGCCCCAGGATGACGCCGTTGATGAAGATGTTCTCGCGCCCCGAGATCTCGGGGTGGAAGCCGGCGCCGAGCTCGATCAGCGCCGAGATGCGGCCCTGCGTCACCACCTCCCCGGCGGTGGGACGGCTGATGCCGGCCAGGATCTTCAGCATGGTGCTTTTTCCCGAGCCGTTTTCGCCGATGATGCCCAGGGTCTTGCCCGCCTCGAGGTCGAAGGTGACGCCGCGCAGCGCCTCGAAGCGCTCGCCGGCCTCCAGGTCGCCGAAAAGGGTCTTGTTGACCAGGGCGCTCTTGATGGTCAGGAACTTGTGGCTGTCGGCGTGCTTCTTGTAGAACTTGAAGACGTCGCGGACCTGCACGGCTTCCACGTCAGACCTCTTCCACGTAGGTGTCGCGCAGCCGGTCGAAAAGCAGGTAGCCCAGGTAAAAGAAAACCAGCCCGACCAGGATGGTGACCAAGAAGCGCTTGTAGTGCGGCAGCGAGCCCATGAAGAAGGAATAATGGTACGACTCGATGATGTGGGTCATGGGATTGAAGTTGAGGACGACCTGCAGCGCCCTGGGCACTGAATCGTAGGGGTAGATGATGGGCGTGGCGAAGAACCACAGGGTGATCAGGTTGGCGAGGATGTCCTTGATGTCCTTGAAGTGCACGGTCAGCGCCGAGACCAGGAAGCACAACCCCATGGTGAAGATGTACTGCGCCAGCAAGCTGACGGGCAGGAACAGCACCCAGGCGGTGAGCGGCTTGCCGAAGATCAGGAAAAAGGCGACCAGCACCGGCAGGCCGAGGATGAAGTGGACCATGTTGGTGGTCACCACCATGATCGGCAGCACTTCGACCGGGAACTTGATCTTCTTGATCAGCGCCCCCTGCACCGTCAGGACGTTGGCCGACTCCAGCAGCGAGGAGGAGAACCAGGTCCAGGGCAGGATGCCGTTGAACAGGAACAGGGCGTACATCCACTTGTTGCCCTCGAAGCCGGGGGCGCGGGCGCCGCCGATGATGAAGCCGAAGACCACGGTGTAGACCGCCATCAGCAGCAGCGGGTTGATCAGGCTCCAGAAAAAGCCGAGCACGGTGCCGCGGTAGCGCGCTTTCAGCTCGCGCGAGACCAATGTGTAGATCAGCTCGCGGTGGCGGATGATTTCCTTCAGTTTTTCGATCATATGGTTTCCGAGTGGCTATTATACCGCAAAACCGGCCTTTGCCGAAGGTTTTTCGTTATTATTTTGAACCGGGAGAACTGCGCTTGAAACCCGGACCCGGATGCGATCTCGCTCACACTGCCGAGCGGTCGCGCAGCATGCGCAGCTGCCAGAGCTCGCGGGGGCTGGAATGCAAAAGCGGGACCAGCAGTCGCCAGCCGAGGGGGCCGATGCTGCGGCGCAGCGCCTCGAGCTCGCGGAACTTCTCCCCCACCCCGGGGTCGGCCGGAACCGGGATCTCCTGCTCCTGCAGCAGCAGGACGGCCTTGGCCTTGATCGACAGCTCGACATGCAGGCGCAGGGCGCAGAGCATGTCGACCAGGGCGTAGCCCGGCAGCCGGTCCCGCAGCGACTGCAGGTAGCGGCCGATGTTGGAGCCCAGCACCTGGCCGCTGCGGATCACCTCCAGCAGCTCGAGGTCGCCGCCGAATCCCGTCTCCAGCCAGCGGCGCAGGGAAAGCTCGCTGCGGCGGTAGACCAGGAGGATCGTCAACGGCAGTGCGAACAGGAAACCGACCGAGGTCAGGAGCTGGCCGCGCAGGGAAAATTGGTTGAACAGCGAATGGATCAGCACGGCAGCGGCCAGGCCGGGCAGGATGTCGACGGCGCGCTCCCTCTGCCGCCGCTCGGACCTGCTCTTGGCCAAGATGCCGACCAGGGCGACGGTGCCGCCGTGCATGACCGCCGTGCCGAAGCCGCGGATGGTCCAGAGCAGGGGGGCGTGGTCGTGGAGGGTGCGGAGGAAATAAACGTTCTCGAAGAGGGCGAAGCCGGCGCCGACCGCAAAGCCGACAATGGCCGCGTCGACCAGAAAGCCCAGGCGGCGCCCGCGCAGCAGCAGGAAAAGATACAGGGCCTTGGCAGCCTCCTCGACGGGAGGGGCCAGGTAGCGGGCGTAGGCCGGGGCGCTCAGGCCCGTCCCGTCCAGCAGCCAGCGGTTCAAGAGCAGGCAAATCAGGGCGGCGCCGGCGCCGGCGAGCAGCGCCTCGAGCACGAGGCGTGGATTGACGAGGCGAAAGTTGTCGAAAGCATACAGGATGGCCGCGAAAGTCAGCACAGGCAAAAAAGCCAGGCTGACGCGCAGCAGTAGGTCTCCCATGGTCAGATCTTTAGCGAAACCATCCACTCGTCGGCCGTGTCGGCCCCTTCAGCAAAGGCCCGGGCATAGCCCAGTGACAGGGTCAGCTGGTGGTGGGAGAGGGCGATCAGGCGGATGTCGGCCTGCACGCCGGCATTCAGCCAGCGGCGCCGGATGGACTGCCGGTCAAGATCGGTAAGCAAGCCGCCGGAAAACAGCGAAGTGCTGATCCAGTTGGCGTAAAAGAAGGGGAAGCCGAGCCGGCGGAAGAAGAGCGGCGGCAGGTTCCATTCCAGCGTCAGTTTGGCGAAGTTCCGCCCGCACGCCTCGTTCAGCTCCAGGCCCGGGAACCCGTAGTATTCGCGGTAGCGCTTGCTGGCCTGGTGGTCGACCCAGTTGTTGCCGAAGCCGCCGAA
>DCVB01000005.1 GCA_002327965.1 Candidatus Aminicenantes bacterium UBA2199 | reverse complement strand
CCATCGTCGCGCGCTCCAAGACCACATTCATCTTCCTCAACCAGCTGCGCGAGAAGATCGGCATGTTCGTCGGCAATCCCGAGGTCACCACCGGCGGCCGGGCGCTGAAGTTCTACAGCTCCATGCGCATCGAGGTCAAGCGCATCATGGCCATCAAGGAAGGCACCGACATCGTCGGCGGCCGCGTGCGCATCAAGATCGTCAAGAACAAGATGGCCCCGCCTTTCAAGGACGTCGAGGTCGACCTGTACTACGGCAAGGGATTTTCCAAGGAAAGCGACCTGATCGAACTGGGCGTGCTCTACGGCATCATCAGCAAGACCGGCGCCTGGTACTCCTACAACGACAACCGCCTGGGCCAGGGCAAGGAGTCCGTGCGCAAGCTGTTCGAGGAGGACCGCAAGCTGTTCGCGGAAATAAAGGACAAGATCCTTGAGAAGTCCTCGCCCATGCTGCGCGAGCGGGAAAAAGAGCCTCGTTGAAGAAATTCAAGCTGTCCCTGCTCTACATCCTCCTCCTGCTGGCCACCTCCCCTTTCCACCTGCAGGTCAGGAACGCGCTGCTGGGCATCCGCGGCTTTCATTTCGTCAGCTACCTTATGCTGGGCATCCTGGCCGCTTTTTTTCTCCTGGCTTTTTTCAGGGCGGCCCGCAGCGGCAAGGTCCTGGACCACGCCGCCATCCTGCTGGCGGCCGCCGTCGTCTTCTATTTCCTGTTCCAGCAACGCCTATTCCTTAACCAGGTTTTCTTTTCCAATTTCCTGCATATCACCGAATTTTTCATCCTGGGCATCCTGCTGGTCAAGGAGAACAGGCGGGGTTCCTCCCCGCTCCCCTTTTTTCTGCTCTTCGCCTCTGCCTTCGCCTTCGAGCTGATCCAGGTATTCATCCGCGGCCGGGTGGTCGACGCCAACGACGTCTGGACCAACACCATCGCCGGCCTGGTCGGCATGGTGGTGGGCTTCTTCTAGGCCTGGTAAAGGGCCCGCGCTTCCGCTATAATGCGGCCATGGCGTTCAAGGACCTGTTCCGCGGCAAGTTTCAGGACAAGCTGGCGGCGCTTTTCGCCCCCGGCAGAAGCCGGGAGGAGGCGCTGGCCGAGCTGGAGGAGCAGCTGCTCCTGGCCGACATCTCCCTGCCGGTGGTCGAGCGCCTCACCCGCGCCGTTGCCGGCAAGGCCGGCGGCGGAGACGCCATGGAAGCATGCGTCGAGATCCTGCGCCGCGAGCTCCTGAACCTCTTCCCGGCTCCGCGCCGCCCCCTGGACCCTGCCGGAAAGAACGTCCTGATGCTGGTCGGGGTCAACGGCAGCGGCAAGACGACCAGTGCCGCCAAGCTGGCTCATTATTTCCGGGAGCAGGGCCGCCGCGTCCTGCTGGCCGCCGCCGACACCTTCCGCGCCGCCGGTTCCACCCAGCTCTCCCTGTGGGGGGAAAAGCTGGGCATTCCGGTCGTCGGCGGCGAGCGCGGCGCCGATCCCGGCTCGGTCGTTTTCAACGCCATGCAGTCCTGGCGGGCCGGCGACCATGATTTACTGGTCATCGACACCGCCGGTCGCATGCAGAGCAAGGAGAACCTGATGCGCGAGCTGGAAAAGCTCACGCGCATCATCGCCAAGATCGCCCCCGGCCAGCCGGCGGAGACCTGGCTGGTCCTCGACGCCTCCACCGGCCAGAACGCCCTGGTGCAGGCGGAGAAGTTCCGGGAATTCTCGGGGATCAACGGCCTGGTCCTGGCCAAGCTGGACGGCACGGCCAAGGGCGGCACGATCGTCAGCATCGCCGCCGGGATGAAGCTGCCGGTCTTTTTCGTCGGCACCGGGGAGACGCAGGCCGACCTGTGGGAATTCTCCGCCAACGAGTTCGTGTCCTCGCTGCTGGGACGATGAGCCATACGCACGAGGGCGACTCCGGCTGGACGGCCGAGGACCTGAAATTCATGAAGATCGCCCTGCAGCTGAGTGGCCGCGGCCTGGGCCTTACCGAGCCCAACCCCATGGTCGGCGCCGTGGCCGTCAAGGACGGAAGGCTGCTGGCCGCCGGCTTCCACCGCCGCTTCGGGGAGGCTCACGCCGAATGCATGGCGCTGCAGGATCTGGCCGTCGCCGGCGCCACGCTCTACCTGACCCTGGAGCCCTGCGGTCACTTCGGCAAGACCCCGCCCTGCGTCGACCTGATCATCGCCAAAAAAGTCAGGCGGGTGGTCGCGGCCATGGTCGATCCCAACCCGCTGGTCAACGGCTCGGGATTCGCCAGGCTTCGGGCCGTTGGCATCGAAACCCGCATCGGCCTCTGCCGGGAGCAGGCCGAGCGCATCAACCGCCATTACCTCTCGTTCATGCGCACCGGCCGGCCCTACGTGGCCCTGCACGCCGGCATTTCCCTAGACGGCAAGCTCACCGACGATGCCGGCCATTCGCGCTGGGTCACCTCAACGGAGGGGCGGCGCTATTCGCACAGCCTGCGCGGCGAGTTTTCCGCCATTCTCGCCGGCCGCGGCAACATCGTGGCCGACAACCCGCGCCTGACCCTGCGCGAGCCGGGCTGGGAGGGGAAAACCCTGTATCGCGTGGTTCTTGATTCCAGCAACTCGCTTTCCCGGCGCCTGAATATCTTCAGGGAACAGGAGCGCTTTCCACTGGTCATCTTCAGCTCGCGCGCCGCCAGGAACCGGAAAAAAAAGGTCCCGCTCCATTTTTTTGTGGGCCACGACCGCCACGGCCTGTTGCTGGCCGACGTCTTGCGCGAACTGTCCAGGCTGGGCATCGCCTCGCTGCTGGTGGAAGGGGGCGGGCAGGTGCTCGATTCGTTTGTCCGCGAGAGGCGCTTCGACGAGATGGCCGTTTTCTTTGCCAACAAGATCGTCGGCGGCCGCGACTCGGTCCAGATCTTCGCCTCCGGGGTCGCCCGGCTCGAAGATGCGCTGGAACTGGTCGATTGCCACTGCAGCGAGTTCGCCGACGGCAGCATCCTCAGGGGGTACAGAAAATGTTCACCGGACTGATCGGCGCCAGCGCCACCCTGGTCTCGCTGGAGAAGAAGAACCGCCCGGTCCTGACCGTCCGGGTCGCGCTGGACAAGCCATTGGCCGTGGGCGACTCCGTGGCCGTCGACGGCGTCTGCCTGACCCTGATCGGTCGGGAAAAGGACCTGCTGCGCTTCAACCTGGCCGCGCCCACCCTGAAGCTCGCCAATTTCCAGGACCGCCCCAAGGGCTCGCTCCTGAACATCGAGCTGCCGCTCACCCTGAGCGCCCCCCTCGGCGGGCACATGGTCAGCGGCCACATCGACGGCACGGCGCGCCTGCGCTCGATCAACAAGAGCGACGGCAACTCGCGCTTTTCCTTCACCATTCGCGAGCGCGAGTGGCGCAAGTTCATCGTCGCGCGCGGTTCAGTAGCTTTGAACGGCGTCAGTTTGACCGTGGCCGAGGTCAACGCTTCCTGGTTCGCCGTGGAGATCATCCCCCAGACCCTGGCCACCACCAACCTGAAGCTACTCCGCGTCGGCGAGCGCGTCAACATCGAGCTGGACCAGATCGGCAAATACCTTTTTAATTTTCAGAAACACAAATAGTACTCTCGCTTCAATTTTACATAGTTTATTAATAACTCGATTCTGTTTTATTTTGACAAGTCATTATAAGTCCTTCCCGTCCGCTCTTTGAGGAAAACAATTAATTCTGCCCTGGCAACCGCGGACTATTTCCCCGGTTTTTTGTTGCCCAGGATGGCCACGATGAAATAGTTCCCCGGCAGCCCCTCGGCCAGGGGATAGAAAACATCGATGCCGATGGAGCGGATATTGGCGTTGCCGGCGATCATTTTCGCGATATCTTCGGGTACCACCTGCAGGGCGCCGGTCTGGTACACCGAAAAGAACTTGTAGTCGGCTTTGCTTTGCGGGACATCGCCGGGCGAGCGGTAATACGCCCGGGTGATCTCCGTCGCCAGTCTGGCCAGGCGGGAATCCGCTGTTGTGCCGCGGGTGGCATTCAGGGCCCTGAAGACGAAGTCGTCCATGGCGCCGGACATGCCCGGGGCGTCGCGCAGGTCGGGGAAGAGCAGCAGGGACAGGGCATAGGTGCCGCCGGGGTTGCGGGCCGTGCGCCCGAACGTCATCCCCAGCGACCAATGGAGCAGCCGCATCCCCTGTAATTCCCCGAGTATCTTGAGCATGCCGGCATCCAGGTCGGTGAAATTCAGGTCGAGAACGGCGGCCGACCCAAAGGATTCCGGGATCGCCGGCTGAGGCTGGCCCTGCAGGAACAGCGCCGCTGAACGCCGGCAGAATTCCCGCATCTCGTCCGCTGTGCTCTCCGGCAGGGCCATCCTGCCGTTGAAGCGGATGCTGAGCCTTCTTGCCATTTCACGTTCCGCTTCTTCCCGGGCAAGGGGTTCGAAAAGAGTGCCGAATTCCTGCGTGACAAAATACGTGTCCCCGGTTTTGCCGATCCCGACCCCCAGGTGGGTGAAATCCCCGTCCAGGATGTTTTCCCGGTGCTCCGGGCTGGCCAGCAGCGCCTCATGAAAAAAGCGGACGACGAAGGTTTCGCTTTTGGCCACGTTCTCGCCGACCTTGCTGAAATACGCGCCGGCCCGGGCCGCGCGCTCATCCAGCTTTTCGTAGCCGGGAAAATCATGGCCGAGCCTGTTCTCGTCCATCATTTTCCGGCTGTGGGCGCGGGCCATGTCGCGCAGCAGCGGATCGAAGCGCAGCTCGGCCAATCCCCGGCCGCTTCTTTCCCGGTTGACCAGCAGGAGCAGCTTGTCTTCCATTTGCCCGGGGCTGAGCCCCAGGTCTTCCACTTCCTGGCCGGCCAGCGCCAGGCACAGCCACATCATTCCCAGGGCAATTTTCATTCGCGGCATTGAGGTGATTCTAGGGATTCGCCGGGGAAAAGTCAAAAAGACGGGAGCGGTGCGGCAGGGCATGCCGGGAGCGCGAGGCGCCCGGCAGGCGCAGGGGGAAAAAAGAAAAATGACGGCCAGCCCCGCCTTGCCTTGCATTCCTGTTTGCCCTATAATGAGGCGACCCATGAAAAATCAAAGCTGGATCGCCTGGGAAGCCGGCCAAGCTGTTTTTAGTGGAAATCTCCATCCAACAGGACCCGATCAATGACCATAACCGTTCCGGAAGCCGTGAAGGCCCTTCAACAGGGCAAGATGATCATCATCGTCGACGATGAGCAGCGCGAGAACGAAGGCGACCTGATGGTCGCCGCCGAGAAGGTCACGCCGGAGTGCATCAACTTCATGGCCAGGGAGGCGCGGGGGCTGATCTGCGCCTCGCTGACCGAGCGCCGCAGCGACGAGCTCCACCTGCCGCTGATGGTCCACGACAACACCTCCCATTTCCAGACGCCGTTCACCGTGTCGGTCGACGCCATCCGCAACACCACCACCGGCATCTCGGCCTTCGACCGCGCCGAGACCATCCGCTGCCTCATCGACGCGAAAACCCGCCCCGAGGACCTGTCGCGGCCGGGGCACATCTTCCCGCTGCGCGCCCGGGACGGCGGCGTGCTGGTGCGCACCGGCCAGACCGAGGCCTCGGTCGACCTGGCGCGCATCGCCGGCCTCAACCCCGCCGGCGTCATCTGCGAGATCATGAAGGAAGACGGCACCATGGCGCGCATGCCCGACCTGGAAACGTTCTCGGCGCGCTTCGGCATCCCGGTCATCACCATCGAGGAGATCATCAAGTACCGGGTGCAGACCGACTCGCTGGTGGAACTGGTCTCGGAGGCCGAACTGCCGACCCAGTGGGGCGACTTTACCATCAAGGCCTTCGTCGACCGCATCCAGCAGGAGACCCACATCGCCCTGACCCGGGGCGACCTGGGCGGCGACGAACCGGTCCTGGCCCGCGTCCATTCGCAGTGCCTGACCGGCGACACCTTCGGCTCGCTGCGCTGCGACTGCGGCCCGCAGCTGCAGACGGCCATGAAGCTGATCAGCCGTGAGCGGCGCGGAGTGCTTCTTTACCTGCTGAACCAGGAGGGGCGCGGCATCGGCCTGACCAGCAAGATCAAGGCCTACAAGCTGCAGGAGGAGGGGCTGGACACCATCCAGGCCAACGTCCAGCTGGGCTTCAAGGCCGACCAGCGCGACTACGGCATCGGGGCGCAGATCCTGCGCCACCTGGGGCTGAAGAAGCTGCGGCTGATCACCAACAACCCGGCCAAGTATATCGCCCTGGCCGGGTACGGCCTGGAGATCGTCGAGCGCGTGCCGCTGGAGATCGAGCCGGGCAAGGACAACCTGGGCTACATGCGGACCAAGAAGGAGAAGATGGGCCATCTCCTCGAAAACCTCTAGGAGCGCCATGATCGAAGAACTCCTGAAGCTCTCCCCCACCGCCCAGCTGAAGTATCTCAAGGGCGAAGAGTTCGCATCCCTGGAGCGCGAGAAGCGCATCGAGTTCCTCAAGGAGTTCGCCCTCTGCGGCCAATGCTCCTCCAAGTGCCTGGCCAGCGCCCTCAAGATCCTGCGCGAATTGAGATTCCGCGACCGCGTCTTCTACAAGCGCTTCCTGGAGAACCCCGACAGCTCGGTGATCATGGCCTGCAAGAAAGCATTGAGCGACCGGAGCTGCGACCTGGGCTTCGTGCCAATGCGCGAGATGGTCAAGCGCCAGAACAACGAGAAGAAGCTGCAGACGGTGAAGCTGATCGTCAGCGAGACGGGCCAGGCCGGCGAGGACCTGCTGCTGTCGTTCCTGGCCGAGGACAACATCCGCGTCCGCGAGCTGGTGGTCAAGGAACTTTCCGGGCGCCCGCAACTGGACGAGGGCAAGCTGCTCGCCCAGCTCGGCCACTCCATCTGGTTCACGCGGGCGGCCATCGTCGAGGTCCTGGGCAACCGCCGCAGCCGCCTGCTGCTGGGCAAGGCCGAGGAGCTGCTGGCCGACTCCAACGTCGAGGTGCGGCTGCAGCTGCTGATCGCCCTCTCCAAGCTCGAACGCGAGCAGGTGAAGGACCTGCTGTTCAAGCTGACGAGGGACCCCCACGTGCGGGTCAGTAAGGAAGCGCGGCGCATCGTTTCGACGATCTAGCGGATCCCCGTTGCTGCGATCTCAGGGGCGGGATTCGATCCGGTAGAATTTTCTCTTGCCGACCTTCAATGAATAAGAGCGGCCTTTCAGCAGCATGACGGTGATCTCCGCGGGGCGCTCGCTGTCCAGGTAGATGCCGCCCTGGGCGTGGACGCGCTTCACCTCGCCGCGCGAGGCGAGGACGTTGTGACGCACCAGGAAGTCGACCAGGGGCTCGTCGGCGGCGAGCGCCAGCACCTTGGCGTCGGCGGGGGCCTCCTTGTTGCGGAAGACCTTGATGAACCCGGCCTCGGCCGCATCGGCAGCGGCCTGGGTATGGAAATCGGCAATGATCGACTTGGCCAATTCGATCTTGGCCTCCATCGGATTCAGTTTGCCATCCGTGACGCTTTGTTTCATCAAGATGAGTTTCTTCCCGGGAACATCGGTCAGCAGCTCGTAGTAGCGGAACATCAGCTCGTCGCTGATGGACATGATCTTGCCGAACATATCCGCCGGGGCCTCGTGGATGCCGACGTAGTTGCCCAGGCTCTTGCTCATCTTCTGCACGCCGTCCAGTCCCTCGAGCAGCGGCATGGTCAGGATCACCTGCGGCTCCTGGCCGTAGCTGCGCTGCAGCTCGCGGCCGACCAGCAGGTTGAACTTCTGGTCGCTGCCGCCCAGCTCGACGTCGGCCTGCAGGGCCACCGAGTCGTAGCCCTGCATCAGCGGGTAGAGCAGCTCGTGGACCGATATCGGCTCGCCGTTCTTGTAGCGCTTGGAGAAGTCGTCGCGCTCCAGGATCTGCGCCACCGTGTAAGCGGCGGTCAGCCGGATGATCTCCGCCGGCGTCAGGACGCCGAGCCAGCGCGAGTTGAAATCGATCACCGTTTTTTGCGGGTCGAGCAGCTTGAAGATCTGCTCCTTGTAGGTCTCGGCGTTGGCCGTGATCTCCTGGGGCGAAAGCGGCGGCCGCGTCTTGTTGCGGCCGCTGGGATCGCCGATCAGGCCGGTGAAGTCGCCGATGAGGAAAACGACGGTGTGCCCCAGCTCCTGGAAGTGCTTCATCTTGCGGATGAGGACCGTGTGCCCCAGGTGGATGTCCGGCGCCGTGGGGTCGAAACCCGCCTTGACCAGCAGGGGTTTGCCCGTCTTCAGCGAACGGGCGAGCTTGCGCTCGAGGTCCTCCTCGCTGATGATCTCCAGCGCGCCCTTGCGCAGCAGGTCGAGTTGTTCGCCGACAACGGGGAAAGCCATCCTATTTGATCAGGTTCATCCCGACCTCGATGGCTTTCAGGTTCATCTCCACCGTGCCCTTGGGGGCCCAGTGCCTGATGTGCTCCACCATGTGGTCGTAGCTGATCACCTGGGTCAGCTTCTGGGTGACGGCCAGGCTGACCACCGAGGTCAGCACCACGTTGCCCGCCCCCACCTTGGTCTCGTTGATGATCGGCACCGGGTAGACCGTCCAGTTCCGGGTGTCGCCCAGCTCGCGCACCAGGTGCGAATCGACGACGACGATGGCGTTGTCCTTCAGGCGCTCCTTGTAGATGTCGTAGGGGCGCTGGTCGGTGCACAGGAAAAAGTCGATGGCCGTGGCATGGGGAAATTCGATCGGCTCGTCGGAGATGATGGCGTCGACCTTGGTCGGGCCGCCGCGCACGGCGGCGGTGTAAGTGGGGCTTTCGCTGGCGAACTTGTTCTCAAGCTCCACGGCGATGTCCACCAGCAGGGCGCCGGCGGTGATGATGCCCTGGCCGCCGACCGCGCCGTAGCGTATCTCGAATTTCTTCATTTGTCCCCCCTGGCGCCCGACCCCTGGGCGACGGGAACGATGTGGTTGTAGTAGAGGTCGGTGTATTCAAGCCGATTGGTGTTTTCCACGAAAATTCCCAGCGGGTATTTGCTTTCCTGCTCCTCGGGGGTGAGTTTTTCGAAATCGGCCATGCTCATGGTGATGTCCTTGATATACTCGGTCATGACCAGCGGGCTCTTCATCTTGTTGCGCCGCCCGAGGTTGACATGGCAGTTGCTCATCACCTCCACCACGGAAAAGCCCTTGTGCTGGAACGACTTCTTGATCACCTGCTTCAGTTGCGTCAGCCGGTTCACGGTCTCGCGGGCGACAAAGGATGCCTCGGCCGCGGTCAGCAGCAACCGGATCCGGAAATGCGGCTCGATGTTGCCGTAGGGGGTGGTCTCGGTGAAGAACGTGGGCGGCGTGAGCGGCGACACCTGGCCGCCGGTCATGCCATAGATGCCGTTGTTGATCAGGATCATCTTGATGCCGATATTGCGCCGGGCGGCGTGGATCAGGTGGTTGCCGCCGATGGCGGTGGCATCGCCGTCGCCGGAGATGACCACCACCAGCTTTTCCGGCTTGGCCAGCTTGATGCCGGTGGCAAACGTCAGGGCGCGGCCGTGGGTGGTATGCAGGGTGTTGGTATTGAAATAGGTGGGCATGCGGCCGGAGCAGCCGATGCCGGCCACCACCACGATGTCGTCGGGATCGAGATTCAGCTCGGCAAACGCCATGGCGATCGATTTGAGGATGACGCCGTCGCCGCAGCCGGGGCACCAGGGCGTGGGGAAGGTCCGGTAGCGGATGTATTTCTCGTAGTCTCTCATCTGACCATCTCCTTGATGGCGTTCAGCACTTCGTCGGGGGAGAAGGACATGCCGTTGGCGCGCAGCAGCGTCTGCTTCTCCACCCCGGGCGGGGCGATGCGCTCCACCTCGTATTTCATCTGGCCCATGTTCATCTCCACGGTCAGCACCTTCTTGGTCTTCTTGAAGCGCTCCTGCAGGGCGGCGCGCGGGAAGGGCCATACGGTCAGCGCCTGGAACAACCCGGCCTTGATGCCCTGCTCGCGGGCCGCCTTGACCGCGGGCAGCGCCGAGCGCGCCGAGATGCCGAAGCTGAAGACCAGCACCTCGGCGTCGTCCAGGAAGTACTCCTTGTAGCGGATGATGTCGTCCAGGTGCTGGTAGATCTTCTCCATGCGCAGCTTCTGCATCTTGTCCACGGTCTTGGCGTCGAACGACGGCCAGCCGTGCGCGTCGTGCTCCAGGCCGTCGATATGGATCGGGTAGCCGTGGAAGAAGTCGACCCGCGGCGGGTTCTCGCCGATATTGCGGTCGTAGATGTTCAAGTCGATGATCTGGCGGGGCTTCTCCCAGAAAACCTCATAGCTCCCGGGTTCGGGTATCTCCACGTCCATGTGCGCCTTGCCCAGCACCTCGTCGGAGAGCAGGATCACCGGGTTCCAGTATTTTTCGGCCAGGTTGAAGGCGCGCACCGTCTCGCTGAACATCTCCTCGGCGAAGGCCGGGTAGAGGGCGATGATCGGGTGGTCGCCGTGGGTGCCCCAGCGCGCCTGCATCATGTCGGCTTGCGCCGGCTTGGTGGGCATGCCGGTCGAGGGTCCGCCGCGCATGACGTTGACGATGACCACCGGCACCTCGGCCATGACCGCCATGCCGATGTGCTCCTGCATCAGGGAGAAGCCGGGGCCGCTGGTGGCGGTCATCGTCTTGCGGCCGGCGAGCGAAGCGCCGATGCAGGCCCCCAGCGAGGCGATCTCGTCCTCCATCTGGATGAAGGTGCGCTCCAGCTTGGGCATCTCCTTCGACATGTACTGGGCGATCTCCGAGGAAGGGGTGATGGGGTAGCCGGCGAAGAAGTCGCAGCCGGCGGCCAGCGCCGCCTTGGCGATGATGACGTTGCCCTGCAGGACCTTGCGCGCGCTCATTTCACACCTTCCTTCTTCCCGTCCTCGTAATTGACGAAAATGGCGAAATCGGGGCACTGCAGCTCGCACAGGCGGCAGCCGATGCAGTAGTCGGGGGCGTCGATCTTCACCGACGTGCCGTACTTGTTCTTGGGGTCATCGTAAAGTTGCAGGGTGCCGGTGGGGCATATGTGGACGCACAGGCCGCAGCCTTTGCAGTATAGGGGGACCAGAGTCAGCTTGTTCAGCTTCGGCGACGGCTTGCGCTTGGCGCGCCGCTCCAGGGCGTCCTGGTTGGCCTTGGCTTCTTCCTTCTCCATGCTTCACCTCGAGTAATAGGGGGATCCGGGCATTCCGATATTGAATTCTATCACAATCCCCGGCGCTTGGAAACTCCGGGGGGCGTTCCGCCGCGGAAACAGGCGCTCAGGTCTTGATCCTGAAAAAGAGGTAGACCGAGGCCAGCGTGAAGAGGACCAGCGGCGCGAAGGCGGCCGGCAGCGGCGACAGCACTCCGGTCGTCCCTAGGGCGCTGAAGATGCCCAGGGCGCCCCAGTAGATCATGGAGACGCCGACGGCGATGCCGATACCGAACAGGGCGCCGCGGTTGCCCATCAGGAAGGAGAAGGGGATGGCGATGAAGACCATGACCAGCGAGGAGAAGGGAAAGGCGTA
Source organism: Candidatus Aminicenantes bacterium UBA2199 (assembly GCA_002327965.1). Classification (GTDB taxonomy): domain Bacteria; phylum Acidobacteriota; class Aminicenantia; order UBA2199; family UBA2199; genus UBA2199. Next base: position 16,964 of record DCVB01000005.1, on the reverse strand, counting down.
GTTGTTGTAGAGCTGGGCGCGGTAGCGCAGCGGATCGCTGCGTTTTTCCTCCAGGTAGCGGATGTAGTCCCGCAGCTCGCTGCTGTTCATGGCTCCGGTGAAGCGCACCTTTTCCGTGAAGAACTTCCGGTTCTCGGCGATATCCAGCCGCATTTTTTTGAACGGGCGGATCGCTCCCGGCAGCTGGTCGCGGAACTCCCGGCTGAAGCCGTCGCGCAGCAGCAGCGACCGTTCTCCCTGCCAGGTGGCGCTGAGGGCGGTCAGGCGCCGGTGCAGGCGGAATTCCCCGTCCAGGTCGATGATGTTGAAGTGGACGAAGCGCTTCCGGTGCTTTTCGTAGAAATCGTAGAAATAAACGCGGTTGTCCCGGCCCAGCACCCAGTTGCGGGCGAATTCCACGTCAACGGCCGACTTGCGGTTATAGATCACGTCCAACACGCTCGCCGAACGGCGGTTGGCCTCGGGCAGGACGTTCTCCTGGATGAAAAAAACGGCCAGCGAGAGGAACAGGCCCAGGAACAATGCCGGCAGGGCCAGGCGTGGCAGGCTGATGCCGCTGACCTGGACGGCGACCACCTCGTTGTTCTTGCTCATCAGGGAGAAGGTGAGCAGCACGGCGGTCAGGATGGCGATGGGCAGGATGATGGTGGCGATCTCCGGGGTGACATAGACGTTGTACTTCAGGACATAGATGAACGGCACCCCGTTCTCGATGAGGTTGTCGATCTGTTCCAATATGTTGACGAGGTAGAAGACCAGCAGCAGGGAGGAGAACACCAGGGAGAAGATCAGTAGCATGCGCCGCAGCACGTAGCGGTCAAGAATCTTGACCGGGTTCAAGCGGGAGCGGCGTGCCCGGGCGGCAACGGCCGCATCCTTCCTGTCACGGGGACGCGGCGACTGGAGCCACGGCGGGTGGAAGGAAAACAGCCGGTCCCAGTGGATCGCCTTCTCCAGGGAGGAAAAGCGGTATAGCCAGATGCCCAGGGCGACCAGGAACAGCGTCGGCGCCCACGAGCCCCAGAACGGCGAGACGATGCGCTTGACGATCAGGTTGCGGCCGGCGGTCATCAGCACGTAGTAGATGAAAATGATGCCCAGCGAAATGACGAAGCCGCTGGTCTTGCCCCCCTTGCGGGTGGAAATGCCCAGCGACATGCCCAGGAAACCCAGGGCCAGGCAGGCGAAGGGCAGGGCGAACTTCTTGTGGAACTCCTGGCTCAGCAGCACGTCGCCGGGCTGAGCGCGCATGCGCCGCACCAGCTCGGGAAAGACCAGCTGCATGCTGCGCCGCGACTGGCGGAAGGTGACCGAGTTGCTGACCGTCTCGGTCTTGCGCTCGAAAAAGGTCAGCGAGTATTTCCCCGGGTCGTTCTTTTTGTAGGAATGCACCACGCCGTCGTTGAGGACCAGATGATTGTCCTTCTGCCCCTGCTTGTACAGGAAGCGACCCGTGCGGGCCAGCACCAGGGTGTCCTCTTCCGGCATCTTCATGGAGTAGAGGAAGACGTTGCGCCAGTCGCCATTGCGCTGCTGGTCGGGGAAATAGAGGCTGTAGAACGGCAGCCCCTGGTAGAACACCCCGGGCTTGATCCCCGAGATCGTCTGCGCCAGCGCCACTCCCGTATAGAGCTTGTTGAAGCGGTAGTTGGCCTCGGGAGCCACGAACATGATCAGCCAGGACGAAACGAGCCAGGTGCCCAGGGAAAACCAAAGCACCGGGCGGAGCAATTGGCGGTTGCGCACGCCCATGGTGCGCAGGGCGATGATCTCTGAGTCGGAGCTCAGGCGGCTCATGCCGGCCAGCACCCCCATCAGCGTGGCCATGGGGATGGTGAAGGAGAGAAAGTCGGGCAGCAGGTAGAGGAACATCTTGAAAATGGTGCCGGCCGTCGCCCCCTTGGCGATCAGCGTCTTGGAGAGGATGAGGATCTGGTTGATGAGCAGGGTGAACGTGTATATCGACAGCCCGATGGCGAACGGCGAGGCGATCTCCTTCAGGATATAGCGGTCGAAAGCCCTTTTCATCCGGAAATCATAGCACAGCGCCGGGTAATTCGCCAAGCCGCCGGCGGATCATGGGGCGAATGCCAGCGGGGCGGGAGTGAAAGAAACGATGAAAATCAGCAGGGCGGCAAATGCCAACGCCATGCGTTTCGGGTCGAGTCGCTCCTCCTCGAAGATCGGCGGATGGCGCAGGCCGATCAGGGTGGCCAGCAGCGCCCACAGCAGCCATCCCTGCCAGAAGACGACCCCCAGCACGAGCAGGACCAGGACCGCGGCGATCCCGGCCAGATGCGCTTTTTTCCTGCCCAGCAGGGAGTAGAGGATGTGACCGCCGTCGAGCTGGCCGATGGGGAAGAGGTTGAAGGCGGTCGCCAGCAGGCCGAACCAGCCGGCGAAGGCCATGGGATGGACCAGCAGCTCGCGCCCGGACGGGACCTCGCCGAGAAGCACGCGCACCAGCAGCGTGAACAGCAGCGGCTCGCCCAGGGTCAGGCCGCCGGTCAGGGTTCCCTGTTCGACCAGGCGCGACCGCGAGATCCCCAGGGCAATGACGGGCAGGGCAGCCAGGAAGCCGGCCAGCGGCCCGGCCAGGCCGACGTCGAAAAGGGCTTTTTTCGAGGAGAAGGGGGAGCGGATCTTGATGAAGGCGCCGAAGGTGCCGATCAGGGTCGGGGCGGGCAGGAAATGGGGCAGGGTGGCCTCGATGCCGTGGCGGCGGCAGGCGAGGAAGTGCCCCATCTCATGGACCAGCAGGATGCCCAGCAGCGGCAGTGAATAGGAGAGCCCCCACAGCCAGGCCGCGGGATGCTGGCGGAGGAACGCCCAGAATCCCTGTCCGGCGGGAAGGGTCACTTCGTGGAAGCTGACATGATACTGCACCCCGATGACCAGGGTGAAGAGCAGGGTCAGGGCAAACAGCAGACCCGGGACGGCAACGCGGCGGAAATTTCGGGCAGTTATCACGGGAGCATGGATCGAATCAGCGGAAAAAGGCCGCCGAACTGAGAGCGTGGGCGGCGGAAAACGCGGGAAAGCCGTGCTTACAGCTTGACGCAGGAGTCGGTGGGACACACCGAGGCGCACTGCGGCTCGTCGAAGTGGCCCTTGCACTCGACGCAGACGCTGGCGTCGATCACGTAGTACTGGTCGCCCTGGGAGATGGCCTGGACCGGGCAGACCGCTTCGCAGGCGCCGCAGCTGATGCAGGTATCGTTAATCGTCAGTGACATGTCTTCCTCCTTTTGGAAAGAATCAATTTTATTATCAAAACGTCTCTTTGTCAACTTACGCCAGTTCCGGAACCGACAGCCAATTCCGCCGGGCGTCTTATTTGCCGCCGATCATCTTGCCGAAGGCGCCCAGCACCGAGCCCTCCTCCTTCTGCCGCCCCATGCCGATCTTGGAGGCACGGATGATGCGGTCGGCCAGGCGCGAGAAGGGGAGGGTCTGCAGGTAGAGCTTGCCGTGGCCCTTCAGGGTGGCCAGGAAGAGCCCCTCGCCGCCGAAGAACATCGACTTGAGGTTCCCCGCCATCTCGATGTCGTAATCGAGCGTTGGCGAGAAGGCGACGAGACAGCCGGTGTCAACGCGCAGGGTCTCGCCCCGCAGCTCCTTCTCGATGACCGTGCCGCCCGAGTGGACGAAGGCCAGGCCGTCGCCCTGGAGGCGCTGCAGGATGAAGCCCTCGCCGCCGAAGAGCCCGGCGCCGAAGCGCTTGGTGAAGGCGATGGAGATGCCGGTGCCCAGCGCCGCGCACAGGAAAGCGTCCTTCTGGCAGAGCAGCTCGCCGCCGAAAGCGGCCAGGTCGACGGGAATGATCTTGCCCGGGTAGGGAGCGGCGAAGGCCACGCGCTTTACTGCGCCGTCGTTGTTGGTGAAATGGGTCATGAAGACCGACTCGCCGCTGATGGTGCGCTTGGCGGCCGAGAACAGCTTGTCCATCAGGCCCGCCTCGGGCCGGGAGCCGTCGCCCATCTTGGTCTCGAAAGTGATGCCGTCCTCCATCCAGTTCATCACCCCGGCCTCGGCCACCACCGTCTCGCCGCGGTCCAGTTCGATCTCCACCACCTGCATGTCGTCGCCATGGATCTTATAATCGATCTGATGCGCAGTCATAGGACCTCCTGTCATTCAATGATTATATACGATAATCGGGGCAGCGCAGCCCAATAAAACCGAGATTGTCAGCAACTATAGTACGCTGGAAAGTGAAGGTTCCATGTTCCACGTTCCATGTTCCAAGTTTCACATTCCCGGCTGCCACGATCACTATCACTTTGGCTCATCAGGCCTCGTGCTAACACTAACACTATCTCTAACACTGGCAGTTCGCCATGGTTCTTGCTGACACTGTCACTGACACTATGAGCCTGTCTCTGTTCTGGGTGGTTTCTGGAAATTTGCCGACGGCCGCTCGCCGACCTGCTGGCGCCACATGGCGTAGTACAGGCCCTTCTTTTTCACCAGCGCGGCGTGCGCCCCTTCCTCGACGATGCGCCCTTTTTCCAGCACGAAGATGCGGTCGGAGTGCATCACCGTGGAGAGGCGGTGGGCGATCATGATGGTGATCTGGCGCTGGGCCGAGGAGATCTTCCGCAGTGTCTGGGCGATCTCCTCCTCGGTGAGCGAGTCGAGCGACGAGGTGGCCTCGTCGAAGATGAGCAGGCGCGGTTGGCGCAGCAGGGCGCGGGCGATGGCCAGCCGCTGCTTCTCCCCTCCCGACACCTTTTTGCCGCCTTCGCCGAGCAGCGCGTCCAGTCCCTGCCCGGTTTCCGCGACCATCCTGTCGGCGGCGGCCTGCTCCAGCGCCGCGTGGATCTCCTCGTCGCTGGCGTCGGGCTTGACGAAGAGCATGTTCTCGCGGATGGTGCCCGAGAAGAGCTGCGTTTCCTGGGTGACGAAGCCCAGCTGGCGGCGCAGGCGGTTCAGGCGGATGTCCCTGGCCGGGATGTCGTCGCAATAGATCGTCCCCTGCGTGGGGGCGTACAGGCCCACCAGCAGCTTGACCAGCGTCGACTTGCCCGATCCCGAGGGACCGACGAAAGCGACGGTCTCGCCGCGGCGGGCGGTGAACGACAAATCGGCGATCGCGTCCTGCCGGCCGCTCTTGTAGCGGAAACGGACGCGGTCGAAGCGCAGCGACTCGATCTCGCCCATTTCCACCGGCTCGGCCGGCCGCTCCTCCGGCTGCTTGCGCATCAGCTCGTCGAATAGCTGCAGCGAGCCTTGAGCCTCGCGGTAGGAGAGGATGATGTTGCCCAGGTCCTGCAGGGGAAAAATGATGCGCGTGGAGATGAACTGCATGGAGATCAGCTCGCCGGGCGACAGCAGGTCGCGGAAGATCAGCCACAGCAGGACGAAGAGAATGGACTCCTTCAGCAGCAGCAGCGTCGCCCCCTGCAGGAAGGACAGCGTGCGCACGCGCTTGACCTTCTGCATCTCCAGGCCGAAGATGCGCCGGGTGAAGCCCTTCAGGCGGCGGATCTCGGGATAGGTCAGCCCCAGGCTCTTGACCAGCTCGATGTTGCGCAGCGACTCGGTGATGGCGCCGCTCATCTTGTTGGTCTCGCCGACGACGGCGCGCTGGATGGTCTTGATCCGGCGGCTGAGCAGGCCGGTCAGGCCGCCCAGGACGACCACGCCGACCAGGAAGACCGGGACCAGCGCCCAGTGCATGGTGAGCGCGTACCAGACCACGAAGGCGACGCCGACCAGCGAGGAGAACAGGACGCTGACGAACGAGCTGATGAAGCGCTCGTTGTCGTGCCGGACCTTGGTCAGCATGGAGAGGACATGGCCGCTGCTGGCTTCCTCGAACTCGTGGTAGGGCAGGCGCAGGGTCTGGCGCAGCCCGGCGTCGAAGACCGACAAACCGAACTTCTGCACGATCAGCCGGGTGACGTAATCGGTGAGGGCGTGGAACAGCCGGGCGCCGGTGCCGACGGCCACGGCCAGGGCCAGCCACTTCAGGGCGCCGCGCAGCAGTTCCGCCTCGCCGCGCCCGCCGGGGTTGACGGCGAACTGGTCGATGATCCTGCCGAAAATGATCGGGTCGACCAGTCCCAGCACCTGCGCCACGGCCGCCAGTCCCATGGCCAGCGCCAGCCAGCCGCGGAACGGCTTCAGGTATTTCCAGAGGATTTTCATTGCGCCGAATCCATTATAGCGCAACGACGGGGATTGTGTTAGTGATTGTGTTGGTGTTGGCGGGAAACCAAACGATCCGACAGTGTCAGTGACAGTGTCAGTAAGAAACTTGGTGAAGTACCAGTGTTAGTGATAGTGATAGTGTCAGCAGGAAATGAAAGCAATTGGTTGACGGTAACTGCCATGAATTGAAATCGGGTTACGGGAAGAGAAGAATTCCACCTTACGCCTCAAACCCTGCGCCTTACGCCGATTGCCTTTTCTTCATCCCTTCGCGTTACGCGTCACGAAGATCCCGGGCCTACTCCAGGATCTGCGATACGAAGACGATCTCCACCTTCTGCTGCTTCAGCCAGGGGACGGCGTCGCGCAGGGCGGCCAGGGTGGAGGGGAAGGGGTGGCCGATGGCCAGCGCCTTGCCGTTTTGGCGGGCGACGTCGACCAGGCGGCGGATCTGGGCGCGGGTGTGCTCGTAGGACTGCACGTCGTCCAGAAAGACGTCGCGCAGGACGGTTTTCATGCCCAGCTGCCGGGCCAGGGAAAAGGCGACGGTGGTCGGCGCCGTCTTGGAGTCGACGAAAAAAAGCCCCCGCTCCTTGAACTTCTCCAGCACCCGGCGCATGGCCTGGGGATCGGAGGTGAGCCGCGAGCCCATGTGATTGTTCACCCCCTTGGCGTAGGGGACGGCCAGCAGGGCGGCGTCAAGCAGCGCCGTGATCTCGGCATCGCTCGAGTCGGTCAGGATGAACTGGTCGCGCGGGTGGTGGTTGGCCGGGTCCTTGGGCTGCATGGGCAGGTGGATGATCTCCTCCAGGCCGAAGGCGTGCAGGCGCTGCGCCTCGCTGCGCGCGTAGGGAGCGGCCGGGATGACCGCCCCGGTGATCGGGATGCCCAGCTCGTGCAGCCGGTCGGAGACGAGGTCGGCGTAGCCGATGTCGTCCATCACGAAGGCCACGCGCGGCACGGCGGCCTTCCGCGCCGGCTTGGCTTTCTCGGCCGGCGGCGCGGCCGCTGGCATCGGCAGCCGCTTGCCGACCAGGATGACATGGGTCAGCCGCTCGCCGAAGCGGACCTGGTAGAGATAGACAACCTGGTCCTTCATGCCCTGGACCTCGCTCAGCAGGTGGACGCCGCCGTGGCGCCCGACCAGTTCCCGCAGGTCGCGGGAGAGCGGCTCGAAGAGGGGCGCGGCCAGGTCGATCTTCAGGTGGGCGACCCCGTCGCGGTCGCGAACGAAGTCGTGGGCGACGCCGCGTTTGGCGAGCAGCGCGGCCAGGTCGCGCTGGAAGCGCTCACCGGTGGATTGTTCCTGTCCCAGGCGGATCACGCGGTTGAAAATGAACGAGTGCTTCCCCGCCTTGTAGTCCAGGAATTCGAGGATGACCACGATGGCCAGGGCGATGAAACCGAAGGCGATGAAAGAAAGCGCGGCCGCCCGGCGGCCGGAGTCGGCGTTCTTCTTGCGCTGCGTTTTCTTTTTTTTCATCGCGGGAAGGCAGATTCTATCATTTTTTGCCCAGCCACAGCAAGGGATCGAGGGGCTTCAGGTTCTGGCGGATCTCGAAATAGAGCGCCTTGCCGTACAGCGATCCCGACGAACCGGCCAGGGCGATGACCTCGCCGCCGGCCACCTGCTCGCCCGGCTTTTTCAGGAAGCGATCGCAATGGCCGTAGAGGGTGTGGAAATTGTTGGCATGCTGCAGGATGATCAGGTTGCCGTAGCCTTTGAAATAGTCGCCGTAAATAACCTCGCCCCCGGCCACGGCGTGGATATCATCGGAACCCTCGGGCTTGATCTCGATGCCATTGTTCATGGTATAGGTGTTGAACCTGGCGCTCTTTTTCCTGCCGAAGCTGGAAATGACCGCTCCTTTCAGCGGCCAGGCGAGACGGCCGCGCAGCGGCCCCAGGTCGACGGCATCCGCGGCGGCGACGACGGTCTTCCGGTCCAGGACGCGGGTCAGGTTCTCGCTCTCGGTCTTCAACTCGTCCAGCAGGCGCGAGTTCAGGTCGCGCTGGCGGTTGATCTTGGCGATCATGTCCAGCTTGTCCCGTTTCAAGCCCTGCAGCCGCGCCAGTTTGCGTGCCTTTTCCGCCCGGAGATCGGCCAGGCGCGCCACTTGCTTCCGCAGCTCAGCCTGCAGCCGCTGCAACTTGACGATGTCCTGGCGGATCTGGCGGATCTCCTCGACCTTGTCGTCCATCAGCGCGACGATCAGGCGGTAGTTGCGAAACAGCTGGTCGACGCTGGCGATGTTGAGGAAGAGCTTGACGTAGCCCAGGTCGCCCATCTTGTACAGGACGCGCAGGATGCGCCGTATCCTGTCCTGAGAGCTGCGGATGCGCACGCGCAGCGCCGCCTCTTCCCTCTGCGTGCGTTCGACCTTGGCCTGGGCGTCGGCCAGGAGCAGGTGGGTCTTGTTCATCTCGATGATTGCCGCCTCCGCCTGCAGTTCCAGGGCGTAGATGTCGTTGAGCAGGGAGGACTTGTCTTTCTTGCTGGCAGCCAACCGGGCCTGGACCTCGTCGATCTGGCGCTGGATCTCACGCAGCTTTTCCTGGCTGCTGGCGCCCAGATCAGCGGCGACGGCCAGCAGCAGCAGGGCGGCGGCCAGCGGCAGGAGCTTTCTCATTTCTCTCATTTGCCGCGGAAGATATAGATCAAGCCGCCGATGATCCCCATCAACACGCTGCATGCCAGATCGAGCAGCGAAAAGGCGAGGGCGAACTGGGCCGGATAACCGTACACCGTGAAGAGCTGGACGAGGAACAGGTCGCGGACACCGAGGCCGTTGATCGAGATCGGGAACGACAGGAGGAACAGCATGATCGGGATGGAAAAAAAGTAATCCAGCAGCGGGATTCTCGCCAGCCCCAGCGCCTGGCCGATCAGGAAATAGTGCAGCACGACGTTGAACTGCAGCAGCATGGCCCAGAAAAAGACCCGCGCCGACAGGTCGCGCTGGCTGAGGAAGTCGAGGATGATGCCGTGAAAGGCATCCAGCCTGTCCAGCAGCCTGCGCGCCCACGGGCGGTGACAGGGACGCCGGGCCAGGAATCCGCGCGGCAATTTTTTCCATGCCAGCAGCAGCAGCAGGACGCCCGACAGGCTGACCAGGAGCGAAATGGCAAGAATGGGCATCTGGCGCAGGAAACCGACCTTCAGCAGCGACGAGAGCAGGGCAAAGACCAGCAGGGCCACGATGCCGCTCAGGCGCTCGTAGACCACAACCGCCAGCGACCCGGTCACGCCGCTGCCGATGCGCCGCGTGTCGCTGACGCGCACGACGTCGCCGCCGAAGCGCGTGGGCAGGAACAGGTTGAAAAAAGAGCCGACCAGCAGCGAGCGCAGCAGTTGGCCGTTGCTGAAACCGGCCTCCTGCCGGTCCAGGATCAGCTTCCAGCGCCGGGCGGAGATGAGGAAGCCGAAGGCGTGCAGGGCGAAAGCCAGGAGCAGCAGCGGCCAGGAGGCGGCGGCAATGACGGCGGCGATCTCCCGCGGCCGGGCGATGACCAGCGCCAGGTACAGGAGCAGTCCGATCCCGAGAACGAGCTTGATCAGGAAAAACAGGGTTTTTTTATTCATGCCCGGCTCCACCCCGCGAATGGAATTTCTTGTAGGTCTGCATCAGGTCGGAGAGGTTCAGGTTGGTGTATTTCTCGGTCGTGGCCAGGCTGGAGTGGCCAAGCAGCTCCTGGATGGCGCGCAGGTTTGCGCCGCGCTGCAGCAGGTGGGTGGCGAACGAGTGGCGCAGCAGGTGCGGATGGACATCCGGACGGGAACGGAACAGGCCGCGGTAGGCCGCCTTCAGGATGCGCTCGACCGAGCGCGGGGTCAGGATGCCGCCGCGATGATTGACGAAGACCCGGTCGCCGCAATCGGGGAACTCCGCCCGCAGTCGCCTGAGGTAGCGGGCCATGATCACGGCGGCCGAGTCGTGGAAAGGGACGATGCGCTCCTTCCTGCCCTTGCCCAGGACGCGCACCAGCCGGTCGCGAAGATGCATGTCGCCGCTGCGCATGCCGGTCACTTCCGAAACGCGCAGTCCGGTGGCATACAGGAATTCGAAAAGGGCCTTGTTGCGCAGCTGCAGGAAATTTTCCTCGGGCAGGGCGTCAAGGAACTCCTGCAGCTCGCTCTCGGTCAGGATGCGCGGAATCCGGCGCTCCTGCCTGGGCGTGCTCAGCCCCTCGAGCGGGTTGTGAGCCAGGGTGCCGCTCTTGACCAGGTAGCCGAAGAATGAGCGCACGGCGTAGATCTTGCGGGCCGTGGTGGCCTTGTTGCGGCTGCGGGCGAAAACCTGGGCGATGAAAGCGCGGACATTGCCCCGGGTCGGCTCCAGGCCCTGCTGCGAGAAATAGTCCAGGAACTGGCGGATATCGCCGGCATAGGCCCGGATGGTGTGCGGTGAGAACTTCTTGATATCGCGCAGGTAGGCGATGTACCTGTTCAGATCTTCGATTCCCTGATCCACTGGTCCAGCTCCTGGCCGGCCCTCTCGGCTTTCAGTTCCTTCTTCCTCTTCTTGTCGCGGACCTCCGCGCCTCCGTCGGGGAGCAGGCCGAAGGTGAACTTGCTGGGGCGGAAATCGCGCCAGTCGGCACCGGCGACGTAGGAGAGCAGCGCGCCGACGGCCGTCTCCCGGGGCAGCTCAAGGCGCTCCAGGCCCAGGGCGTCGCGGGCGGCGAAGAGCCCGCAAATCAGGCCCGACGCGACCGATTCCACGTAGCCCTCCACCCCGGACAGCTGGCCGGCGAAATAAACGCGGTGGTCCTGCTTGCACTGGGAGAAACGGTTGATGATCAGCGGGGCGTTGATGTAGGTGTTGCGGTGCATGCGGCCGAAGCGCTCGAACTCGGCGCGCTGCAGCCCGGGCAGGGTGCGGAAGATGCGCTTCTGCTCTCCATGCTTCAGGCGCGTCTGAAAACCGACCAGCTGGAAAAAGTTTTTCTGCAGGTCGTCCTGGCGCAGTTGCACGACGGCGAACGGGCGCTGGCCGCTGCGGGGATCAGCCAGGCCGACCGGTTTCAGCGGGCCGAAGGCCAGCGACTGCCGGCCGCTGCGGGCGATCTCCTCCAGCGGCAGGCAGGCGTCGAAAAAGACCTTCTTCTCAAAATCATGGACCTCGGCGATCTCCCCACCCACGACGTCGTCGACGAACGCCTCGTACCGCTCCTTGTCCAGGGGGATGTTCCAGAAGTCGGCTTCCCCTTTTTCATAGCGCGACGCCGCGAACAATTGCGTGAAATCGATGCTCTCGGCCCGCAGCAGGGGACAAGTGGCATCAAAGAAATACAGGTGCTTGCGCAACGTCAATCCGGAAAGGGCCCGGGCGAACGCCGGGCTGGTCAGCGGCCCGCTGGCGATGATCAGCGGCCCGTCGCCGTCGGGAACCTCACGCACCTCGCCCTGGATAAGGCGCACTCCGGGCATGCCCTGCAGTTCGCGGGTCAGGCCGGCGGCCAGGTGCAGGCGGTCGACCGAGAGGCTGCTCCCCGCCGGCACCCTGGCCTGCCCGGCATGGCGCAAAAAGAAGGAGCCGAGCCGGCGCAACTCGCGTTTCAGCAGCCCCGAGGCCGATGTGACCTCTTCGGAGCCCAGGGAGTTGGAGCAGACCATCTCGGCCAGCCACCCGCTTTGATGGGCCTCGGTCATCACCAGGGGGCGCATTTCATGCAGGTCGACATCCAGGCCGCTGCGGGCGGCCTGGTAGGCAGCCTCGGCTCCGGCCAGCCCGCCGCCGATGATCGTGACCTTTTTTTTCACCCTTTGCGGATAAACTTGCACTCGGGGTAGCCGGTGCAGCCGACGAAATAGCGGCGGGTCTTGCGCGAGAACCTCTTGGTCAGCGGCTTGCCGCACTGCGGGCAGGGACCCAGATCCTCGCCATCGCTTTCGATATGCTTGCAGGCGGGGTATCCGGAACAGCCGACAAAGTACTGCCGGGTCTTGGGTGAGTAGCGCTTGACCAGGGGCTTGCCGCACTGGGGGCACGGCTTCTCCATGATCTCGTCCTTGCCGACCTTCTCGTTGTTCAGCGCCGCCCGCTCGGTATAGCTGCAACGCGGGTAATTGGAGCAGCCCACGAACCAGCCCCGGGTGCGCAGGGAATATTTTTTCACCAGGGCGCCGCCGCATTCGGGGCACTGGCTGCCGGTGAGCAGCTCCACTTTCTTGCCGTCCTTGACCTTCTCCAGGTCGAGGGCCAGTTTTTTGTAAAAGCGGTCGATGCCGGCCACCCAGTCGAGCTTGCCCTCGGCGACCCGGTCGAGCTCCTTCTCCAGGTCGGCGGTAAAATTATAGTTCATGATGTCGCGAAAATTCTCCTCCAGGTAATCGACCACGCGGATGCCCAGGTCGGTGGGGACAAACCTTTTTTCCTCGCTGAAGACATACTCCCGCTTGTTGAGCGTCTCGATGATCTTGGCGTAGGTCGAAGGGCGGCCGATGCCTTTTTCCTCGAGGACCTTGACCAGCGAGGCCTCGCTGTAGCGGGGCGGCGGCTTGGTGAAATTCTGCTTGTCGTCGGTCTTGAGCAGCTGCAGGATTTCCTTCTCCTGCAGCTGGGGCAGGATCACCTGTTCGCCGTCGGTCTTCAGCATGGCCAGGAACCCCTTGAACTTCACGACCTCGCCCTTGCTGATGAACAGGTAATCCCCGTTCCTGACGTTGAACTGCGTCTCCTCGATCTCGGCGTCGGCCATCTGGGAGGCGAAGAAACGATCCCAGATGAGCTGGTAGATCTTGAACTGGCCGGGGTTCAGATCGTTCTGGATGTCGTTGGGAGCATGAAAGGGAGCGGTGGGGCGGATGCACTCGTGGGCGTCCTGGATCTTGGACTTGCGTTTGAAGACATTGGCAGTGGCCGGACAATACTCCTTGCCCAGCATCGCGGCGATATGGTCACGGGCCTGGTCCCGGGCCTGGTCGGAAACACGGAAAGAATCGGTGCGCATGTAGGTGATCAGGCCGGTGGCCTCCCCGCCGCGGACGGCCAGGCCCTCGTACAGCTGCTGGGCCAGCTGCATGGTTTTCTTGACCGGGAACTTGAAGCGGCGGAACGCCTCCTGCTGCAGGGTGGAGGTGATCAGCGGCGGCGGTGCTTTCCGTTTTCGTGATTTCTTCTGGATGCGCTCCATGACATAGTCGTGGCCCTGCAGCTCGGAGAGGACGGCGCCGCAGCGTTCCCCGTCGGGAATGGACAACGCCTTGCCCTTGTGTTTTTCGAGCCTGGCGATAAAGGAGGGTTTGCGCGAGCCCAGCAGATGCACGGCGACGATCCAATACTCCTCGGAAACAAAAGCGCGGACCTCCTTTTCCCGTTCCACGATCAGCTTCAGGGCGATGGACTGGACGCGACCGGCCGAGAGCGGCCCGCCGATCTTGCGCTGCAGCACCGGGCTGATCTTGTAGCCGGCGAGGCGGTCCAGCAGGCGGCGCATCTGTTGCGAGTCGACCTTGTGGGCGTCGATGGCCCGCGGATTCTGCACGGCTTCCAGCACCGAAGAGCGGGTGATCTCATTGAACAGCACGCGCAGGATGTGCGGATTCTCGGCCTGGAGGATCTGTTGCAGGTGGAAGGCGATGGCTTCCCCCTCGCGGTCGGGGTCGGAAGCCAGAAGGATGCGCTCGGCGCCGCGGGCCAGGCGGCGCAGCTCCTTGATCAGGGACGCCTTGCTGGGCAAATTCTCGTAATAAGGGCGGTAGTTGTTTTTCAGGTCGATGCCCAGGACGGCCGCCGGCAGGTCACGGACGTGCCCCATCGATGAACTGATCAGGAATTCGTCCCCGAGGTACTTGGAGATCGTGTGCGACTTGGCGGGCGACTCGACGATGAGCAATGTTTTTTTAGCCATGAAATATCCTGCGGTAGCCGCCCGTTTCCTCGACGACCAGGTTCTTCAGTACCAGGCCCATGAGCAGCGAAATGGTCTCGGCGGTCGACAGCTCGAGTTTTTCTACCAGGAAATCGATATCTTTTACCGCATTTTCGCCCCACAAGTCAAGCAGTTTCTTTTCTTTCGCGCTCAGGTCGGCCAGCGAGCGCTCGAATGCCGGGGTGGCCAGACCGAATTCCTCCAGGATATCGGTGGCGGAAGTGACCGCCTTGGCGCCCTGCTGCAGCAGGCAGTTCGTCCCCTGGCTGAGCGGCGAGTCGATATTGCCCGGGACGGCCAGGACCTCGCGGTCCTGGTCCAGCGCCAGGCGGGCGGTGATCAGCGAGCCGCTGCGCATGGCGGCTTCCACCACCAGCACCGCTCGCGAGATCCCGGAAATGATGCGGTTGCGCACCGGGAAAAGAAAGGGCCTGGGCGTTACGTCCAGGGGGAATTCACTGATGACGGCGCCATGCTCGACGATCTTGCGGATCAGGGAGGAATTGCCCGGGGGGCTCAAGTGCAGCAAACCGCCGGGGTTGACGCCGATGGTGGCGCCGTTCTCGTGCAGGGCCAGGCGATGGGCCATGGAGTCGATGCCGAAGGCCATCCCCGAGACGATGACCAGGCCGGCCCGGCAGCAAGGCGGCAGGACGCGGTTGAGCGCCGCCTGCCCATAGGCGCCGCCGCGCCGGGAACCGACCACGGCCAGTTTCTCCCCGCAGAGCAGGGTTCGGTCGCCCATGACGTAGAGGAGATCGGGCGGGTCGTAGATCTCGTCCAGGAGGGGCGGGTAGCCCTCATCGCCTTTGAAAACGATCTCGATGCCGTTCTTCTCCAAACGGGCCGTCTCCTTCTCCGCCGCCGCCCAGTTGCGCTCGCGCACCGCCTTGATCTCATCCGGAAAAAGGCCGGTCACCTCGAGCTGGCGCTGCTCCAGGCGGAAAAAATCGCTGATCTCGACATGGTGGCGCAGGATATGCTGGCGGGCCCTGGGATTCTTGAAAGTCAGCAGGTGAAGCGAGATTCTTTTTAGCTGCTCTTCACTGAAGTCAGCCATTTCCCTCGAATTTCTTTTTCAGACTTTCCGAGGGAATGAACTTCACGATCTTCGTGGGCGGGATGATCATCGGCTCGCGGTTGATGGGATTGATGACCCTTTTTTTATTTTTCTTCTTGATGATCAGGGTTCCAAACTTGGAAAGGACGAGCTTGCGTCCCTTGCCCAGATTGTCCAGGGCGACTTCGATGAACAGGTCGATGAAGTTGTAGGCTTCGTACTTTTTTATGGAGATCCTCTTGGCGATGTCTTCGGCCAGGTATTTTTTATTCATGATGACCTCCTCCTGGTAAAAACTGTAACATGCGGAAAATGAAAAGTCAAGCATTATGGAGCATCTTAATCGTTTTTTATATTGCCGGCCGAGCGGGCGACGGGAAACGTCGGGCCGGGCGGTTGACTTTTCTCCGCAGGATGGTAGCATTCGGGCTGGCGGCCGCTGCCGGCGGAAAGCGCCAGCGATCAATTATCTCGGATATTGCCGATATCATTGATTTATTTACGCCATCCCGCCGGGGCGGAAGGACGAAAATGAAAGAAATAGTCCACTTTATCCCCGTTGCCGACAACGAAGCGGACGAGGAGATCGCCCGCAAGCTGGAGGCCTTCATCGTGGGCCGCGACCTGTTTTCCTTTGTCCAGGCCCGGGAACTGGTGGCATTCAAGACCCATTTCGGCGAGGAGGGGACGGAAGGGTTCGTGCGGCCCGTGCATTTCAGGATGATGGGCCGGCTGGTCAAAAAGAAGCACGCCCTGCCGTTCCTGACCGATACGGCCACACTGTACAGCGGCATGCGCAACCAGGCCGTCAGCCACATCGAACTGGCCCAGCGCCATGGCTTCGGCTTCGAGAACACCGGCCTGCCCCTGATCATGGCCGACGGCCTGACCGGCGACGAGGAGCTGGAGGTAGCGATACCGGGAAGGATCTATCGCCAAGTCAAGATCGCTTCGCTGATCATCAAGGCCCAGTCACTGGTCGTGGTCTCTCATTTTACCGGTCATTTGGCCTCCGGCTTCGGCGCGGCACTGAAAAATATGGGCATGGGCTGCGCCAGCCGCCGCGGCAAGCTCGCGCAACATTCGACCGCCACCCCCTCGGTGAAGAAGAAAAAGTGCACCGGCTGCGGCGCCTGCCTGACCTGGTGCCCGGCCCAGGCCATCACGCTCGCGGATCAGGTGGCCCGCATCGACAAGTCGGCCTGCATCGGCTGCGGCCAATGCCTCACGGTCTGCCGTTTCGACGCCATCGGCTACAATTGGTCGGCGACCTACGAGCAGCTGCAGCGCAAGATCGTCGAGCACGCCTGCGGCGTGGCCGTCGCCAAGGGGAACAAGGCCGTCTACATCAATTTTTTGACCCGCATCAGCAGGGATTGCGACTGCATGTCGGGCTACCGCAAGATCGTTCCCGACATCGGCATCCTCATCGGCCGCGATCCCGTCGCCCTGGACGCCGCCTCCCTGGACCTGGTGGAACAGCGGGCCGGCCGACCGCTTACCGCGCTGGCCTACGACATCCCCCACCGGGTCCAGATCGACCATGCCCGCGACATCGGTTTCGGCAACCCGGAGTACGAGCTGGTCGCGGTTTCCTGATTTTCCAGGTTGCGGCGAAAAAATGTTGAAAATTTACTTGCGCTATGCTATAGAGTACATCTGTGAGTGCACAAGGAGAACAAAATGAAGATAGAAAAAAGAAAGAGCGGTGATGTCACGATCCTTGACCTCAAGGGGAAAATCCTTTTCGGCGACGGCATTGACGAGCTCCGGCAGTCGATCAATGACTCCATCAAGGCCCAGGAGAAGCATCTGATCCTGAATTTCGCCGATGTCCCCTACCTGGACTCCACCGGCCTGGGCGAGGTCGTCC
>DCVB01000044.1 GCA_002327965.1 Candidatus Aminicenantes bacterium UBA2199 | reverse complement strand
GGTCCATGGCCTCGGCGTAAGTGAGGCGCGGAAAAGGCAGCGACAGGGACCGGCCCTGGATCTGTTCGAAGATCCGCCGCATCATCCCCTCGGCCAGGGCCATGACGTCCTCTTCGGAAACGAAGGACATCTCCAGATCGATCTGGGTGAATTCGGGCTGCCGGTCGGTCCGCAGGTCCTCGTCGCGGAAGCAGCGGGTGACCTGGAAATAGCGCTCGAAGCCCGAGACCATCAGCAGCTGCTTGAACTGCTGCGGCGACTGGGGCAGTGCGAAAAACTTCCCCTTGTAGATCCTTGAGGGGACGAGATAGTCGCGCGCCCCCTCGGGAGTGGCGTTGCTCAGCATGGGCGTCTCGATGTCCAGGAAGCCTTCGCGGTCGAGGAAGCTGCGCACCAGCAGGTTGGCCTTGGAGCGCATCTTGAAATTGCGCTGCATGCCCGGGTTGCGCAGGTCGAGGTAGCGGTATTTGAAACGCAGTTCCTCGGAGACGGCGCCGCGGCCATCCGGGACGAAAGGCGGCACCGCCGATGAGGCCAGGATGTCGATGCGCTCGGCGACGAGCTCCACCTGGCCGCTGGGCAGGTCGGGGTTGGGCTTGGCGCGTTTCACCACCCTGCCGCTGACGGCCAGGACCGTCTCCTTGCCGATTTCCTTGAGCAGCGCGGGGGAGGCGAAGGTCTCGTTGACCACGACCTGCAGCAGCCCCTCGCGGTCGCGCAGGTCGATGAAGGTCAGCCCGCCCAGCAGGCGCATGTTGTTCACCCAGCCGTAGACGGTGACGATTTCGCCTTCGTGCTCTTTGCGCAACTCGCCGCAGTAAATGCCGCGCTTCAGAAATTTTTCTTCAGCCATGCGTTCAGTTCCTTGAGGGGGATTTTGACCTGTTCCTGGCTGGCCATGTTCTTGACCGAGACCGTGTCGCCGCGAACTTCGTCCTCGGCCAGGATCAGCGTAAAGGCGGCGCCGATGCGGTCGGCTTTCTTGAACTGCTTCCGGAGGTTCCTGCCCTGGTGGTCAAGGTGGACCGGGTAGCCCTCCTCGCGCAGGACCTGGGCCAGTTGCATGGCGTGGGCCAGCCATTGCGGGTCGCCGGTGGCGACGAAAAGGATCCTGGGCCGGGGCGCCTCGAGGTGTTCCAGGTGCAGGATGATGCGCTCCATGCCGGCGGCAAAGCCGATGGCGGCCATGTCGGGGCCGCCGAGCTCGCGGATCAGGCTGTCGTAGCGGCCGCCTCCCAGCAGGGCGTTCTGGGCGCCGAGCTGACCCGAGGTGACCTCGAAGGCGGTCTTGGTATAATAATCCAGGCCGCGCACCAGCCGCGGGTTCAGCAGGAAGGGGGTGTTCATCCAGCTCAGCGCCTCGCGCACCGCAGCGAAATGGTCGCCGCACTCGGCGCACAGGTGATCGCCGATCACCGGGAAACTCCGGGATATCTCGGAGCAGGCGTGCTGCTTGCAGTCGAAGATACGCAGCGGATTGCCGTCGATCTTGCGAAGGCAATCATCACAGAGCCGGTGCGCTTCCGCCTGTGCCGCCTGGCGCAGCAACCGCAGGTAGGCGGGACGGCAGTTCGGACAGCCCACCGAGTTCAGCTCCAGCTGCACCTGCTCGATGCCGAGCTTCTTGAGGAAGTCGACGGCGGCGAAGATCACCTCGGCATCGACCTGCGGCGAGTCGTCGGCGAAAACCTCGATGCCGAACTGCTGGAACTGGCGATATCGTCCTTTTTGCGGCTTGTCGTAGCGGAACATGGGGCCGATGTAGTAGAAGCGCAGCGGCGCCATGGTCTCGAAAAGATTGTTCTCGATCGCCGCGCGTACCACCGATGCGGTGTTCTCCGGCCGCAGCGTCAGGCTGCGGCCGGCCTTGTCCTTGAACGTGTACATCTCCTTCTGCACCACCTCGGTCTCGCTGCCGATGCCGCGGCTGAACAGCTCGCTGTGCTCGAAAACCGGCGTGCGGATCTCCTGGTAGAGGTATTTTTCGTAGTAGGCGCGGATGGCGCTCTCCAGGTACTGCCACTTGTAAATCTCGGGCGCGAAGATGTCGCGCGTGCCTTTCGGCGCCTTGATGTCGCTCATAGGTACCCCAATGATTTCAGCGTATCCATCGTTTTCTGGTTCAGCGATTCCTGCTTGCGCTTGTTGGCGGTGATGATGCGCGAGATGCGCAGCACCGAGTTCACCATTTCCGAGCGCTGCCCCGAAGGGTCGGCGCCGGCCTGCAGGTCGACCGTGCCGAAGCGGTCCCCGTCCAGGTTGAAGAACTCCAGGTTGCGTTCCGTCCTGCCGGGGTGGAAAATGACCTGCCAGGGAAAATGGATCACCGAGAAAGCGTCAAAATAGGCCTCGGGCGAGTAGGTCTCCAGGAATAGCTTGGGCTCGACGCCGGTGCCCTGGACGTCGTTTCCCTCCATGTGCCTGGACTTTTTGGCGCCCACCAGGGCGAGCAGCGTGGGAGCAACGCTGAGATTGGAGACCAGTTCCGGGCGCGCTCCCCGGCCGCGGACACCGCGGCCGCTGAGGATGAAGGGCACGTGCGTGTAGACCTTGTTCAGGTAATGGATGTGGCCGAAATGCGAATTGTATTCGCCCAAACCCTCGCCGTGGTCGCCCATGACCAGGAACACGGAGCGGTCGTAGATCCCTGCGCGCCGCACGTGGTCCAGCAAGCGGCCAAACTGTGCGTCCAGGTAGCGCATTTCCTGCTCGTAGCCCCGGCGCTTGGCGTCATCGCTGATCTTGAGCTGGTACTTGAAGGACAGTTCGGCGCGGCAGGCCGTATGGCCCCGGTTGGTCAGGACCAGGCTGGAGCGGGTCGCGGCGGTGCTGAGCGTGACCAGGCCGTAGCGTTCGCTGCGCTTCAGCAGGTCGGGAGAATGGGCCATGTCGATGCCGGCGCCAGGCTCCAGCGCCTGGAGGTGAAGGTTGGAGAAAGAGACGCCGGTGAATTCCCCCCCGTTCAGGCTCGATGGCATTTCGCTATCCAGGCGGATGGTGCTTACGCCCGGTTCCAGGATGAGCGGCAGGCGCAGAACCGGCTGATCGATGCTCGGACCGCTGTATAGGATCTCGTCGCCGAGGGAAACGGTGAAGCGTTCCTTGGGCCCGGGCGGGAAATAGGGCTCATGGGGGTCGGAATAATGGATCCAGATGAACGACCGGCCGCTTTTCAGTGTGTCGATCAGGGCGAACGCGTCGCGGTTGACCTCGGCGGCCGTCCGGTACCACAGGCCGGGCTTGAAGTTTTCCAGGTAATGGTCGAAGCCCTTGGCCAGGCCGAATTCGCTCTTGAGAACGGCCAGGGAGATGACGGCGCCGGTGGCATAGCCGTTGCGCTTCATGATCTCGGCCAGGGACGGATAGGGGACGGCGCGCTCCTGCCCGTTGTTGTAGATCTTGAACACGTGCGGCGGCAGGGAATAGAACATGGCGGCGTGGCTGGGAGTGGTGATGGGGATGACGCTGTAGGCATTGTCGAAGCGCGTTCCCGCCGCCGCCAGGGCGGACAGGCTCGGGGTGCGTTCATTCCCCGTCGTCCGGTAATCGACCGCGTCGGCCCGGGTGGTGTCCAGGGTGATCAGGAAGATGTGATCGGGTGCGGGGCGGCGTTGGCTGAGGAACCAAAAGCCCGCCAGCAGCACCAGGGGCAGGAGCAGCCAGGGCAGTCGCTTTCTCATCTGGCGAAGGCGGCGCGCACCGTCGCGTAAACGGTCTCCAGGTCGTAGGAGAGCACCTTGGTCCCGCCGGTAACGGCCATGAAATTGGAATCGCCCTGCCAGCGGGGGACGACATGCTGGTGGAAATGGTCCTGGATGCCGGCACCGGCGGCCTTGCCGATGTTCATGCCGATGTTGAATCCGTCGGGGCGGAACGCTTCTTGCAGCACGGCCAGGGCGCGTTGGGTCAGTTCCCACATCTCGCCCAGGTCAGCGGCAGCCATCTGCAAGGGCGAGGCCAGGTGGGCGTGCGGCGCGACCATCAAGTGGCCGGAACTGTAGGGAAACTTGTTCAGCATGACGAAAAAGTCCCTGCCGCGGAAACAGACCAGGGTGTCGCGGTCATCCCCGGCCAGCGCCCGGCAGAAAATGCAGCCGCCTTCGTCCCCGCACCGGCCGCAAATGAATTTCCAGCGCCAGGGGGCCGATAGGAATTTCATGCCCGTCACCCGCCCCGGGATCGCCGCGCCATCATTTTTTCTTGTCCAGTTCGTTTTGCAGCAGGTCGCCGATGGTCGTAACCGAGTCGTCCTCGGCCTTCATGTATTTCTGGAGTTCCTCCCGCTCGCGGGCCTTGGTCAGCGCCCGCAGGCTGAGGTAGACCTTCTTGCGCTCGAGTTCAATGCGCGAGATCAGCGCCTCGATCTTGTCACCGGGTTTGAACTTCTGCTCCAGATCCTGGGGGCTGATCTTCTCCTCATCGATGTCGCCGATGCGGATGAAGCCCTCGATGCTGCGCGTCAACTCGACGGTCAGGCCGGCATCGTTGATCTTGCGCACCGTCACTTCGACGGAGCTGCCCGGCCGGTTCTTGGCGAAGAACGAACGCCACTCGCTCTCGGCCAGGTGCTTGATGCCCAGCTGCACCTTGTAGTTGCGGTCGAGCTCGTCGCTGATGATCATGGCGTCGATCTCCTCGCCCTCTTTCATGAATACGTCAGGCGACTCGATGTGGTGGTAGCTGATGTCGGAGATCTTCACCACGCCCTCGACCCCGGCTTCCAATCCCATGAAGACCCGCGACTTGAGGATTTTTTTCACCTTGGCCCGGACGATCTCGCCGCGCTTGTGCTTCTCCAGGTATTTTTCCTCGGGGCGCGTCTCCAGCTGCTTCAGGCCCAGCTTGATCTTGCGCTCCTCCTTGTTGATCTCGATCACCTGCACCCACAGCTTGTCGCCCACTGCCACGTATTCCTCCACCGAGGTCGGCCGCCCCTCCCAGGTCAGGTCGGAGATGTGCAAAAGCCCCTCGATGCCCTCCTCCAGTTCGATGAAGGCGCCGAAGCTGACGATCTTGACCACCTTGGCCACCAGCCGCTTGCCGAGGGGATATCTTGTCTCGATGTCCAGCCAGGGATCGGCGAAGCGCTGCTTGATGCCCAGGGAGATCTTGCCGCGCTCGCGGTCGATCTCCAGGACCTTGACCTCGATCTCGTCGCCCTTGCGCAGTTTTTCCCGGGGATGATTGATGCGGCCGTAGGAGATGTTGTCCTTGTGCACCAGGCCTTCCAGGCCGCCGAGGTCGACGAATGCCCCGTAGTCGACGATCGAGGTGACGACGCCCTTGACGACCTGCCCGATCTCAAGGGATTCCAGAAGCTTTTTCTGCTTTTCCTGCTTCTCGTCCTCCAGCAGGATGCGCCGCGAGACGGTGCCGCTCTTCTCCTTTTTGTTCAGCTTGACGACCAGGAACAGCAGGTCCTTGCCCAGCATTTTTTTTGGCGCCTTGACCTTTTGGATGTCCACCTGGCTCATGGGCAGGAACATCTCCACGCCCATGTCGACGATGTAGCCTTTCTCGTCGGGGGTCAGGCGGACGATCCGGCCCGGCAGCGGCGTGTTCTTCTTGAAGGCGTGAAAGATGTTTTCCCAACCCTGCTGTTCATCCAGCTGTTTCTTGGAAACAATGATGTATCCTTCCTTGAAATTCACGTTCTTGGACAATACCTGGATGGTGTCGCCGACCTTGTATTTCATGTTGCCGTCCCAGTCGAGCAGCTCCTCCCTGTCCAGAATCCCCTCGGTCTTCTGGCCGATGTCGACGATCACGCGGTTCTCGATGATGTCCACGATGCGTCCTTCCAGGGCGGCATTGGAACCGACGGCCTTGATGTCGTAGTCCTTCACCAGTTCGGAGAAGTCCTCCGGGTTCTTCTCGATGGTGTCGTTCGTGTCTGACATGTTGCGTCTCCTTAGCGTTTATAGCTTCTGCAAAAAATTTTTTACGTTGTCCAGCTCCTGGGGCGACGTGGATGCTCCGGCGGTGATGCCGATGGACTTGAAATTTTTCAACCTGGCCCGGGTGCGTGGGCGTCGCAGGTCGTCACAGGTTTCGATGCGCATGGTGTTGCGGTTGCTGGCGCTGGCGATCTGGAAAAGCTTTTTGGTATTGGATGAGATGCGGCTGCCCACGACGATGACGGCATCCACCTTGGGAGCAAGGCGCCGCACCGCGTCCTGGCGCTCCTGGGTCGCCTGGCAGACGGTGTTGAACACATGGAGCTTTTCCGCCTTGTCCATCAGGATGGCAACGACTTCCTTGAAAAAGGCGGTGTCCAGCGTGGTCTGGGCCACGACACTGATCTCGCGGCTGCGGGGCAGGGCCCTGGCCGCAGCCAGGGAATTAATGATCTTCACCTGGCGGGCATAACTGCGGGCGGCGACGATCTCGGGGTGGTCCTTGTCGCCCACGATCAGCACCGGGTGGCCGCTGCGGCCGAGCTGCTCGATGATCTTTTGCCCCTTCTTCACCAGCGGGCAGGTGGCGTCCAGCGTGGGAATGCGCCGGCGCTTCAGTTGGCGTTCGGCGTCGCGCGGGATGCCGTGGGTCCGGATGCACAGGGTCCGGCCCCTGTCGATGCCGGCCAGGGAGTCGGCCCGGCCGATGCCCTTGGCGGCCAGGTCTTTCAGGACGGGGACATTGTGGATCAGGGGGCCGAAAGTTTGGATTTTTCCCCCCTGACGGTGGTATTCGTTGATCAGTTTCAAGGCCCTTTTAACTCCAAAGCAGAATCCTGCCTGCTCAGCGACTGATATTTTCATGAAATAAAGCCAGACTATACATTAGTAAGGCCATTTTGTCAACCCGGGACGCATTCTACTGCCCTGGGTGAAGCTCTGATTTTTGCCTGGATGCGCCGTTTCTGCCCGATGCCAACGGCCGGCGCGATAAAAAACCGCCCCAAGCGAAAAAAAAGCCGGCTTGACATCCCGGCGGGGATGGCTTATAAAAATCAGCGGAGGTATCCGCCATGACGCTGAATCTTGACCAGGCCAGGCGCCTCACCCTGCCCTCCGAACTTCCCGCCCGCAAGGACTTCGTCGCCGGGATCCGCCGCGCCCCGGACCGTGGCTTCCACCTGAGCCCGGCCCAGGCGAAGACGGCTTTGAAAAACGCCCTGCGCTATGTTCCCGCCGGACTGCACGCCGAGATCGCCCCCGAGTTCCTCGACGAGCTCACCACGCGCGGCCGCATCTACGGCTACCGCTACCGGCCCGGGGGCAGCCTCAAGGCCAGGGGGGTGGATGAATATCCCGGGAGAATACTGGAGGCCAAGGCCTTCCAGGTGATGATCGACAACAACCTCGACTTCGACGTCGCCCTCTATCCCTACGAACTGGTCACCTACGGCGAAAGCGGCCAGGTTTTCCAGAACTGGATGCAATACGCCCTGGTCAAGCTGTACCTGAGCGAGATGACCGATCGCCAGACGCTGGTGGTCTACTCGGGCCACCCGCTCGGCCTTTTCGAGTCACCCCCCGAGGCGCCGCGCGTCATCTCCACCAACGGCATGCTGGTCGGCATGTACGACAACCCGACCGCCTTCACCCAGGCGGCGGCCATGGGTGTCTCCAACTACGGCCAGATGACCGCCGGCGGCTGGATGTACATCGGGCCTCAGGGCATCGTCCACGGCACCTACCTGACACTGCTCAATGCCGGGCGCATGTACCTGAATATCCCCGCCCACAAAGACCTGGCCGGAGTGGTTTATCTGAGTTCGGGGCTGGGCGGCATGAGCGGCGCCCAGGCCAAGGCAGTTGAGATCGCCGGCGGCATCGGCATTCTGGCCGAGGTAGACCGCTCGCGCATCGACACGCGACATCAGCAGGGCTGGGTCAGCAGGGTCTCCGCGGATCTCGACGAGGTAGCCGGTTGGATCGCCGAGTTCCGCGTGTCCAGAAGCCCGATTTCCATCGCCTACCACGGCAACATTGTCGACCTCTGGCAGTATGTCCTGGACCACGACATCCCCATCGAGCTGGCCTCCGACCAGACCTCGTGCCACGACGTCTACGGCGGCGGCTACACTCCGGCAGGCATCGGCTTCGAGGAAGGCCGGCGCCTGCTGCGCGAAGAACCCGGACTTTTCCGCAGAAAGGTCGATGAGTCGCTGGTACGCCAATATCGCCTGATCCAGAAGATGGCCGCCCGCGGCACTCATTTCTGGGACTACGGCAATTCATTTCTGAAGGCGGTTTTTGACGCCGGCGCAACCGATATCGCCGCCAACGGCCGGGACGAGAGCGACGGCTTCATTTTCCCCAGCTATGTCGAACACATCATGGGGCCTTTGGGCTTCGATTACGGCTACGGTCCGTTCCGTTGGGTCTGCCTGAGCGGAAAAGCCGAAGATCTGGAGAAAACGGACCGGGCCGCCATGTCCTGCCTCAGCCCCGATCGCCGGGCCATGGACCGCGATAATTTCGAATGGATCCGCAATGCCGGCAAGAACAGGCTGGTCGTCGGCACCCAGGCGCGCATCCTCTATGCCGACGCCGAGGGCCGGGTGAAGATCGCCCTGAAGTTCAACGAGCTGGTGCGCCAGGGGGCGATCGGACCGGTCATGCTGGGCCGCGACCATCACGACGTCTCGGGCACCGATTCCCCCTTCCGCGAAACGGCCAACATCCGCGACGGCAGCAACGTGACCGCCGATATGGCGGTGCACAATTTTGCCGGTGACGCCGCCCGCGGCATGTCGATGGTCGTGCTGTCCAACGGTGGCGGCGTGGGCATCGGCAAGGCTTTCAATGGCGGCTTCGGCCTGGTGCTGGACGGCAGCGAGGCCAAGAACCGAATCATCCGCTCGGCGATGGAATGGGACGTGATGAACGGCATCGCCCGCCGCGCCTGGGCGCGCAACGACAACGCCCTGGAAACGGCCGCTGCCTGGAATACCGTTCACCCGGATCGCGGCCACATCACCCTGCCGCATCTGGCCGACGACAGGCAGGTTGACGATCTGATCGAGCGCAGCTATCCGAAAGAATAGTGATCGTGTTCGTGATAGTGGTAGCAAGAAGCAATTAAACGATCTCTTTCATTATTTTTTTTCGAAGGCCTTGGTCTGGGTGAAAGTTCCCGCCCGGAGGGTGAAGCATTGGAATTTGAAGGGCGCGTGGTCTTGAACCTTAACCCGTTTTGTCCTAAAATACACAGTTGCAAATTCGGGATAAGGAGAAACGTGCATGGGACTGGTAAAAAAAGGCAAGGACCTCTGGTTTTTCGAGGATCTATACAGCGACACGACCTATGGTTTCAAGGTTTCCAAGGTGATCGTGCCGGAGACCGACACCGGATTCCAGAAATTGATGATCCTGGAGACCGACCGCTTCGGGCGCGTGCTGATCCTGGACGGTATCGTGCAGCTGACCGAAGAGGATGAGGGGATCTACCATGAGTGGATCGCCCACTGGCCCCTTTTTGCCCTGCAAAAGCCGGCCCGGCACGTGCTGATCATCGGCGGCGGCGACTGCGGCGTGGCGCGCGAAGTACTGCGCCATCAATCGGTGCAAAAGGTCACCATGGTCGAGATCGACCGCATGGTCTGCGATCTCACCCGCCGGCATATGCCCGCGGTCTGCGCTGGCGTTTACGAGGATCCGCGCTTCAAGCTGATCGTCGGGGATGGCGCCGAAGTGATCCGCCGCATGAAGGGCAAGTGCGACGTCATCGTCATCGACTCCACCGATCCCATCGGGCCGGCACAGAGCTTGTTCAGTACCGACTTCTACCAGAGTGTCTATGACGCCCTCACCGACGGCGGCATCACCATCCACCAGACCGGGGCGCTGATCCTGCAGCCCTTCGAGGCTCCCGGCAGCTGGCGGCAGATCGAGCGCAGCTTCGACGACGTGCGCGTGGTGCAGTTTGCCAACATCAGCTACATGGGCGGACCCTTCAGCCTGACCGCCGGCTCCAAGGGCAAGGGGGTCTTCAAGAACGCCGAGCGCAATGCGTTGAAGGCGTATCCCAAGGCCGGCTTCAAGACCAGCTGGTACTCGCCCTGCATCCCCGCCCACCCCTATCCCGAGTTCCAGAAGCGGCTGGAGACCGACAAGTACGGCGAAGAGATCGTGATGGACATCGAACTCCCCAGCCGCTCGCTCCCGGACGCGAAGAAAGTGGGCAGGTGGGCGCTGCAGACTTGCGATGCCATCCATATGCTCCCGTTCGGGGAAGCGATCACGGCCGGCTCAGTGCGGGGCGAGGGGGAGACCCTGGTCCAGTACGTGGAGACAAGCGCGATCAGTTACCGACGCTACGGCCGGCTGGCGGCACTGAACTGCTTTACCTGCGCCGCCCTGCCCATGGAGGATGCGATCCGATTCTCGATCGATTATTTCAAGACCCAGCGCGCCCTTTGCTGGTACCTGCCGCGCGGGTCGTTCGCCGACATCAGGAAGGCCAGGAACAATACGAAGATCTTCGCTTACGGTGCAGGGACGGACGGGCTCGGCAAGGCATATCGCCCGCGTTT
The DNA here is from genome assembly GCA_002327965.1 of Candidatus Aminicenantes bacterium UBA2199. Classification (GTDB taxonomy): domain Bacteria; phylum Acidobacteriota; class Aminicenantia; order UBA2199; family UBA2199; genus UBA2199. The sequence goes on along the minus strand of DCVB01000044.1, from coordinate 8,368 downwards.
GATCGATAGCGCCGATGCTTTTGCCCGCGATTTCCCCTTTTTCCGCTCCGGGATCGCGCCGCAATTCGAGTTGGTCATGGATATTTACGATTGCGATTACGAGAAGATCGCTTCATCCGCGGCGGTGGCCGAGTGGGCGGGTGGGATTTTCCCAAAAATCAGCGGCTTGAGCACCGTGGGCAAGGTCGATGCTCCCGATTTCGGCCATGCGAAGAAGAAAACGGCCGGTCCATCGGTGGTGCAACTGTTCAAAGGCGGATCGAACATCAGCCATTATGCTGCGAACTGGCTCATGATCGTGGTCAACATTGTCAGTGACCGGAAATTCAACCTGGGAAAAGCGGTACGACGCACCATGGGCTATTTCAAGGGAAGATACGCCATCTGCTGGCTCCTGCCCAGGGGAAATACCGGGCAGCCGCTGAAGAAGGTTGCCGACAACACTTACATTTTTTTTGTGGAAGGCAAATAGCCTGGTTTTTCTTGACAAGCTTCCAAAAAGCAATAAGGTCAGGGCATATGAAAATTAAATATGATGGTCGTTCACTAAGATATTATTTACAATTCTCTTATTAATCCGTTGACAAGAAAAAAAATTTGCATTATATTTAGAAGGAATTAAAAAACTAAGGAGAAGCATAATGGGAAAGATCATAGGTATTGATTTGGGAACAACCAATTCCGCGGTTGCGATAATGGAGAAAGGTGATGTCAAGATCATCACCAATGCCGAAGGCGGACGAACTACGCCGTCGGTGGTCGGTTTTACCAAGGACGGCGGACGGCTGGTGGGCCAGGTGGCCAAGCGCCAGTCGATCACCAATCCGGAGAACACGGTTTATTCCATCAAGCGCTTCATGGGCCGCCGGGTCTCGGAGGTCAGCGACGAGGTCAAGATGGTCCCTTTCAAGGTGGTCAGCGGACCCAACGACGATGCCCGGGTCAGCATCATGGGCAAGGAGTATTCGCCGCCCGAGATATCGGCGCTGATCCTGCGCAAGCTCAAGGAGGCCGCTGAGGACTATCTCGGTGAAAAAGTGACCGAGGCGGTCATCACCGTTCCGGCCTACTTCAACGACGCCCAGCGCCAGGCCACCAAGGATGCCGGCAAGATCGCCGGTCTCGATGTCAAGCGCATCATCAACGAGCCCACCGCCGCCGCCCTGGCCTACGGCATGGACAAGAAGAAGGACGAGCTGATCGCCGTCTATGATTTCGGCGGCGGCACGTTCGACATATCGATCCTGGAGATCGGCGAGAATATCGTCGAGGTGAAATCGACCAACGGCGACACCCATCTGGGCGGCGACAACATCGACCAGAAACTGATCGACTGGATCGCCGAAGAGTTCAAGAAGGACCAGGGCATCGACCTGACCAAGGATCGCATGGCCCTGCAGAGACTGAAGGAAGCCGCCGAGAAGGCAAAGATCGAACTTTCCACGGCCCAGGAGACCGAAATCAACCTGCCGTTCGTCACCGCCGATGCCTCCGGTCCCAAGCACCTGGTCATGAAGCTGACCCGCGCCAAGCTGGAACAGCTTGTGGGCGATGTCATCGAGCGTTCGATCGCCCCCTGCAAGCAGGCGGTCAAGGACGCCGGTGTGGGCGTCAGCGACATCAAGGAGGTTATCCTGGTCGGCGGCATGACCCGCATGCCTTTCATCCAGGAGCTGGTAAAAAAGTTTTTCGGCAGGGAAGGCAACAAGAGCGTCAATCCCGACGAAGTGGTGGCCGCCGGCGCGGCCGTGCAAGGCGGTGTCCTGGGCGGCGAGGCCAAGGATATCCTGCTGCTCGACGTCACGCCGCTTTCCCTGGGCATTGAAACGCTGGGCGGCATCACCCACAAACTGATCGAGCGCAACACCACCATCCCGACCAAGAAGACCGATATTTTCACTACCGCCGAGGACAACCAGTCCACGGTGGAGATCCATGTGCTGCAGGGTGAACGCGAGATGGCCCGCGACAACCGCACCCTGGGCAAATTCCACCTGACCGGCCTGCCGCCGGCGCCCCGAGGCGTTCCCCAGGTCGAAGTGACGTTCGATATCGATGCCAACGGCATCCTGAACGTTTCGGCCAAGGACCTGGCCACATCCAAGCAGCAGGCCATCACCATCACCTCCTCCAGCGGCCTGAACGAAAAGGAGATTGACAAGATGGTCAAGGACGCGGAAAAATTCCGCGAGGAAGACCAGCGCAACAAGGAGGCCATCGAAAACCGCAACAAGCTGGACCAGCTTTCCTACGCGCTGGAGAAGGTCGTGAAGGAAAACAAGGAAAAAGTTCCCGCCGAAATGGTCACCGAGGTCGAGGCCGCCGTCAAGCGCGCCAAGGAGGCGGTGGAAAAAGGGGACAACCAGAAAATCCTCGACGAGATCGAGAACATCAACAAGCTCTCCAGCAAGCTCTCGACCGAGATGTACAAAACAACGGGCGCCCAGAATGAACCGCCCCCCGCATCCGAGAGCCATGCGCCTGGAAACGGAGGCGGCGCCGAGGGGCCGGCCAGCGAAGGCGAGGTCATCGATGCCGAGTTCGAGGACGTCGGTAAAAACAAGAAATAACTCTTTTCCCTCCTCGATGCCAAGGGCGGCTTTCATGCCGCCCCTGGCTTTCAAATGTCCTCGTTCGATTGCATAATCAATGGAAGTATGCTAAATTTCAAATCAGACTGAGCAGGAGGTATCATGAAACCAAAAATCGCTCTCTTTCTTTTGCCGATACTTTTGCTGACTCCTTTTTGCGGCGGCAAGGCCGACCGCCAGGGGATCGACCTGGTCATGACCCTGATGCCCGAAACGATAACCGATTCCCTTTATTTCAAGATGGAATTCGACTTCACGACCGCGGCCGACTTCACAAAGCTGGCGGCGGATCGCTCGGTCTTCGTTCATTTCTGGCGGGTCAACAGCAAGGAGATGCTCCTGCAGGACGACCACCAGCCTCCGAAGAACACCGGTGCCTGGACCGCCAACGATCGTATTCATTACGAGCGGACCGTGTTCATTCCCCAATTCCTGAACGAGTTCGACGTCGATTTCGAGGGTTATGAGGAAATGAAATTGTCCGTTGGCCTTTTTGATCCCAAAGGACAGGAAAAACCGATCGTGCTGTTTGAAAAGAAGATCAACATCCAACCGGCTTCGATCAATGCGCCGGAGATCGTTTATGACGAGGGTTGGAACGAGATCGAGACCGATATCCATGCCGAGAAACCCTTCACCAAGAGCTGGCGCTGGACGACGGCCAGGTCGGTGTGCATCATTGAGAACCCGAAAAAGGAGTACACGCTGATCATCAAGGGCGGCGTCAATAAAACCGTTCTCCCGGACCAGAAGCTGACCCTGAAGCTCAATGGCGCCGTTCTCGACGCGTTCATTCCTGACGGCGAATACTTTTCGAAAGAATACACGGTGACTCCGGAGATGCTGGGCGAAGCCGATGAATTTCCCCTCGAATTCCTTTGCGACAAGGTCTTCTTCCCTGACAAGGTCTTCCCCGACAGCAAGGACAACCGCGAACTCGGCGCGCAGATCTTTTTCATCTATTTCCGGGAAAAACTGCATTAAGGAGCGCGGCCTTCGTTGCCGTGAAAAGGCAGCGGGCAAGAATCATGAAAGAAGACGAGCTGGCGGAACTCATGGCGGTGGAGGGCGGCTTGGAGGCCGATATCGTCCGGTCCAAACTGGAAAGTTTCGAAATTCCCGTCCTGTTGCGCTATGAAGCCGCCGGCCGAATTTTCGGCATCACCATGAACGGCCTGGGAAAGGTGAAGATCATGGTCCCGCGCGATCTCCTGGATGAAGCCAGAAAAGTGCTGGCCGGGTAGCCGCAAGACCCGGAGGAAGAGGTCAGAGAGAAAAACCGTTGAAGGCGGCGGCCAGGCGCTGGAGTTCTTCCTTTGAATTCAAATCATATTGGATGATGCTCAGAGAAACGAATCCGTTCTGCACCGCCCAGACGTCGCTCCCCTCGCTGCCGGCGTAGCTCGGTGCACCGGTCCCGATCCAGTAATAGGGTCTGCCGCGAGGATCGATGCGCTCGATGATATCGGGTGTGTAATGCTTGCTGCCCAAACGGGTGAACGTGATCTCGCCCCGGTTGGGAAAGGGGATGTTCAGGTTGTAGACGACGTTGCCATGGAGACAGGACAATAGCCTCTCCAGGATGCGGGAAGCGATGCGCGCCCCGAGGTCGAATTGGAATTCCTGCGGCTGGGAGTGGCCCAAGCCCGCAATAAGGGAAATGGCGAGTGAGGGAATGCCGTATAAATGGCCGGAGAAGGCGCCGCCGACCGTCCCGGAAAAGAACACGTCCTCAGACAGGTTCTCGCCGAGGTTCATGCCCGACACGACGATATCGGGAGGTCGCGGCAGGATCTTCTGAATGGCGATGTTCACGCAGTCCGAGGTGGTGCCGTTGACGGCAAAGACCTTTTCGGCGATCTGCTTGACGCGCAGCGGCCGGTTCAGCGTCAGGGCCATGCTGATGGCGCTCATCTCGCGGTCGGGAGCCACCACCCAAACCGAGTACTGTTTTTCAAGCTCGGTCTGGAGCGCGGTGAGGCCCTGGGAATAGAAACCGTCGTCGTTGGTCAGCAGTATGGTTTTCATGGTGATTGTGGGCAAGAAAAAATCGGGGCGAGTGGATTCGAACCACCGACCACACGCACCCCAAGCGTGTACGCTAACCAGGCTGCGCTACGCCCCGACTCACTCAGTGTTTATCATCTTTGGCGAGCAAAGTCAATATTTCCCTCAAGCCGCGGCGGATCCTGCGCAATTTTTCGGGGCTGACGGCATCGCCGGCAGGGGACGGCTGGGCGCCGGCCAGGTCAACGAAACGCTGCTGCAGCAGCTCCTGAATATGACTCTTGTCGCGCTTTTCCTGGATCAGCCACTGCTTGACGGCGAGGATGATCTCGACGTCGCGGCGGCTGTAGAATTTTTCCCCGCTCTGGTTGACCACCGGGGAAAAAGCGTGGAATTCCTTTTCCCAGTAATCGAGGACGCGGCCGTCCAGCTTGGCCAGCTGGATGACCTCTTTGCGCTTGAAGGTCAGTTTGTCGGGGATCCTGTCGTCGGCCATGTCTCTGCTTGTGCCCTCATTGCAGGGCGATTATACCCGATTTTTCGTTTCAATGAAAGTGCAAGCTGGCTGTATACGCCGGCTAGAAGTTGACCGTAAAGCCGGCGCCGAAATAAAAGCCGTTCTTGAAACCCGCTTCGGCCCTGACCAGGAACTTGTCGCGGATGTTGGCCATGACGCCGATGGGGATGTGGCCGACCGGAACGAACATCTTTTCCTGGAAAGAATCGCGGATGGTCGTGCCCAGTTCATCCTGGTAAACCCCTTCGGCCCAGATGCTCAGGTGGCCGATGCCGATGCCGGCCCCGATATAGGGATGAATGGGAGAGCTGGGGAATACGTGCATCAGGATGGTGGCGGTGGCGCTGACCTGGGTGATTTCACCTGAGCCGAAAAATCGGCGGTCTTCCCTCTCGAGGCGATAGTGGCCTTCGCCGGAGATGCGGCTGTATTCCAGGCTGTAAATGCCGCTGAATACCGATTGTGGCCCCTTGTCTCCGTACGATTGGATCTCAAAGGAAAAAGCCGTTCCCGCCAGCTGCGGGTGTTCAAAGAAAGCCAGGTCGAGCAGGGCGTTGGGCACGCCGAATGAACTGATGCGCATCCCGGTGCCGAAACGGAAAGTGCTGGACGCGGGCAGGCCCACCGTCATGATGATCAGTAGCGTCAGTATCCATCGGATCTTCATGCGTCTCCTCAATCCATCCTGTAATTTGGGGATTCCTCGGTGATGATCACGTCATGGACATGGCTCTCTTTCAAACCGGCCGACGTGATGCGGACAAAACGGGCCTTGCGGTGCAGTTCCTCGATGCTGCGGCATCCGCTGAGGCCCATGCCGGCGCGTACGCCGCCAATCAGCAGGGGGATCAGGTTCATGACCGAACCGCGATAAGGGACGCGTCCCTCGATGCCCTCGGGGATCAGCTTGGACTCTGAGAATTCGTCCTCCTGGAAATAACGGTCGCGGCTGCCGGATTTCATGGCGCCGATCGAGCCCATGCCGCGGTATCTTTTGTAGGATCGCCCCTGGTATATGACCATCTCGCCCGGGCTCTCGTCGGTGCCGGCCAGCATGGAGCCGATCATCACCGAATGAGCGCCGGCGGCCAGAGCCTTTGTGATGTCCCCCGAAAACTTGATGCCACCGTCGGCGATGACCGGTACTCGGCCGGCTACTTCGCGGGCGACCTCCATGACCGCGGTGACCTGGGGAACGCCGGCGCCGGTCACCACGCGGGTGGTGCAGATCGACCCGGGGCCGATGCCGACCTTGAGGCCGTCGATGCCGAGAGCCAAAAGATCGCGGGCCGCGGCGGCGGTGGCGATGTTGCCCACCAGCAGGTCGATGTCGCCCGCCAGGTCGCGTACTTTCTCGATGGTCTGCATGACCTTGCGCGAATGGGCGTGAGACGTATCGATGACGATGGCGTCCACCTTGGACTCGACCAGGGCCCGCACCCGCTCCAACGTGTCGGCGGCGGTCCCCACCGCGGCGCCGACCCGCAGCTGCCCATTGGCGTCTTTGCAGGCGGAAGGGAATTTCTCAGTCTTCACGATGTCCTTGAAGGTGATCAGCCCCTTGAGAAAGTTGTCTGCGTCGACCACGGGAAGCTTCTCGATGCGGTTGGTATGCAGGAGCTTCTTGGCCTCGGCCATGGTGATGTCCTCGCCGGCGGTGATCAGTCCCTTGGCTTTCATGATGGACGAGATGGGAGCGCTGGTGTTGCCGGCAAAGCGCAGGTCGCGGTTGGTCAGGATACCCACCAGCTTTCCCTGTCCATCCACGATGGGCAGTCCCGAAATGCCTTTTTCCCGGACCAGCAGCAGGGCTTCCTGCAGGGTGTTGTCAGGGTGGAGGGTGATGGGGTTGACGATCATGCCCGATTCCGAACGCTTGACGCGCGACACCTCCCCGGCCTGCTCGGCGATGGTGAGGTTCTTGTGGATAATGGCCATGCCGCCCAGCTGGGCCATGGCGATGGCCATGCGTGACTCGGAGACAGTGTCCATCGCCGCGGCCACCAGCGGCAGGCTCAGGCGGATGCGGCGGGAAAAGCGGGTCGACGTGTCGGCCTGGCTGGGGAGGACTTCGGAATATCCCGGAACCAGCAGCACGTCGTCGAAGGTCAGCCCGTGCCCGGGAAGGATCTTTTCTGTTTCTTTCATTTTCGTTTTTTATGCTTGCTGCCCGGCATCTTGAACGCCGGCGCCGCCAGCCGCGGTTTTTTCTTCCTGCGCCAGTCTTCGATCTCCGCGTCACTCACCGGACGGAACAGGAACAGGAAGCGCAGGACCTCCTCGTCGATGCGGTTGAGAAGTTTTTCATAGAGGTCGTAACTTTCTTTCTTGTACTCGATCAGCGGGTCTTTCTGGGCATAGCCGCGCAGACCGATCCCTTCTTTCAGATGGTCGACGCTGAGCAGGTGATCCTTCCACTGGGCGTCGATCACCTGCAGCAGGATCATCCGCTCCAGCTCGCGCATCTGCCCGGAGCCGACCAGGGATTCCTTTTCACGGTACAGGGTCTTGATGCGGCCGAGAACGCTTTGCTTCAGGTCGAGCGGGGGGGTGTCGCGCAGGACGGCCGGGTCGGTCGGGCGCAGGTCGAGGCCGAACTGCAGCAGGATCTCTTTCTGGAAAGCCTCGATGTCCCAGTCGTCCGCTTCCCTGTTCTCGTCGATATAGAAAGAGAAGATCTCGTCGTAGAGATCATCGATCAGCTCCTGGATGTGCTGGCTGAAATCCTTGCCGAACAGGATGTCGCGGCGCAGCGAGTAGATGTGTCGGCGCTGCTTGTTCATCACGTCGTCATATTCCAGCAGGTGTTTGCGGATGGAAAAATTCTGCCCCTCGATCTGCTTCTGGGCGTTCTCGATGGCGCGGGAGACCAGGCGGTTCTCAAGGGGAACGCCGCTGTGCATGCCGGCGCGCACCAGCATGCCGCGCACGCGTTCCGAGCCCAGGATCTTCATCAGGTCATCCTCGAGGGAGATGTAAAAGCGCGAAGAGCCGGGATCGCCCTGACGGCCGGAACGCCCGCGGAGCTGGTTGTCGATGCGCCGCGCTTCGTGGCGCTCGGTGCCCAGAATGTGCAGTCCGCCGTGGGAGATCACCTCGTCGTGCTCGCGGGCCACCGCGGCCCCGATCGCGGCGCGGGCCTTTTCCAGCACGACCGGGGGCGCCGTTTCCGGGGCAAAACCCTGCTTGCGCAACTCCTCGCGCAACAGCGCCTCGGGATTGCCGCCCAGCAGGATGTCGGTGCCGCGGCCGG
>DCVB01000085.1:4107-6038 GCA_002327965.1 Candidatus Aminicenantes bacterium UBA2199 | reverse complement strand
GAGGTTAGAGGTGAGGGGTTAGAGGACAGAGGACAGAGGAAGAGGGAATCCTGCTAACACTATCACTAACACTACCACTTGCCATGTATTGCCCTGCTGACACTGACACCGGAAGTTCTTTTTGCATTTAGCGGTCTTTTTTCTTATAATCGCCTTTTGACCCTGTGAGGTGACATGAAAAAAGCGGCATCCCANNTGGAGCTGGCCAACCGCCAGCTCGAGGCGGAGATCGACGAGCGCCGCCAGGCGGAGATCGTGCAGTCGGCCCTTTACCAGATCTCCGAAAAAGCCAGCCGGACCGAGGATCTGGATGAACTGTACAAGGCCCTGCACGGCATCATCTCCAGCCTGCTGTACGCCCGCAATTTCTACATCGCCCTGCTCGATCCCTCCGAGCAGCTGCTGCATTTCCCCTATTATATCGACGAGATCGATCCCCCTCCCGGGCCGCAAAAACGGAGCCGCGGGCTGACCGAGTACGTCCTGCGCACCGGCCAGCCGCTGCTGGTTTCCGATCAGCAGGTGGAGCAGATGGCGGCCGAAGGCCTGATCGAGCTGCTCGGCTCCCCCTCCAACGAGTGGCTGGGCGTGCCGCTGAAGCGGGGCGAGCGCACCTTCGGCGCCCTGGTGATCCAGAGCTACCAGGAGGATTTCCATTATTCCGAGCAGGACCGCGAGCTGCTGATCTTCGTCTCGCAGCACATCGCCGACGCGCTCTGGCGCAAGCAGGCCGAGCATGACCTGATGGAGAGCCAGCGTTTCCTGGCGGCGGTCTTCAACGGCATCCAGGACGGCATCAGCGTCCTCGACCGCGACCTGAACATCCTGCAGGTCAACCAGGCCATGGAAAAATGGTATTCCCACAAGCTGCCGCTGACCGGGAAAAAGTGCTTCCAGGCATACCATGGGAAAAGTGAACCCTGCCGGGTATGCCCCACGTTGCGCGCGATGCGTGAGCGAACTCCCCAGATGGACATCGTCCCCCTGGTCGGCGGCAACGGCCAGTGCGGCTGGCTGGAACTGCATGCCTTTCCTCTGTTTGACCCCGACGGCGGCTCGACCATGGTGATCGAATACGTGCGCGACATCACCGAGCGCAAGCTTCTCGAGGAGCGCTTCATCCAGGCCCAGAAGATGGAATCCATCGGGCTGCTGGCGGGCGGCATCGCCCACGACTTCAACAACATCCTGGGCGGCATCCTGGGCTACGCGTCGTGGCTCAAGACCAACATCAACCGCGACCACCCTTTTTTCCGCCCGGTGGACACCATCGAGAAGAGCGCCAGCCGCGCCGCCGAGCTGACCGCCCAGCTGCTGGCCTTCGCCCGCGGCGGCAAGTACGACCTCCGACCCTGCAGCCTGAACAGCGTCATCTCCGAGTCGCTGAAGATCCTTTCCGGGACCCTGGACAAGTCCATCGCCATCGAGACGAACCTGAACGAAAGCCTGCCCACGGTCGAGATCGACATCGGGCAGATCCAGCAGGTGCTGATGAACCTGTGCGTCAACGCCCGCGACGCCATGCCCGGCGGCGGCCGCCTGACCATCCAGTCCTCGGTGGCCCGCCTGAGCGAGAGCGATGCCCGCAACCAGCCCGAAGCCAAGCCGGGATGGTTCGCCGTGCTTGCGGTCAGCGACACCGGAGTGGGCATGGAGGACGGCGTCAAGGGGAGGATATTCGAGCCGTTCTTCACCACCAAGGAAAAGGGCAAGGGCACCGGCCTGGGCCTGTCCATGGTCTATGGCGTGGTCAAGAACCACGGCGGTTTCATCAACGTCTACAGCGAGCCCGGCGAGGGCTCGACGTTCAAGATCTACCTGCCGCTGAGCGGCAAGCCCGAGGTGCTGGAGAGCGACGCGGACCCGGAGATGGCCGGCGGCCATGAAACCATCCTGGTCATCGACGACGAGGAGGCCATCCGCCAGGTGGC
>DCVB01000085.1:0-3965 GCA_002327965.1 Candidatus Aminicenantes bacterium UBA2199 | reverse complement strand
GCCGTGCTGGATGGCGAATCCTGAGGGAATCCTTTTCGGCCCGGCCGGCTGGAGCTATGCCGACTGGCGGGGCACGGTCTATCCCCAGCCGTCCCCGCCGGGCTTCAATCCCCTGGCTTTCCTGGCCGGGCGCTTCGACTTCATCGAGGTCAACACCAGCTTCTACCGCGTCCCCGGCACCCGGCTCACCCAGGGCTGGGTCGACAAGACGGCTGCGTTCCCCGGGTTCCGCTTCTGGATCAAGCTCCACCAGTCGTTCACCCACGAGCAGCGGCTGGAGGGGACGATGCTCGACGCTTTCCGCGACGGCCTGCGGCCCTTGCGGGACGCCGGCAAACTGGCGGGCGTGCTGGCCCAGTTTCCCTATTCCTTTCATCGCGAGCCGGCCAGCCTGGCCTTTCTCGCCGACCTGGCCGGATGCTTCCGCGACCTGCCGCTGGCCGTCGAGTTCCGCCACCAGGACTGGCACGAGGACGGGGTGCTGGATTTCTTCCGCGAGCGCGGCCTGGTCTGGGCCAATATCGACCAGCCCCGGGTCTCGCGGTCGCTGGGCCTGACCGCGCTGGTCACGGCCCGGGATACGGCCTACCTGCGGCTGCACGGCCGGAACGCTGCCAACTGGTTCTCGGGCCAGGGGCGCGACGCCCGCTACGATTATTCCTATTCCGCGGCCGAGCTCGGCCGGCTGGGCGAAGTGGTGGCCCGGCTGAAGGCGCAGGCCAGGAACGTGTTCGTCTCCGGCAACAACCATTACCGGGGGGCGGCGGTGAAGAACCTGCTGCAGCTGAAGGACATCCTGCTGCGCCGCAACTGACCGGGGACGCGGGAGATGAAGCGTTTTTTTCTCTGGGCCGTTGCCGGCGCGCTGCTGTTCGTCTTTTTCTTTTTCGGTTTCAATCTCTTCGATTCCCGGTGGGCGCCCGGAACCGCGGCGGTTCATGAGGACCCCGGGGCGCAGGCCGAGAATCTGCAGCCCGGCAACGGCTTCTTCATCGTCTGGGGCTTCGCCGAGCCGCCTGGAACCGAACCGCTGGATGCCGAGTACCTTCGCCGGGTGGAAGAACTGTTCGCCTCCCGCTCCGGGAATGCCATGGCCGGATCCCCCTACCGCCAGTGGCTGGCCCGGCTGAACGCGGTCGGCGCGCGGCACTGGTCGGGAGCGAATTTCTATTTTCCCCAGCGCCAGGGGGAGGACGTCGCCGACCATTTCGCGGCGCGCCGCGTCCTGTTCGCGGAACAGCAACGGCGCTTCGCGCCGCTGCTGCCGCGCTTCCAACGGCTTCTCGATGCCGGGGAGATCATGGATTTCACCCCTCTGGGCCGGGAGTGCCCAACCCGCAGCCTGAAGCTGGCCATTCACGCGGCCAAACTGTTCAGCGCCGGCCGGGTCCTGGCCGCGCTGGACGGCCGCTGGCAGGAGGCCGCGAACGGCCTGCTGCAGGAGCTGGAAGCGGGCCTGCGACTCATCGCCGGCGGCCGCACCATTCAGGTCAACGCCCTGGGCCGGACAATGGTCGAGCTCGCTTTGCGCTCCCTGGCCTCGCTGCTGAACCGCCGCGAGTGCCCGCCCGCCTGCGTGCGGCTTGTCCAGGAAAGGCTCCCGGACCGGCCGATCGCTTTTTTCGGCACGGCCGCGGCCAGGGACTTCCACTGGCGAAGCTTTCGCGCCTCGGTGATCCGCATCAAGAACGAACGGATCGTCGATCCCTTCCTGCTCAAGGATTTTTTTCGCGAGCCGGCGGCCTTCTATGCCCTGGAGCGCTTCGTGGCCATCTCCGGGCCGCGCATCTTCACCGCGGCGCACGCGCTGGCCGCCTTTTTCCTGAAGGAGAACGAGACCTCGGCCATGATGCGCGATTACTGGGATGGCATCGGCCGCCTGGAGCAGGTCCCTCCTTGGAAATGGGGGGAAACGGCGGGTACCGCAGCAAGGAGAGGGCGGGGGCCGGGCCCGGGCGCCGCCCTCTGGTGGCTGCGCAACCCGCTGGGCAAGATGATGGTGCGTTCGGCTATCCCCTTCCACTGGCCGATCGTGCGCAATTTCGTCCAGCGCGGCCACGAAACCAAGGCCCGCTACGACCTGGTGCGGGTGCTGGTCCGGGCCAGGCTGGAGGCCGCCCCGGGCGAGGGACTTGAAGAGGCGGGCCTGCGGCGCCTGCTCGCAACCGCGGATGAGCGCGATCCCTACAGCGGCCGGCCTTTCCTTTTCAGCCGCGCGCGCGCGGTTGTTTACAGCATCGGCGCCGACGGAGTCGACGACGACGGCCGCGAGCGGCCCGAACTGTGGCGGGATTCGGACATTGCCGTGCCGATAAAGTTCGTGATTCGTGATTCGTGATTCGTGATTCGATATTCGTGATTCGTTATTCGTGATTCGCGATTCGTCACATGATGCTCCGGACCATATGATTGCCCGCACTCTTCCGAATTACGAATTACGCCTTCCGAATCACGAAGGGCCGTTTATAGAATCATTTCTCCCTTGGAGCGCAGGATGTCCCTGATCTCGCGCAGGATCATCTCCTGGACCGGAGGCGCGGCCGGCGCCTCCTCCTGCTTGCGCTTCAAGGCGTTCAGTGCCTTGATGACCAGGAAAATGGCGAAGGCGACGATCAGGAAGTCGATGATGGTGTTGACGAAAGCGCCGTACTTAAGGGCCACGGCCGGGGCGTTCTCCGCGGCGGGCTTTAGGGTGACGGCCAGGCTCGAAAAATCGACCCCTCCCAGCAGCACGCCGACGGGGGGCATGATGACGTCGTTGACCAGCGAGGTGACGATCTTGCTGAAGGCAACGCCGATCACGATGCCCACGGCCAGGTCCATGACGTTGCCGCGCATGGCAAAGGCCTTGAATTCCTTGATGAAGCCCATGAGTCCCTCCTTATATGATCTTTTTCAGCTTGTCTGCGGTTTTCCAGCAGGTGCGCAGCCGGGTCAGCTCGCGGCCCGAAGCGGGATCCTTCAGGCTTTGCAGCAGGATGGCGCTCTTCCCGCCGCAACCGATCTCGGTCAGGCAGGCGATCCGATCGCCCAGGCGCGCCTCGGCCAGGAACGAAGCCTCCAGCGACGATGGCGCCAGTGAGCCGGCGGTGCCTGGTGCCGAGCGCAGGGCCCAGTCCAGGTAGACGGTGTTGTTGACATGGTCGTTGATATCGATATCGCCGGGTTCGGCCCGGTTCCATGTCCGCGCCGATCCGGGATGCGGCGACGGCAGCGGCGAAAAATCGTCCACGATCATGCGCCCGGGATGGCGGCTGAAGACCGGCAGGTGCGGGTCGAGGCGCGCCGGCCGCCGCGTTTCCAGGTTCATCAGCGCCCAGGCTGAGGTGGCGCGCATCAGCTCATCACCCCCAGCGTCCTGAAGCTGAAAATCGCGGACGGCGAACAACCGGTGGCGGCCCGCCGGCCAGGTGACGATGCGCACCTGCGCACCCGCCTCCGGCAGCGCTTCGACCTGCACGTGCAGGCGGGCCAGCACCCAGGTCAGGTTCTTGGCATGCAGGTCGCGAACGCCAACGCCTAGTATTTCAGCGTGGCGCCCGGCTGTCTCCATCATCTCCTCGAGCACGATCAACAGTCTTTGCGAAGGGGTGTCGCTGATCTCGCTCGCCGCCGGCAGGGTGAACGTTTCATGATAAGGCGAGGCTTCCATCGGTCCGAAATTATAGCCCAGGGCGAAATAAAAGAGAACATCGTCTTTTTGTTGACGAACGGCGATAATTGCGCTAGTATTATTATACGGAAAATAAGGAGTAAATTAATGATCACTTATGCACGCAATGAGATATTCTCGGCGACCGCGGCGGCGAAGCGTTTTGGCGCGATCCTGGAAAAGCTCGAGAAGCAATCCCTGTCACGCGCCGTCGTCTCCAGGAACAACCGCATCGAGGCGGTGATCCTGCCGGTTGAGGCCTACGAGCAGATGCGGGAGATCTATGAGTGGATCGAGATGATGGACATCGCCG
>DCVB01000052.1 GCA_002327965.1 Candidatus Aminicenantes bacterium UBA2199 | reverse complement strand
AGAGAGGTAAAGAGGTAGAGCCGGATCGGTCTTTCCTTTCTTCTCTTACTCTACCCCTTTACCCCTCTACCCCTTTATCCCTGTCCTTCTCTGCCTTGTTCAAATATTCCTGAAGGATCCCCATGACATCATTTGTCCCACCCCCCTGTTTATAGTAGTGGCAGGAGGCTCAAGATGCTGAAACAGAAAGTGTTCTTTTTCGCGGCGGCGGCGGAAGGCCTGGAGCGCCTGGCCGGCAGCGACGACCTGAGGCAGATGGCGATGAACTACGTGAGCCTCTACGGCGAGTCGTGCCTGAACGATCCCGAGACGCCATCCTTCGTCCGGCAGATGCTGGCCAAGGGGACGGAAACGGTGGAAATGCAGAGGGCGGGCTAGGGGTAAAAGAGATAATAAGGCAAAGTAATAAAGGCAAAAGTCAAAAGTGAAGAAGCATTACTGACCTATTATCTGCTGATGATGATATCCCAGTTTGTTCGTTGAGTTTTCTGGTGACACTCTCACTGGCACCAATGGTCCGGTAAGTTTCTTGCTAACACTAACACTATCACTATCACTTGATTTCTATGCTTCGATCGAGGCGTAGCGTCCCGCGGCAAAGCGGGCCAGGAACCAGAACGCGGCCACGGCGGCGGCCAGGAGCATGACGAACAGGATGGCGAACAGCCGGTTGCCGTCCAGCCCCAGCCGGCGCAGGGTCGAGGTGAACCAATACAGGGCATAGAGGATGCCGGCATCGAGGGCCGTGGCCAGCAGGACGTTCAGGTTCTGCTTGATGGCCCGCTGCGGGTGGGTCCAGGTAAGCAGCGGCCGGGACAGGTCGACGGCCATGTTGGCCGCGGTGATGAGGGCCCCGGCGGTCAAGGCGAGCAGGCCGGCCGGCAGGACGATCTCCCAGCCCAGGCGCAGGACCGGCCGTGCCACCAGCGCGCCGCAAACGATGCCCAGGATCACGACCAGGTAGGAATGGATGAACTTGCCTGCCGCCTGGCGGCCGGGGGCGACCGGTATCACCTTGGAGATCCAGAAGTTGCGGCCCTCGCGCGAAAATGTGGATGAAGCGGTTCCGTTCAGGCAGCCGCAAACGACGAAGAAGGCCGTGGTGAACAGCGTCACGGCCGTGCGCTCCCCGGAGCCCAGGACTCGCAGAAAGGCGATCGATGCCGATCCGGCGCTGCTGCGCACCATGAGCAAGAGCATGACCGGGACCAGGATGACCGAGATGATGCCGTTGAGAAGAAAAATGGGAGTACGGTTCATCAGTTTCCACTCGCGCAGCAGAATGGCCCGCCAAGCCGCCCGGCGTGTCGCCAGGCGGCCGGCCAGCGCAACCGGCGAGAGTTTTGTGCGCCGGGCGGCCATCTCCGACAGGCCGATCAGTCCGCGGTAAAAAAGCTTTTCCGCGGCCCACAGCAGGAGCAGCAGCACTCCGGCCGACAGGCCGACGAAAAGGAGGAGATAGCCCGGGCCGCGGCCGCTGAAGCCGGCGGCCAGCAGGCGCGAGGCCCAGATGCAGGGCGGGAACTTCTCGCCCACCAGGCGCGCCAGCCCGTCGGCGGCGGTGAAGAACTCCAGCAGCTCTTCGGGGCTGCGGTTGCCGGCCAGGCCGAACTGCAGGAAGATGACCGTGGCCAGCAGCAGCAGCGAGCCGGCCATGATGAAGAAGTCCTTCTTGCGGCTGACGTTGACCAGCCGCATCATGGCCATGACCAGCAGGCCCGACAGCGCCAGCGGGATGACCGGCAGCAGCAGGAAGACCAGGCCGGCCAAGGGCCAGTAGGCGAGCGGTACGGCGGCCCTGGCCCCGTAGACGATAAAAGCCGGGACGACGATGAGCATCGCGGTCAGGTACTCATTGACCAGGATGACGCCGAATTTGGCGGCGATGACCTCGTGGGGCCGGGCCGGCAGGGAGACCAGGAACTCGATGTCGCGGGAGAAGTAGAATGCCGAAAGGACGTAGAAGAGGCCGAAGACCAGGATGAGGATCTGGCCGGCCAGGATGGCCAGGGTCAGCAGCGCCGTTTCCTGGCCCTGGACCTGCAGGAGCGAGAAAATCAGGCCCAAGATCTTGAAATAGAGCACAATCAAGGGGATGATGCCCAGCAGGGCGATGGCGAAGAGCGCCACCAGCCAGAGGTCTTTCCTTTCCTTGAAAATCTTGTGTCGGATCAGCGCCAGCGCGAAGTTCTGGCGCAAGCCGGCCCCGAGCAGGGCGCGCAAGCGTCTCATCGGCCGGTAAGCTCCAGGAAGATGTTTTCCAGGGACTGCGACTCTCCGGCCTTGCGGCGCAGTTCGTCCAGGGTGCCGCAGGCGCGCAGCCGCCCCTGGTGGATGATGGCGATGCGGTCGCAGAACTTTTCGGCGACCTCCATGACGTGGGTCGAGAAGAAGAGCGTGCCGCCGTGGTCGCAGTGAGCGCGCATGGCCTCCTTGAGCAGGTGGGCGGAGCGCGGATCCAATCCGGTCATGGGCTCGTCGAGGACGAATACCCGCGGCTCGACCATCAGGGCGCCGGTGAGCATGATCTTCTGGCGCATGCCGTGCGAGTAGGTCTGGATGGGATCGGCGGCGGCCGCCGCCAGCTCGAAGGCCTCCAGCCAGCGCATGGCGCGCTGGCTGCGTTCGCGGGCCGGCACGCCGTAGACGTCGCCGATGAAGTGGAGATACTCGATGCCGGTGAGGCGCTCGTAGATCTC
>DCVB01000002.1 GCA_002327965.1 Candidatus Aminicenantes bacterium UBA2199 | reverse complement strand
TCGACAACCTGTACGGCTGCCGCGAGTCCCTGGCCGACGGCATCAAGCGCGCCACCGACATCATGATCGCGGGAAAGAAAGTGGTCATCTGCGGCTATGGCGACGTCGGCAAAGGCTGCGCCCAGTCCATGCGCGGTTTCGGCGCCCGCGTGATCGTCACCGAGATCGACCCCATCTGCGCGTTGCAGGCGGCCATGGAAGGATATGAATTGTCCACCATGGACGCCATGGCCCCCGTGGGCGACATCTTCGTATCCGCCACCGGCAATTGCGACGTCATCACCGGCGCCCACATGGAGAGGATGAAGGACGAGGCCATCGTCTGCAATATCGGCCACTTCGACAGCGAAATCGACATGCAGTACCTCGAAAGCACTCCCGGCTGCGTCAAGACGGTGATCAAGCCCCAGGTGGACAAGTGGACGCTGCAATCGGGGCGTTCGATCATCGTTCTGGCCGAGGGGCGCCTGGTCAACCTGGGCTGCGCCACCGGCCATCCCAGTTTTGTCATGAGCTGCAGCTTCACCAATCAGTGCCTGGCCCAGGTTGAGCTGGCCAAGGGCGGGCTGGAGAAGAAGGTCTACACCCTGCCCAAGCAACTGGACGAGGAAGTGGCCCGCTTGCACCTGGACGCTCTGGGGGTGACCCTGACCCGGCTGA
Source organism: Candidatus Aminicenantes bacterium UBA2199 (assembly GCA_002327965.1). Lineage (GTDB taxonomy): Bacteria > Acidobacteriota > Aminicenantia > UBA2199 > UBA2199 > UBA2199. The sequence continues at coordinate 105,263 of DCVB01000002.1, read as the reverse complement.
CCCCCAAGCAGTCCGCCTACTTGAATATTCCCGCTGAAGGCCCGTTCAAGCCCGACCATTACCGCTATTGATCCCTCGGACAATACCTTTACTATTGTATTCTAGTCTGCTATCGTGGGGGCAATGAGAAAAGGCAAGATCCTGATCACCGACGACGAGAAGGATATCCGCGAGTTGCTGCGCGATTTTCTGGAGAGCGAGGGTTTTGAGTGCCAGCTGGCGGCCAATGCGTTCGAGGCCCTGGAAAAATTCAAGGCGGACAGCGATATCGACCTGCTCATGTCCGACATCCGCATGCCCGGCAAGACCGGCCTGGACCTGTTGGACGAGATCAAGGCCATGAACGAGGACGTGATGGTCATCATGATCTCGGCCGTCAAGGATATCGAGTCGGCCATCGCCGCCATGTCCAAGGGGGCCTACGACTACGTTTCCAAGCCTTTCAAGCTCAACGAGGTCGCCTTCGTGGCCAACAAGGCACTGGAGAAGCGCCGGCTGGTCCTGGAAAACAAGGAATACCAAAAGCAGCTGGAAAAGATGGTCGAGGAAAGGACCAGCGAGCTGAAGCAGGCGCTGATCGAACTGGACAAGACCTACAATTTCACCCTGCGCGCCATGGTCACCGCCCTCGACACCCGCGACACCGAGACCCAGGGCCATTCACTGCGCGTGGTGCGCTTCACCCTCAAGCTGGCCGAACTGGCGGGCATTGCCGACAAGAGCACTCTCAAGATCTACGAGTACGGCGCGCTGCTGCACGATATCGGCAAGATCGGCATTCCCGACGCCATCCTGCGCAAGCCGGACAAACTGTCCGCCGATGAATGGCGGATCATGAAGGAGCATCCGACCATCGGCTACAATATCCTGAAGCGCATCAAGTTCCTCGAAGATGCCGCCCAGATGGTGCTGCACCACCACGAAGCCTATGACGGCAGCGGCTATCCCGAGGGGCTGAGCGGCGAGAGCATCCCCCTGGGGGCGCGCATCTTCCACGTCGCCGACGCCATCGACGCCATGACCTCCGATCGCCCCTACAAAAAGGCGATGGCCTTCGATGCTGCGGCCTCCGAGCTGCTGAAGTATTCCAACCAGCAGTTCGACCCGGCGATCATCTCCATCTTCGCCAAGACCAGCCTGGACTTCTGGGTCGCGGAAAAAGCGAGCATCGAGGACAGTATCCGCCGCGACCGTGATGGCTTATGATCCCGGCTCGCCGCCGCGAAAGTCGAATTCATAGACCCGGGCATCCTCGCTAGGCCGGCAATAATAGTCTTTCCGCCTGCCGACCAGGCGAAAGAAGCTCTTTTCGTACAGGCGGATGGCCGCGGCATTGGACTCGCGCACCTCCAGCACGGCGCGCTGGCACCCCCAGGAACGCCCCGTCTCCAGGAAGTGCTCCAATAGGCGCTCTCCCACTCCACGCCGCTGGAGATCGCGGCGTATGGCGATCTTGTGCAGCTCCAATTCTCCACCCAACCGCCAGAACAGCAAGTAGCCCGCGATCTCCCCTGCCGGAAGAGCCACAGCAACATGGAAGTGGGCCAGGCGGTTGCCCAGCTCGGCGGCGAAATAGTCCCGATTCCAGGGGTTGGAAAATTGCTGGCGCTCGATGGCCTCCACGGCGTCGAGGTCAGCGGCTTGCGCCAACCTAATCCGCAACGCTGGAGAGGCGCGAACGGCTGGTTTCGGCATCGGGCCGGCGGATATAAACAGGACGGAGATTCTGGGGATCGGTCGCAAATTGCCCGCGTTGAAAACCGGCGAGGGCGATACGGCCGATCTCGCTGGCCAGGAAATTGGAGCGGACCAACAGACGGACGCCGGGGAAATCGCGGCGCAGCCGGTCATGGTGGATCTCGGCGCCGCTGCCGATGAAGACCTTGTCCGGAAATGCCTTCAGCACGGCCGCGGCATCCTCCACCTTCAGCAGGCAAGGGCGGAGTCGTTCGACCATCCGCCCTTCCGCCGTCTGCGGATCGAAGGTATACGCGGCGGCATAGATTTCACCCTTGCGGGCATCGATCATGGGCACGATGGTGTGCCGGGTGTCGGAGAGCTTGCAGGCCAGCGCCTCCAGGGTGCTCACCCCGACCATCGGCTTGCCGGCGGCGAGATTCAGGCCTTTCAGCGTCGCCAGGCCGACGCGAATCCCGGTGAAAAGCCCCGGGCCCACGGCAGCGGCGAACAGGTCGATCTGGGCCAGCTTCAAGCCCAGCGAGCGCAGCAGGAACTCCAGGCTGGGCATCATCATGGCCGACAGGTCATCGCGAGACGAGAAATTGTATTCCAGGACGATCTCGCCGTCCCGCAGCAGGGCGAAGGATGCGTCGCGCGAGGAGGTGTCAAAGGCCAGCAGAATCACGGGAGCTTCTTCTCCATGACCACTTCGCTGCCGCCGGGCCGGTTGTGAAACTCAAAACGGTCCATGTAGCTGCGGATGATCATGATGCCGCGTCCGTTGAAAGAGAGCGGATGGCAGTGGTTGATCTTGTCCTCCACCGCCTGCAGGTCGACCTGGCGGTTGTTCTCGTCGCGGACGCGGATGCGCAGGAACGACTTGTCCCAGACGAACTCCGTGTGCACGAACTTGCCGGGGTCGCGGCCATTGCCGTGGACAATGGCGTTGTTGGCCGCCTCGCGCAGCGAGATCTCGATCTTGAAAAAAACCTCGTCGGCGATGCCCAGCAGCTTGCGGATGAAGCCGAGCACCAGGACGCTCAATTCGGTGTACTTCAGGTCGCTGCGGAACGAGACCGCGATGCGCTGCTCTTTTTTTGCCATTCGGTCCAGTATAGCAGAACGGCGGCAAATTCGCCACGGCAACGCCGTCATGATGCTTGCAAAAAGCATCGCGATCCCCTACAATCGCGGCATGGAAAAGAAAGAAGTAGAAAACATCGGCGAGTTTTTTTCCAAGGAGAGCGGCATCCTGACCCCGGAGAAAAAGTGGGAAGAGATCTTTTCGGGCTGGCTGGACAGGATCGACCAGGAAAAGATGATGCTCAACCTCTTCGAGCTGAAGCTGTGGTTCGAGAGCATCGAGGAATTCAATTCCTCGTCCTACCTGGAGAACCAGGCATTCAAGCACCACGCCCCGGGCGAGCGCAATTACGAATTCTACGTCTTCGGCCTGCATCAGGCCTCGGCGCGTATCACCGCCCTGCTCAAGGAGCTGGACTTCAAAAAAGACAGCTATTTCCTCAACTTCGAGGAGTACGTCGTGGAAAAGATGCTGGAACAGAACATGGACAAGTCCTTCCCCAGCCTGAAGGAGCTCTATTCCCCCGAGTCATGGTTCTACAGCTTCCGCATCTTCCTGCAGAGCTTCCGCAACCTGCTGAGCGAGATCCTGCGCCTCGACCAGGTCTCGCAGCGCGCCTACCTGTCGATCAAGAAGCTGTACCACCGCGAACTGCTCAACAACCCCATCCTGATATCTCTGCTCAAGAAGCAGTTCATCTCCAAAATGGACAAGATCTATCAGCCGGACATCTCGTCCATCATCGCCGCCTGCCAGGACAAGATCCTGCGCAAGAACCTGGGCATTTTCTTCATCCTCTCCTTCCGCGTCCTGAAGATCAACAACTTCATCGAACTCAACGTGGATAAGAGCAAGTACCTGGACCTGGTCATCCCCCTGGCCCTTTCCCTGAAAAAGAACATGGATGACCTCATCCACTTCAACGATACGGTCCTGTGGCCATGCCTGCAATCCAACCCGGACCTGAAGAAGAAGTTGGGGCCGGTCGGGGATATTTTCAAGAGCCTCAAGCTCGAATACAAGAAGATCTGGGAAGGCGAGCTGCCGTTCTATTTCGCCAGCGAAAGCAGCAAGCTCAAGAAGCGCCAGATGATCCAGAATATCGTGGTCATCGCCGAGGTGGCCCTGCAGGAGCTCATCGAGACCGTGGCCCGGCTGTTCAAGCCCGGCATCCAGGGCAGCAGCATCTTCGAAAAATACGTCTCGCGCAAGCAGAAATCGATCGAAGTCAAGAAGAAGCTGATCCGCCTGCACACCAAGATCAACGATTATTTCACCCACAAGGACCGCATCGCTCCCTCCGAGATCTTCTTCGACATCAACCAGTTCATGGAGAGCGACCTGAACTATCTGCTCTATAAGGATTGGAACGAATTCCTCGGCTACTACGACAACCTCAGCCGCACCAATTTTTCGGCTGAATTCGAACCCACGCTGAGGTCATTCCACAGCTTTTTGACGCGTGTCCTGAAGGAGATCGTCAGCGAGAAAAAGTAAAACGAGTTTCGTGACGCGTAACGCGTGACGCGTAACGAGTAGCTGCATTGGGCGTAGAAGTTTAAATTTCAAGCCCCATATTCCAATTACTGAATGAATTCCAAAGTTCCAAATTCCAATCCCCTTGGCGGGAACTTTGGAACAAACAAAGGTCCGCTCCATGTTCTTCCGTCGTTTTGGTTATTGGGTCATTGGTGCATTGTGCTAGTTTTGGATTGGGTGCCTGGAATTTGGAATTTCAATCGTTCTGTTTCGCGTCACGCGTTACGCGTCACGAATACAGGCAGCGGTTTTGCGCCTGCCCCGTCAATATGCTAAAATTCCACTGATGAAACGGGCATTCCCATTTTTCCTCCTGCTGATCCTGGCCCTGCCGCTGCAGGCCGTGCGCTACCCGTTCATCAACTACCGCAGTTCCGAGGGGCTGCCGCAGAGCAACATCACCGCCCTGCTGCAGGACCGCCAGGGCTTCATCTGGGTGGGCACTCAGGCCGGCCTGGGCAAATTCGACGGCAACCGCTTCCAATCGTTCACCTCCCGCGAGGGGCTGGCCGGCAATTACATCACCGGACTGGAGATGGACCGCGACGGCGTCATCTGGGTGGCGAGCCAGAACGGCCTGAACCGGATTCGCTTGGGGCGCTTGAGCTCCTGGCCATTGCCCGACGGTTTCGTGCGCATCATCGCCTACAGCCCCGTCGACTTCACGCTCTGGGTCCTGACCGACCGCAGCCTCTTTACCGTCCGTGAAGGCCGGACCGAACGGTTCACTCGCTTCCCCGACCCGGGCCGCCTGGGCGGCATGGCCGCCGGCGCCACCGGCATGATCTTCCATACCTCCGATGCCGTCTTCCTATGGAAAGGCGGCGAGTTGCAGCGCTTTCCCAGCCTCGATCCGATCAATTTCGTCAAGGAAACCGAAGGGCACCTTTTCGTCGGCTGCCGGAACGGTCTGTACGTGCTGAACGCTTTTGGTGAATTCAAGAAATACGCCGGCCTGCCCGCGGCGCTGGGCCATGTCACCGACATCCTGTTCGACGCCAGGAAAAACCTTTGGATCGGCAGTCGCAACGGCATTTTGTACAAGAACCTGCAAACGGGTGAGGCCACGGTCATCAACATGACCAGCGGCCTGATCTACGACCGCGTTTCCAAATTGCTGCTCGACCGCGAGGGCAACATCTTCATCGGCACCCGCCTGGGCCTTTCGCAACTTTCCCGCCACCTGTTCCGCATGTATGGAACGGAAGATGGACTGCCGTCGACTCACGTCTGGGACATCATGGAAGATGACGGCGCCATCCTGCTGGGATGCGAGGACGGCGTCGCCGAGCTGCGCGACGGCCGCATCCGTCCTTTCGCCATCAACAGCCAACTGAAGAACCACTCGATCCGCGCCATCGTGCGCCTGAATGACGGACGCTACCTGTTGGGCTGCGCCGACGGCGAGATATTCGCATGGGACCGCCGCGAGCGGCTGCAGAGCCTCACTTCCGGGTTCGCCGTACTGTACGCCATACGCGATAGCGGCGGCTTGGCCTGGTTCGCCACCAACCGCGGCCTGCTGCAGTACGACGGCTCCGACTTCCGTTGGTTCCGCGACGGCCTGAACGATCCGATCGTCTGGGATGTCGCCGAGCTGGAGCCGGGCTCCCTGCTGATCGGCACCCGCCGCGGCCTGCAGCAGTTCCGCAACGGGCGATTCATCGCCAGCGCCTGGGAGCAACTCGTCGGCCGCTCCATCGTCAACGACATCCGCGTCATCGCCCCTGACGAGGCGCTGGTGGCCACCGAGATGTCGGGGTTGCTGTGGCTCAAGGGCGGCACGCTGAAGCATCTCACCCGGGAGCAGGGACTGCTGCATAGCGACGTCTGGTCGGTGCTGCGCGACGAAAGCGGCCGCCTTTGGCTGAACACCACCCGCGGCCTGGAGCGCTGGGCTTCCGACGGCTCCCTGGCCTATTTCAACAAGGAAACCGGCCTTTTCGGGGACGAAGGCTGCATCCATTCCGCCCTGAAGACGACCCGCGGCAACCTCTATTTCGGCATCCCTCCCGGCCTGGTCGAATACCAGTTCCTGGAAAGCGAAAGGCCGGCGGGCACGCCCGTGCTGATCATCAGCCCTCCGCAGGTCCAGGGCAGCGCCGTCATTGAGCCGCTGACCGCCCCTTTGCGGCACAACCAGAACACCATCGAGTTCAGCTATGTCTGCCCGACCACCAGCCGCGAAAGCCCCGTGACCTACCGCACCCGCCTCTTCCCCTTCGACAGCGACTGGTCGCCGCCCAATCGCGAGACGTCGGTGCGCTACACCAATCTGCCCCCCGGCACCTACACGTTCTCGGTGCTGGCCAACAACGGCGGCGGCGCGGACGGCTGGTTCGGCGCCGACCAGCGCGTCATCTTCTCCATCGCCAGGCCCTTCTGGAAACGCTGGTGGTTCCTGGCCCTGGAGCTGCTGCTCGGGCTGGGGCTGCTGGCGCTGGTGATCCACGCTCGCGTCCGCGTCCTGAACCGCCAGAAAAAGAAGCTGGAAGAGGTCGTCCAGGCCCGAACCAACGAGATCGCCGAGAAGAACCGCGAGCTGGCCCGGCTCTCCATCACCGATCCGCTGACCGGCCTGAAGAACCGCCGTTTCCTCGACGAAACCATCCGCGAGGACATGAGCATCATCCGGCGCGAGTTGCACAACGTTCGCGAAGGCCTGAAGCCCTTCGACGACAAGGCGGCCACCCTGGGTGTCTTCATGATCGACGTCGACCATTTCAAGCGCGTCAACGATGCGCACGGCCACGAGGCGGGCGACGCCGTGATCGTCGAGATCGCCCGCCGGTTGCAGGCCATGATGCGCCAGTCGGACAGCGTGGCGCGCTGGGGCGGGGAGGAATTTCTCATCATCACCCGCCAGTCGCGCCGGGCCGATGCCTATCCGCTCGCCGAACGCATCCGCCAGACCATCGAACATACCGACTTCGTTGTGTCTCCCGGGCAGCACATCAAGAAAACGATCAGCATCGGCTTCTGTCACTATCCCTTTCTTCTCGAGGGCGAGGAAAAACTGAGCTGGCACCAAGTGGTGGCCATGGCCGACACCGCGCTTTTCCTGGCCAAGCACAACGGCCGCAACCTGGTGATCGGCATCGAACCGGGCCCGACGCCTTTTCACGGCGACGGGCAGGAGCTGCTCGCCGACCTGGCCGCGGCGGTGAACAAGGGCACCATCGGGCTTTCCTGCCGCAAAACGGTCAAAATCCCGGCCCACCCATGAAGAGGAGCGCCCCATGTTCGGATCGATAGGCTTCCCGGAATTGCTTTTGGTCTTTGTCGTCGTGCTGCTGCTGTTCGGGCCCAAGAAACTGCCCGAGTTCGCCAAGCTGCTGGGCAAGGTCCTGCGCGAGTTCCGCTCGACCGTCGACCAGGCCAAATCGGCCATCCAGGACGAGGTCTACAAGGAGGGCATGGCCGACCACATGAAAGACATCAGCCGCGACGTCCGCGAGGCGCTGAATATCACCGGTGACATCGGCCGCGAGGTGAAGGACGCCCTCGATATCGGCGGAAAGATCCGCCGCGAAGCCAAGGACGCGCTGGACATCTACGGCGGCGCCGAGGTCAAGGACGCGCCGGACACCTACGGCGGCACCCCGGCCAAGGACGCACCCGAAGCGGAGAAAAAGGATGACAAGAAGAAAAACTGACGAGATGTCCTTTTTCGAGCACCTGGGCGAGTTGCGCAAGCGCATCGTCTGGTCGCTGGCCTTTGTTTTCCTGTTCTTCCTGGCCTCGTGGGCCGTCGTCGACAAACTTTATCACTGGCTGTCGCTGCCGGTGCTGAAATTCCTCCCTCCCGGTCCCGGCGGGGAGTCCAAGCTGGCCTTCACCTCGCTGGCCGAGCCCTTCATGATGTACATCAAGGTGGCCTTCATCTCCTCGCTGTTCGCCGCCTCCCCCTTCATATTCCACCAGCTCTGGCTCTTCATCTCGCCGGCCCTTTTCCCCAAGGAAAAGCGCTGGGTCATTCCCTTCGTCTTCGCCACCACTTTCTTCTTCGTCCTGGGCGGCGCGTTCGGCTACTTCGTTGTCTTTCCGCTGGCCTGCAAGTTCTTCCTGAACATCGGCAGCGATTTCCAGGCCATCATCACCATCAATGACTATTTCTCACTCGCCTTCCGCGTCCTGTTCGGCATCGCCGCCATCTTCGAGCTTCCCGTCCTGGTCTTCCTGCTGGCCAAGCTGCGCATCATCAGCGCCCGTTTTCTGCTGCGCCACTTCAAGTACGCCATCGTGGCCATATTCGTGCTCGCCGCCGTCATCACCCCCACTCCCGACATGATCACCCAGACCCTTTTCGCGGTGCCCATGATCCTGCTGTACCTGTTGAGCATCCTGATTGCCAGGATCGTGAACCCGGGGAAAAAAGAAGAAGTTGACGGGTAGACGGGTTGAAGAGTGGAAGAGTTAAAACCAAGGCTCCACAACAGAGATTTCAGAAAGAATCTTTTTTTTCCAGGCTCATCAACTCATGAGTCCATTGGCCCATTGACGAATGGCTTCGTTTGCTTCGAACTATGGAGCCAGGCGGAATCGAACCGCCATCTCAACCTTGCGAAGGTCGCGTTCTCCCATTAAACCATGGCCCCGAGCGCTTTTAGAGGCCAATATACCATTAACATGGGCTTTTTGTCAATTGACCAGGAAGACGGCAGACGGGTGAACGTGGAACTTGGAACCTGGGAAAAGAACTTTTGTCTCCAAGGGTTCGTATTATTATTTCTGAATCAATAGGAGGTTACTAGTGCAAAAAACAAGAGAAAGAAGGCTGCCCGGGATCTTCCTGCTCGTGGCGGCGGCGATGATGCTTCTGGCCGGCCCCCTGGCCGCCGACGAAGGCATGTGGACACTGGACAACATGCCGCTGAAGCAGTTGAAGGAAAAGTACGGCTTCGAGCCCACTCCGGCCTGGCTCGAGCACGTCCGCCTGGCCTCGGTGCGCGTGGGCGACGGCGGCTCGGGCTCGTTCGTCAGCCCCAACGGGCTGGTGCTGACCAACCACCACGTGGCCCTGGGCCAGCTGCAGAAGCTCTCCAGCGCCGAGAAGAACTACGTCGCCGACGGCTTCTACGCCCCGACGCAGGCCGACGAGATCCCCTGTCCCGATTTGGAGCTCAACGTCCTGATCTCAACGGAAAACGTCACCCCCAAGGTGTTGGCATCGGTCAAGAAGGGCATGGACCCGGCCAAGGCCCTGGCGGCCAAGAAGGCCGCCATCGCCCTGATCGAGCGCCTGAGCCTCAAGAAGACCGGCCTGCGCTCCGACGTGGTCTCCCTCTATCACGGAGGCGAATACTGGCTGTACCGCTACAAGAAATTCACCGATGTCAGGCTGGTCTTCGCCCCCGAGCAGCAGGCCGCTTTCTTCGGCGGCGATCCCGACAATTTCACCTACCCGCGCCACGACCTCGACATGGCCATCTTTCGCGCCTACGAGAAGGGCAAGCCGGCCAAGGTCGCCCATTACCTGAAATGGAGCTCCCATGGCGCCGCCGACGGCGAGCTGGTCTTTGTTTCCGGCCACCCCGGCTCGACCAACCGCCTGATGACCCTGGCCCAGATCGAGTTCCAGCGCGACTTCGCCTACCCCCTGCGCATGCGGTCGATGAAGCGCATGCTGGAAGTGGCCCAGGCTTACGCCGCCAGGGGCCCGGAGCAGGCGCGCCAGGCCGCCGGCATGATCTTCGGCATCGAGAACGGGCTCAAGGTCTCCAGCGGCGAATACGAAGGCCTCAAGGCCGCCGGCATCATGGAGAAAAAAGCCGCCCAGGAAACCGAGTTCCGCAAGCTGATCGCCGCCAATCCCCAGTGGCAGGCCGAGTACGCCGGCGCCTGGGATGCGATCGCTGCGTCCATCGAGAAGCAGAAGCCGCGCATGAAGGAGATGTCCTACCGGCGCATCCCGGGCATGCGCCTGGGTGCCATTGCTCTGCAAATCGTGCAGCTGTCGGCCGAGCTGCAGAAGCCCGACGGCGAGCGCCTGGACGGCTACCACACCTCCCAGCTGGACTCGCTGCGCTTCCGCCTCTTCTCGCCTGCCCCTATCTATCCGGGCCTGGAGGAGGCCATGGCCGTCGACGCCATGAAGCTGATGATCGAGGAGCTTGGCGCCGATGATCCCTATGTCCAGGCCTGCCTGGACGGCAAAACGCCCGAGGAGGCGGCCAAGGCCCTGCTGGCCGGCACGCAGCTGGCCGACCCGGCGCTGCGCCGCAGGCTGGTCGACGGCGGCCCGGCGGCCGTGGCCAACTGCAAGGACAGCTACATCGTGCTCGCCCGCAAGCTCGACCCCATGATCCGCGAAATGCGCAAGTGGGTCGAAAACAACATCGAGAGCGTTGCGCGGCCCGCCGCGGAAAAGATCGGCCAGGCGCGGTTCGTCGCCTACGGCAAAAACGCCTATCCCGACGCCACCTTCACCCTGCGCCTCTCCTACGGCGCCGTCAAGGGCTACCCCATGAACGGCACCCTGGCCCCCTATAAAACCACGTTTTACGGTTTATTTGACCGCTCCCTCGGTTTTGACAACAAGCCCCCCTTCCACCTGCCCAAGCGCGTCGCCGCGGCCCGCGACAGGATCGATCTGGCCACGCCGCTCAACTTCGTCTGCACCGGGGACATCATCGGCGGCAACTCGGGTTCGCCGGTGATCAACGCCGCCGGCGAGGTGGTCGGCCTGGTTTTCGACGGCAACGTCGAAAGCTTCATCGGCCGCTACTTCTACGACGATACGGCCAACCGCACCGTCTCGGTGCACAGCGCGGCCATGATCGAGGCCATGAAAAAGATCTACGGCGCCGAAACTCTGGCCAAGGAGATCCTCGGCGAGAAATAGCTCCTTACCGATTCAATACAAAAGGCGGGGACGCGGGTCCCCGCCTTTTTCATTTCAGGCGGAAATCAAAGCAACGGGATCAGCGTACTTCGGCCGAGGTTCCCTCGATCTGCCGCCAGGGCTCGCTGCGGCCGCCCAGGTGCCGGGCCAGGAACTCGTCGACGCGGCCGTAGAAGTCGAGGCGGTTGACCGGCCGGGCGAAGCCATGGCCCTCGTCAGTGTAGACCACGTAGGTCACCGGCAGTTTCTTGTCACGCATGGCCTGGACGATCTGGTCGGCCTCGCGGATATTGACCCGCGGGTCGTTGGCACCTTGGGCCACGATCAGCGGCACGCGGATGTTGGCCGCGTGAAATAGGGGTGAGATCTTTTTGTTGAAGGCTTCGTCATTCTCGATGTCGCCGATGCGCAGGATCATCTGCTTTTTCATCGGGGCCCAGTAGGGCGGGATGGACTCCAGCAGGGTCTTGACGTTGGAAGGGCCGACGATATCGACCCCGCAGGCGTAGAGTTCGGGGGTGAAGACCAGTCCGGCCAGGGTGGCATAGCCGCCGTAGGAGCCGCCGTAGATGCAGACCTTCCCGGGATCGGCGATGCCCCTGTCCACGGCCCATTTCACGGCGTCGGTCAAATCGTGCTGCATAGTCCCCACGCCCCACTGGCCGTTGCCGGCGTTGAGGAATTTCTTGCCGAAGCCGGCCGAGCCGCGAAAATTCACCTGCAGGCAGGCATAGCCGCGGTTGACGAACCACTGCGCCTCGGGGTTGAAGCCCCAGGAATCACGCCCCCAGGGGCCGCCGTGGACATTGAGCACCAGCGGCAGGTTCTTGCCCTTGGAGCCCACGGGCAGGGTCAGGTAACTGACCAGCCGGAAGCCGTCGCGGGCCTTGATCACCACCGGCTCCATCTTGGCCAGCTTGTACTTGGCCAACTCGGGCCGGTTGAGGAACAGCAACTCCGCTTTTCTGCTGGCGCGATCATAGAGATGATAGGCTACGGAGCCGTCATCCACCATGGTGGTGACCAGCCACTTGGTGTCGTCGCGGTCGCGGCCTCCCAGGTAGAATTCGCCGCGGCCGATCCTGGCCAGGGCGGCGAAATCGTCCTTGACCGCGGGGTCAAGGACCCGCCACTCGTTCTTCAGGTAGTTGAAGGACACCGCCTGCACTTTCTTGGTGTCGGGATGGACGAAGGCGCCGCCCAGGTCGACCCTGGAGTCGCGGGCGATGGTCTCCAGCTCCTTGCCCGTGGCGGCGTCCAGCAACACCAGGCGGGTGGTATCGGCGCCCATGGAAGTGATGAAATAGAGCGACTTGCCGTCCAGTGAAAAATCGACGACTCCGCCGTTCTCGCCGAAGGGCAGAGTGACCAGGTCACGCCAGGGGGCGTCCTTGTTATCGCGCACGCGCACGATGGTCGAGGCGTCCAGGGGATTCTGCGCCTGGCAGGCGCGGATCTGGAAGTCGGGGTCGGTGACCCAGCCCAGCACGTCCCCCGGATTCCGGGTGTCGAGGACGATGGCGCCGGTCTTCAGGTCGACGCGGTGCATGTCGAAGACGCGGCGGTCGCGCAGGTTCAGGCCCACCAGCATCTGCCCGGGGAACTTCTTGTCCAGCATGACGTTGGCGGCGCGCACTCCCTGGAACGGGGTCAGGTCGCGCACCGCCTTCGTCTCCAGGTCGACCGAGTAGACGTGCCAGTTCTCGTCGCCGCCGATGTCCTGCAGGTAGAACAGGCGCGTGCCGTCTTCGGCCCAGAAGTGGATGCGGATGCCGCGGTGGGTGTCGTTGGTCACCTGGGCGTCATCCTCCTTGCCGATGGTGCGCACCCAGACGTTGAGCACCCCCTTGTCCGAGGGCGCCAGATAGGCCAGGCGCGTGCCGCAGGGCGAGAGGCGCGGCGAGGCCTTGACCGGATTGCCGAACAGCACCTCGCGCGGGATCAGGGGCACGTCGTCAGCGCCAGCGGAAAAAATCGGCGCGACGGCCATCAGGACCGTTGCCAAAACCAGGGAAAGGACCGGGTTCTTGTTTGCCATAGGTATCCTCCTTTGGGTTTCATGTCCATGTTTACGCATTCCCCGGGGGAGTGGTTCATTTCCCCGCCGCGTTTTTAAAGGATTTCCCCCGCCAGGAGCACGGCACGGCGCACGCAGGGGCGACACACCTTGATTCCCAGGCCCTTGGCGCTGTATTGCCTCTGCCCTTCTTCGCTCTGCAGGTCGCAACCCAGGAGGTCGCGGCAGAGGCAGGAGCCGAACTCGTCCTGGAAGCGGGACATCAGCTCGCGGGTCAGCCGGTAGACCGTCTCCTTGGCTTCCCGGTCGCCGGGATCGGCGGAGCCGTACTTCATGCCGATGGCCATGACGGCGCCAGTCACCGCCCCGCACACCTCCTGCCTCCGGCCCATTCCGGCGCCGAAGCCCGAGGCGATGCGCAGCGCCCTCCCCTTCTCCAGGTCCAATTCCTCGCAGAAAACGCTGAGCACCGCCTGGGCGCAGTTGCCACCGGCGATCATCATGGAATCCGCCTGCTCACTTCGTTCGGGCATCATACCTCCGGAAAAACAATCCCTTGACCAGATCTCGGCCGAGTGCCAGCGTCTCGTAGACGAAATGCACGGCAGGGTACCTGTAGTACCACCAGCGGCGGAAAATGCGCTCGCCGGTGACGGTGTAGTGGACACGGTGCACCTTTCCCAGCCGGTAGCCCTCGTGGCGGAAGCAGTATTCGCAGCGATAGGAATGCAGGGAGGCGCAGACGAGCTCGTAGCGGGGCCGGCGCCAGGAGTCCCCGAGGTAGGCCCGCAGGTGCCTGGCGTTGCCGCGCGTGTCGACGTATTCGTCGTAGGCATGCTCCGGGCAGGTGATGCGGCAGGGGGGGGCCTTGGATCGCAGGTAGCGGAGCGCGAGCTCGTGCTCGGTCTGGCCGCCGTAGGTATTGGCCGGGGCCAGGTGGATCGTATCGCCCGGGCGGCAGGCAACCAGCGCATAATCCAGCACCTGGCGGTAGACAAAACTGGGGGCCGGCGCCGGGCGCCCGCGCTCATCGGCGGCAATGCCCTCGGGGATAACGATGTAGTCCATTTTCGTCTGGCCGCACCCCTCAGCCGACCAACCCCGGCAGGGCGGCCTCGACCTCTCGCCAATGCGCCTCGTCGAGCTTGGCGCCCACCACCTCGACCACTTTGCCCGAAAGCAGCGAGCCGATGCGGCCGCAAACGGGTAGTGAGTAGCCCCGGATCATTCCGTAAAGAAAACCGGCGGCATAGAGGTCGCCGGCGCCGGTCGTGTCGATGGCCCGGGCCGGAATGCACTCGACGCGATGCTCCTCGTTCTCGCGCTTGAGCAGGGAGCCGTTCCTGCCCAGCTTGACCACGGCGATTCCACAGCAGGGCGAGATGCTGACCAGGGCGTCGGCTGGCGAGTTTTTCCCGCTGAAGGCCATCGACTCGTCCTCGTTGGCGAACACGATATCGACGTAACTGCCGACCATCTCCTGCAGGAAAGCCAGGTTCTCGCGCACCACGTTGTGGCTGGCCAGGTCAAGCGACACCACCAGCCCCGCCTTCTTGGCCAGGCGCAAAGCCGTTTCGGCCAGCGGATGGTTCTGCACCATGTAGCCTTCGATATGAAAGTAGTCGTAGCCGTGGAACAGTTCCTCCGACAGGTCGGCGGCATCCAGCTCCACCGCCGCGCCCAGGAAGGTGGCGAACGTGCGCTCCGAGTCGGGGGTGATGAAGCCCAGGGCCCGCCCGGTCTGGGCGGTGCCGGTGAACAGCCGGGCCAGGGTGCCATGTCGCCCCATCTCGGCGCTAAAAAACTCGCCGTAGCGGTCGCGGCCGATCTTGCCAATGTAGCCGGTGGGCACGCCCAGGCGCGCCAATCCGCTGATGGTATTGGCCGCCGAGCCGCCGCAGGCCTCCTGCTTCTCCAGGTGGGATATCTTGTCCAGGATGGCGTTGACCTGCTCCTCGCGCACCAGGGTCATGCAGCTCTTGGGCAGGTCCAGCGAGGCCAGCAGCGCGTCATCGTCGATGCGCACCAGGATGTCGACCAGGGCATTGCCCAATCCGAGTACTTTTTTCATGGTTCTTCCTCGGCGCGGTCGCGGCCGCGCTCCTTACAGTTTCGTGTGGGTGATCTTTTCGACTTCGTTGCCGTCGCCCATGGTGAGGATGGTGGCGCTGAGCGAGTTCAGCTCCTTCTCGTCGAGCAGGGCGTAGGCGGCGATGATGACCAGGTCGCCGGGATGGACCATGCGGGCGGCGGCGCCATTGACCACGATGCCGCCCGAGGCGCGCTTCCAGGGCAGGACGTAGGTGGACCAGCGCCGGCCGTTGTTGACGTTGTAGACGTCGACTTTCTGGAAAACGCGCAAACCGGCTTTCTCCATGATCTCTTCGTCGATGGCGATGCTGCCTTCGTAGTGCAGGTCGGCTCCGGTGACGGTGGCCCGGTGGATCTTGGCGATCAGGTACGGGATCAGCATTCTATCTCTCCTGAAAGAGTATTGTCGATCAGGCGCGTCCTGCCGGCGCGCACTGCGGCGGCGACCAGGGTGTTCCCCGGCTCGACCCGGGCGGTCTCTTCCAGGTCTTCCAGGCGGACGACGGCGATGTAATCGATCGCCAGCAGGGGCTGGCGGGAGATCTCCGCCATCATGGCCGCGCGCAGGGCCCGGGAGTCCCTTTCCCCCGCCTCGATGAGCGCCCGGGCGCGCCGCAGCGCCTTGGGCAGGGCGAGGGCCGCGCGGCGCTCCTCGACCGAGAGTAAGACGTTGCGCGAGGACAGGGCGAGGCCGTCGGCGTCGCGCACGATGGGCAGGACGCGCAGGCGCACGGGCAGGTTCAGGTCGCGGATCATCTGGGCGATGATGCGCGCCTGCTGGGCGTCCTTCTGCCCGAAGTAGGCCCGCTGCGGCTTCAGCAGCATGAAGAGCTTGAGCACCACGGTGGTCACGCCGCGGAAGTGGCCGGGCCGCGAGCTTCCGCAAAGCTTGCCGTCCAGCCCCGTGACATCCACCCAGGTGCGGAAGCCCGGGGGATACATCTCGGCGTCCGCTGGCATGAACAGGATATCCACTCCCTCGCGCCGCAGTTGGGAGGCGTCATGCCGCGGATCGCGCGGATAGCGTCCCAGGTCCTCTCCGGGGCCGAACTGGGAGGGGTTGACGTAAATGGAGACCACGGTCAGATCGTTCTCCCGGCGGGAGGCGCGGACCAGGCTGAGGTGCCCTTCGTGCAGGTAGCCCATGGTGGGCACGAAACCCACCCGGCCTTTTCCGGGGATCGGGGCGGCGAGAGCCCGGCGCAGGCTGGCGATGGTGCGGCAGGTCTTCATTGCAGGAACTCGTCGATATCGAGCTGCAAATGGTAGCTTTCGGCATCATTGGGAAAATTTCCGTCCTGGACATCGCGAACATAGCGCTGCAGGGCGCCGAGCCACAGCGTGCGCGTGTCGGCGTACTTGCGGACGAACTTGGGCATGTAGAGATCGGTGAAGCCCACCAGATCGTGAAAGACCAGTATCTGGCCGTCGCAACCGCTGCCGGCGCCGATGCCGATGGTCGGGATGCTCAGGTCGGCCGAGATCCTCCGCGCCAGCTCCTGGGGAACCGACTCGAGCACGACGGCGAAAACGCCGAGCTTCTCCAGGTCGAGGGCATCCCGGTAGATCTCGCGCGCCTTTTCCCGCAGCTTGCCCTGCACCTTGAATCCGCCCAGGGCATGCACCGATTGCGGCGTCAGCCCCAGGTGGGCCAGGACCGGGATCTCGGCATCGAGCAGGGCCGCGATCACCGGGAAGCGCTTGCGCCCCCCCTCCAGCTTGACCGCCTCGGCACCCCCCTCCTTCACGCAACGGCAGGCGTTCTCCACGCTGCGCTCGATGCCGCCGTGGAACGATCCGTAGGGCAGGTCGCTGACCACCAGCGGCAGCGGCGCGGCGCGTGCGACCAGCGAGGTGTGGTAGACGATTTCGTCCAGGGTCACTTTCAGCGTATTGGCGTGACCCTGCAGGACCATGCCCAGGGAGTCTCCGACCAGTATCAGGTCGATGCCGGCTTCAGAGGCCAGGCGGGCGGTCGGGTGGTCATAGGCGGTGACCGCCGCGATCTTTTCGCCGCGCGCTTTTTTCCGCCCGAGACTCAGGGCCGTCTTTTTTTCCGGGTCAGGCTGGGGCATAATAACTGTTCCCTTTTTTGTGGTTCTTGATCTCGTGGATCAGGCCGTCGATGTCCTTGCGGCTGTTGAAGTCGATCTTCTCGACGTTGACCACCAGCAGCGGCGACAGTTTGTAGTTGAAAAAATAGTAGTTGTAGGCCTCGAAGATCTCCCGCCAATATTCGCTGGGGACCCGCTTTTCAAACTCGTCCCCCTGCTTGTGGATGCGCTGCAGCATCTCGGCGAAAGAGGTTTGCAGGTAGACGACCAGGCTGCAGGGATGGATGCGCTCGGCGAAAATGCCCAGGATGCGCTTGTAGATGTCCAGGTCCTCGTCGTTGAGCACGGTGTGGGCGTAAATGCCGTCCTTGTAGAAAATGTAATTGGAGACCATGGTCTTCTGGAACAGGTCCTTCTGCTTCATCTCCAGCTGCTGGTTGAAGCGGTTGATCAGGAAGATGAGCTGGGTTTTGAGGGCCAGCGGATTGTAGCCGGAGGAGAATGATTCGTAATAATCCTTGAGAAAGGGGTTGCCCTGGCCCTTGAGGCCGGGCCGGGCGGAATCGGCGAAAGCGGGCTGGCCCTGGCCGCCGGGGCCGGGCCGGGCAGGCTGGATGGCGGAGTACTCGCCCTGATTATCGAGGAACAGACGGGCCTTGAATTCTTCGGCCAGGATCCGGGCCAGCTTCGTTTTCCCGGATTTGACCAGACCCTCCACGGCGATGTACTTGAGATCGGTCATCGAGCCTGATTATATCACGCGCGGGCCGGGCTGTAAATCGGCCCAATGGGCCGCCGCAGGCTCACACGTACTGCATTTCCAGGAAGCGCCCACGCAGCTGGTTGACCTTGTCCTTGACCTGCTTGCCCCGGATGGCCTCAGCCATGAGTTCGCCCAGTTCGGCGAAATCCTTCTCCTTCATGCCGAAGCGGGTCATTTCCGGGGTGCCGATGCGCAGGCCCGAGGGATTCTGGGCGTCGGTGTCGCCGGGGAGCATGTTGTAGTTGCAGATGATGTCGTTGGCCTCCAGCGCCAGAGCCGCCTTGACGCCGCCGCCGAAGGAGGCGACGTTGACCGCGATCTGGTGCGAGCGCGTATAGCCGAACTCCCTGGCCTCGACCGGAATACCGCTGGCCTCCATGGCCTTGGCCAGCGCGACGGCGTTCCGGCAGATCTGCTCGGCATAGGCCTTGCCGTGGGCCTTCATCTCGCGCGCAGCCACCAGCAGGGCGGGCAGGCTGTAGAGATGATGGTTGGAGGAAGTTCCGGGAAAGACGCCGCGGTCGGCGGCTGACCAGTATTTCTTTTCGCCTTCGGCGTCCAGGTTGGCCAGGATGACCCCGCGCTGGGGGCCAGGGAATGTCTTGTGGGTGCTGCCGGTGAGCCAGGTGGCCCCTTCGGCCAGCGGGTCCTGGAACTGGCCGCCGGCGATCAGGCCCAGCACGTGGGCGCCGTCGTAGAGAATGGGGATCTGCAGCTGGCGGCACAGCGGGGCCAGCTCTTTGACCGGATCGGGGAACAGGTAAAGGCTCTTGCCCATGACCAGCAGGTTGGGCTTGACCTTCTCGATCAGATCGAGCGACCTGGCCACGTCGATATGATAGCGGTCTTCGCTGATGGGGAAAAAGCTCAATTTGACCGAGTTCTCCTTGCCGGGTTTCAGCACCTGCCCGCGCATCTGGATGCGCCGGCCCATGATGCCGAAGAAATTATGGCTGATGTGGCCGCCGGCGTCGGTGGAGTTGGCGATGACCGAGTCGCCGCCGCGCAGCCAGGCCATGGCAATGGCCGTGTTGGCGTTGTTGCCGCTGTAAGGCCGCACCTCGGCCTGGGCGCAGCCGAACAGTTCGCGCATTTCGCGGGCGGCCAGGGTCTCGATCTCGTCGATGAAACGCGTCCCCTGATAATAGCGGTTGATCTTGTCCGGCGTGTTGGGATGGCCTTCGGCATAACGGCCCATGAAGTCGTTGAGCTGGATGGAGCGCACCGCCGGGCTGGGCGTATTCTCGCTGGCGATCAGGTTGATGCATTGCCTCCCCCGCCATTCGTTCTGCTTCTCGACTATGTTGAAAATGTCTTTCGTGTCAACGGGCATGTGACCTCCTGATTGCGTCTTGACGTATTTTGTAAAAGGAGTAAGACTTCGGATTGAGTGATAAGTGATGAGTGATGAGTGATGAGAAACAGCAACGGAAAGACTTATTTCTCTTTGTCATGACTCATCACGATGGGTCGTTGAGTTGCTCTGCTCATTACGATGCTCAAGTTATCAAGTCTTCTTTTCAACTTGATCGCGCAGGTAATCGAGCCGGGTCTGGTGGCGTCCCCCCGCAAAGGGCGTCTCGAGGAACACGGCGACGATGCGCAGGGCGGCGGCGGGGTCCAGGACGCGCGCTCCCAGGGCGAGGACATTGGCGTCATTGTGCTGGCGGGCCACGCGCGCGGCTTCTTCCGTGTGGCAGAGCGCGGCGCGCACGCCGGGGAACCTGTTGGCCACGATGGACATGCCGATGCCCGAGCCGCAGATCAGGATACCCACGGCATGCTGCGGGTGGGCAGCGACACGGGCAGCGGCCAGGGCCCCGAACTCCACCCAATTGGCGGGCTGCGGAGAATGGGTGCCGACGTCATCGACGGTGCGGCCCTGCTGGCGCAGCGCGGCGATGATCCTCTCCTTCAGTTCGAACCCGGCGTGGTCGGAGGCGATGATGACGTTCATGCCGCTGCCTTTGTCCATGAGGCTTCAGCTGGCGAAGCCCAGGTCCAGGTTGAGCGAATCGCCGGGATTCAGTATCAGGGCCACGTACTCCACACGCCCCGGCTGCCCTACCGGGAAATAGATCAGCTCCACGTCGAAGCTGTCGTTGCCCGGCCAGGACAGGATGAGGGTATCGGCTTGGCCGACCGCGATCGTCGTTGAATGGTAGTCGAGGGTGACCACGATGTCGCGAACGCCGGTATTGCGAACGTTTATCCGGGCCTCGTTGTTGCGCGAGCAGCCGCCCAGCCAGATCAAGGCGGAGAGCACTGCCAGCCAGGCGATTCTTTTGCTCATGGGACTCCTTTCAGGCCTTAAATTAAACCATTTCGCTCCGCAAGTCAATAGCGGTAACGGTCGCCGGCCCCCCGGTCCGAAGGGACCGGGACGTCGGGATCGAAACGGTCCCTCCAGCCGTCGTTGCGGGGCGGTGCGGCCTCCCGGTCCGAAGGGACCGGGACGTCGGGATTGAAGCGGTCCCTCCAGCCGTCGTTGCGGGGCGGTGCGGCCGTCAGCCGGACGGGATCTCCCGCTGCTCCTCCTCGGCGCCGACGCGGATGGCGGGGATATCGCTGCGCGGGCAAACGCTCTCGCAGATGCCGCAGCCGATGCACAGGTCGGGAACGACGTAGATCTGCCGGACTTTCCTGAGCCGGCCGCGGAAATCATGCACCTCGACATCGCGCAAACGGATGGCTTTTTCAGGTACCGGGCAATGCTCCTCGCAGACAGCGCAGTTGTAGCCATCGGCATAGGTGTAGCAGGCGCTGCGGTCGATGACCGCGGTGCCGATCTTGAACTGCTTCTTCTCCTCCAGGGTCAGCCGGGCCAGGGCGCGGGTCGGGCAGACCTGGGTGCAGCGGTGGCACTCGTATTCGCAGTAGCCGCTGGTCGGCACCAGCACGGGGGTCCAAACTCCCTCCAACCCGGCCTGGAAGACAGCCGGCTGCAGGGCGTTGGTCGGGCAGGCCTGCATGCAGGCGCCGCAACGGATGCATTTCTCCAGGAATTTTTTCTCACTGACCGCGCCGGGCGGTCGCAGGAAGGCATGGGTCCTGGAGCTGCGGGCCGGGGCGACCAGGGGCAAGGCGGCGGCGGCCAGGCCGACGGCGGAAGCGCCCAAAAGGCGGCGGCGGCCCAGATCCAGGGCAGGGCGGCGGCCGGCGCCGGGAAAGCCGAAGCGCAGGTCGATGGCCGCCTCGGGACAATCGACGACGCAGTTGAAGCATACGACGCATTCCGACTTAAGGTAGTCCTTGAAGGGACTGCCGTAATAGGTGCAATGCCCGGCGCAGGCGTTGCATGAGCGGCATTTCGGGTTGATCGCCAGGCGCAAAAGCGACCAGCGGCCCAGCAGGCCGTACAAGCCCCCCAGGGGGCACAAATAATTGCAAAAAAAGCGGCGGCGATGGAGGTTCAGCAGCAGCAGGCCGAGGAAAATGACGCCGATGCCGGCCGCCTGCAGGAAGGTTCGCTGCGTCACGGTGAGCAGAACGCGGCGCCCGAGTTCATAGAGCGGTTCCGGACCCGCCAGCAGGGCCTGCTGCAGAAGGGCGTTCGCGCCCGGCAGGACCACGGTGGCGGCACTGCGAGTGAGCAGGGAAAACGGATCGAGCCAGCCCAGGAGCTGAACGGTGAAGAGCGAGGCGGCCAGCAGGGCGACGAGCAGCAGGTATTTCAAGCGCAAGGGCTTGCGGGCGACCGGGACGAGGCGCTGCCTGCGGCGCGAGCCCAGCCAGGTGAAGAACTGGTTCAAGGCTCCCAGGGGGCACACCCAGCCGCAGAAGAAACGCCCGAGCAGCAGGGTCAGCAGCAGCGGCGCCAGCGCGAGCAGGAAGATGCGCAGGAAAGGCCCGGCCAGCAGGACGACCCACAGGAAAAGCGGGTCGAAATAGAAGAAAAGTCCGGCCCAGGGCAGGCGCGCCGCGTCACCCCCGCCGCTGCGTACGAGGAGGAAGAAGAAGATGACGGTGAAAAGGATCTGGCTGAGGATGCGCGACCGCTGCAGCAGCCGACCCGTTCTCCTGTCCATGGACGGTCAGGCGGAAAGGCTCTTGAGCGCGATCTTGGCGATGTCGATCTCGCCCATCTTGCGCTCGTGGGCCGCCTGCAGGAACTCGATCTGGCGGGCGTCGCGGCCGAACAGCGCGGCGGCGGCCACGTCGGCGTGCATGATCTGCGGCGAGGCGATGACCGAGCGCCTTTCCTCCACGTCGCTCAGCCGGCCGCCCACCGGGCCATTGCGGACCAGGACTCGCCAGGCATCGATCACGACCAGGTGGCTGCGGAAGCCGTTGGCCAGGTCGGCGATGTTCTCGCCCATGTCGCGGTGCAGCTTGCCGCGGTTGCCGCCCAGGATGCCGTAGAGGTTCTTCATGGCAATGGTCAGCCCCGAGCTGCCGTGGTGCTTGAGGATCGGCACGTTGATGAACTTGTCCACCTCGAGGTGGTCGCGGTACACCGGCCACTTGCCGAGGACCTCGCCCTTGAAGTCATGCAGCACCAGGCGGTTCTCGTCGCTGAAGCGGACCTCGGCCCCCGCCCGGCGCGCCATGGCCTCGATGCCGCTGCGCTGGTAGCAGTCTTCGGCCTTGTGGCAGGTGTTGTCCATGACCACGACCTTCCTGGCCCCGGCGGCGAAGGCGAGCTCGATGACGGCGCGCAGCACCTCGGGATGGGTGCAGGCGGCCTGCTCCGGCGTGCGGTTCCAGCCGATATTGGGCTTGACCATGACCACATCGCCGCGGGAGATGAAGCGCTTCATGCCGCCCAGTTCGGCCACGGCCCGCTGGGTGATCTCGTAAGGCGAAGCCCCCTTGACCTGGATCACGTCGGCCTGGCCGACAGTTCCCGCCTGAGCGCGAACCAGCGGCGACATGAGCAGCCCCGAAGAAACCAGCATGCCGTTGCGGACAAATGTTCTTCTTTTCATGGGACCATTCTAGCGGATTGCCCAGCGGCGGTCAATGGCGCCGGCCGGGGATCACTTCATGCTTTTCAACATCGCCACCATGAAGTCCCAAACCTTGCCGATCGACCCCACATGGATCTTTTCGTCGGGCGCATGGGGATTCTTGAGGGTGGGGCCGAACGAGATCATGTCCATGCCCTCTTTCTTGTCGCCGATGATGCCGCATTCCAGCCCGGCATGGATGACCTCCACCAGCGGCTCCTTGCCGAACAGCTTGCGATAGACGTCCTTGCAGCGCGCCAGCAGCGGCGACTGCAGGTTGGGCTGCCAGGCGGGATAGCCGTTGCCGCTGACGGCATCGGCGCCGGCGAGGCGGGCGATCGCTTCGATCCTCCAGGTCAGGGCGTGCAGGCGCGACATGACCGAGCTGCGCTGGCTGGTCACGATCTCCAGCTTGCTGTTGGTGATGCGGACGCTGGCCTCGTTGTTGGAGGTTTCGACCAACCCCTTGATCTCGGCGGACATGGCGGCTACGCCGTGGGGCAACGCCAGGAGCAGGTCGAGGATGCGGCCGCTGTCGGCGGTGT
The DNA here is from genome assembly GCA_002327965.1 of Candidatus Aminicenantes bacterium UBA2199. GTDB lineage: Bacteria > Acidobacteriota > Aminicenantia > UBA2199 > UBA2199 > UBA2199. The sequence goes on along the minus strand of DCVB01000002.1, from coordinate 81,697 downwards.
TGAGCGGGCGCTTGCCCATGGTCTCGAGCTGGAGCTCAACGCCGACCTTCAGGTTGGGATCGGTCTTTTTGAATTCGGCCCGGAACATTCCCTCCTGTTCGGAGACGATGCGCTCAATGTCCTTGAAGCTGTCACGGGGGATGAATATGTCGGCCCAGGCGTCGCGGGGGATGGCGTTGTGCGCCGTGCCGCCGGAGATGTCGGCCAGGCGGACATCGGTTTCGCGGCGCACCTGCATCAACGCCCGCACCAGGACGCGGATGGCATTGGCGCGCTCATCGTTGATGTTGACCCCGGAGTGTCCGCCGTTCATGCCGCCGGCCTTGAGGCGCGCCATGACGAAGCCTTCGGGGGCGTCCTCGTAGTGCACGGCCAGGCTGATGCGCGTGTCACGCCCGCCGGCGCAGCCGACGGTGAACACGCCCTCGTCCTCGGAGTCGACGTTGAGCAGGATCTTGCCCTCGATGAAGTCGCCATCCAGGGCGTTGGCGCCGGTCAGCCCGGTCTCCTCGTCAACGGTGAACAGCAGTTCCAGCGGCGGATGGGCCGCCTCCTTGTCCAGGGCCAGCACCATGGCCATGGCCAGGGCGATGCCGTTGTCGGCTCCCAGCGTCGTGTGGTCGGCCATCAGCCATTCGCCGTCGAAAACAAAGCGGATCGGGTCCTTGGAAAAATCATGGGGCGAATCGGCTGTCTTCTCGCAGACCATGTCCATGTGCCCCTGGATGACGACGATCGCCGACTTCTCGTATCCCGGGCTGGCCGGGACCCTGATCAGCACGTTGCCGATCTTGTCCTGCTTGGACTGCAGGCCGTTCTTCTTGGCCCAGTCGAGCAGGAAAGCGCCGATCTTCTCTTCATGCTTGGAACAGCGCGGGATGGCGCTGATCCTCTCGAACAGGTCCAGGATCTGCTTCGTCTTTTGATGTTGGATATTCATTGTATCGCTCCTTGGCGGAAAACGTTTCAGAAAAAAAACTATAATGGAATCGACCCTGAAAGTCAATCCCGCCCGGGGCCCCCCATTCCGGCCGCCGTTTGCTTGAAAACCGCCGCCATCCGGATTACAATGGCGACACATGCTGCGCCTTCTGGCCGCTTTCCTGCTATTCCGCCTGTTTTTCCCCGTGCCGGAGATCGCTCCCAGCGGCATCACCTGCTGCGACGAGCAGAAGATCCGCCTGGCCATGACCGAGGAGGCGCTGCGGCGCATCGCGGACAGGAACGAGGACCGCGCCCGGGGCGAAACCGATTACCTGTGCGTTCAGGCCCATGAGCGCATCCGTCGCCGTCTTCCCGCCGGCGGCCGCGACCAGGTCCTGGACTTCATGCGCCAGGCCCTGCGGCAGACCGATCCCGACGGGGACACGCGGGAATTCCAGGAACTCGTCAGCCACTTCATCCTGGGCATGACCCTGGAGATCGGCCATACGTTCCAGGACGAGTACGACCAGGCCCGGGCCGGCAAGGAAAAGATCGCCCGGCTGCTCGCCACACTGGAGGAGTCGCCCGCTACCGGGGAGGAGGCCCTGAACCGGGCCATGTTCCACGCCGACCTGAGCGAAAGGGAGTTGCGGCACATCCGGACCCTGGAAAGGAGATGGCGGGACAGGGATGGCGATGCCTCCCCTTTCGATGAATTCAGCGAACTGCGGAGAAACGTCCGCGGCCTGGCCGCCGATCGCGACCAGCGCATGGCCTTCATGCTCGCCGAGCGTTACCGGACCGGCTATCCTTTCCTGGACGAGTTTCTGAAGAACTACCGGCGCCTGGCCGCTGATTTCCGCGAAACAGCGCGCCGCGTGAACGAACTGCTCGCCGCCCGGCAGGAATAAGCGAGAGCCGTAAAAAGTCAAGCTCATTTCCGTTGAATTCGGCGGCAGAATACCCTATAATGCCGCCATGTCCGAACGACTGAACAATCCCGGCATAAGAAAAGGATACCTCGGAGTCCCGGCGCCGCTGATCGCCCTAGCCGGGGCGCTGTTGGTGGGGCTGGCCCTGCGCCTGTGGGGCATTCATTGGGGCTTCCCGCGCGTCGACCTCAGTCCCGACGAGCTGAACGTCTGGAACATCAGCGCCTCCCTGCGCTGGAACGACCTCGACACCCGCTTCTATAACTATTCCGGCCTGACCTTCTATCTGAATTTTTTCGGCGCCCAGCTGCTGAGCCTGCTGGGTGTGACGCTCGAGCCCCACACCATCCTGCTGGTCAACCGCCTGTGGAGCGTCCTGTTCGGCACCCTGACCATCGTCGTGGCCTATCTGGCGGCGAGAGACCTCTTCACCGAGGAGCGTTCCGGCGCCTGGGCGGCGTGGGGCGTCGCCCTGCTTCCCATTCATGCCTGGCACTCCCATTTCGGAACCAGCGACATCGGCCTCGTCTTCTGGGTCACCACCTGTTTCTGGCTTGCCGTACGCGCCTACCTCGTTCCCGACTTGAGGCGTTTCCTGCTCGCCGGCCTGGTGGTGGGCGTGGCCGTGGGTGTCAAGTTCAACGGCCTGCTCGCCGCCGTATGGCTGGTCATTGCCGCCTTTGCCGCCTGGCGCGAGAAACGCATCGGCTCTCTGGGCCAGGCCGCGCTGCTGCTGATCCCGGCCGGTGCGGCGGCCCTGGCTGGCTTCTTCCTTGTCTCTCCTTTTTCGCTGATTCATCTCAAAAAGACGGTGGACGCCTATTTCTTCGAGGCGCGCCATGTCAGGGGAGGACACTACGGCTTCGACCTTTCCCCGGCCGGCTGGCCGTATCATCCTTATGTCTACCAGCTGTTCGCCGCCTTCCCATTCTCTTTCGGGTTGCCGCTCTACCTGGCCATGCTGGCCTCGCTGGTCCATTTCGTCCGTCACACGCCGAAGCTGCGCGTGCTGCTCGGCCTCTCCTTCCCCCTCCTCTACCTGGGAATAATCGCCTCGTGGAAATTCGTCCCCACCCGCTACTATCTGCCGGCGCTGCCGATCCTGCTCATCCTGGCCTCGCGCGGCTTCGACCGGGCCTGGGCGGCGGCGCATCGCCACTGGCGGACGGCGGCCCGGGCAACGGCCCTCCTCGTTCTGGCCTATACGCTGGCTTACGACATGACGACCGTTGACCGCTTCCGCAGGGACACGCGCCTCAGCGCCGCCCGCTGGGCGGACCAGGCCCTGCCGCGGGGAAGCCGCATCATCCTTGTCGACCCGATCTTTGACCGCGGCTACATCGTCCCGGCCGGCAGCCCCGGGCCGATGCCGTTCGCGGTTCCCCTGGCGAAGGTGATGGAGAAAGCCTACATGCCGCTTTTCAACCGCGACCGCTTTACCGTGGAGGCTCGCGATCTGGGCCGGGCCGTCAGGGAATGGCAGGACGGCCGCATCGGTCGCGGCGATGTCCTCTGCCTGAGCAGCCTGGTTTTTCTGCGCGACGTGCGCCTGGGGGAAAAGGCCGCCGACCGGCTGCGCCTGTGGAACATGATCCGCCGCAACCCGCGTCGGTTCAAGCGGCTGCGTGTCTTTGATTCGTCCTTTCTCAACCGGGATTTCTACGCCGCTCTCGATCCGATGTATGCCTGCGACTTCGTCTCGCCGGCCATCGAGTTTTACGAAGTGCTCGGCCGCCGCCGCGCCGAGTAAAGGCCGCGCCGCTTACAGGTAGCCCAGGGCTTTCAGTTCCTCGCGCAGCTCCGGGTCCATGCCGTCGACATCCCCTTTTCCCCTTGCCGGTCGCTGCGTCTTCAGATAATCCTGGTGCAGGAGGACGATGGGCAGCGCCTGGCGCCAGGCGTCGGGCGGCAGGTCGGCCAGGGGCGTCCGCTCTCGCGGATCGAGTTGCAGGTCGTAGGCCTGCGGCGGGCCAGGGTCGCCGGAGGCCTCGTCGAAAGTGACGATGATCTTCCAGCGGGCAAAGCTGAGCGCCAATTGCGGCGGCACATTTTCGTCGTACCAGCAGTTCATCAGGGAGGAGACGACTGGCTCGGGCCGCTGCCACCCCGTCGTCAGGGCCGGCATCAGGCTGACGCCGTCGAGCTTTGTTGCCGGCGGCTGGATGTCCAGAAAATCGAGCAGGGTTGGGAACAGGTCGAGCAGCGATACCGGAAAATCGGCCCGGTAACCGGCGAAGCGACCGCCTGGAAAGCGCAGCAGCAGCGGCACGTGCAGCTGCTCGTTGAACAGCGATGTTCCGTGCTCCCAGTCGCCATGCTCGCCAAAGGCCTCGCCATGGTCGCCGAACAGCATGAACATCGTCCCTTCGTACAGCCCGGCGCGCTTCAGGCCGGCAAAAAACTTCTCGATCTCCCGATCGAGCAGCGAAACGCCCGCCTGGTAGAGCCGGAAATAATGTTCCTGCTCGGCGGCACTGGATTCGGCGGTCGGCGGGGTGGACGGAAAAACTCCGGCGGCCAGCGCCGGGTGTCCCGGGTCGAGGCGGCGCAGCAGGTCAGCGGGCGGCCGGTAGGGAGTGTGCACCTGGTAGGTGTGCAGGAAAAGGAAAACAACGGGAAACTCGGCCCGCTCCAGGAGGGCGAGGGTCCCTGCCAGCAGCGAGTCGGCCATCACCGTCTTGTGCTCACCGAAGTATCCCCCTTCGCGCACGATGTCAAAGCCGCGGTGGAACCCCGACTGAAACTGCAACCAGAGGCCGCCGTTGAAATTGACCGTGATGAAGCGGTCGCGCAGCGCCTCGACCAGGAAGGGCTGGCCTTTATCGAGGAGGCCGGGAGCGTTCATGCCATGAATGATCTCGTTGCGGGCGGTGAAGAGGCTGGTGAAGCTGGGCAGGGTCCAGGTGCTGGGGCTGAGGCAGCGGTCGAAACGGGCGCACTCCCCGGCGAAGCGGGTAAGGAACGGCGCCACGGCGACATCGTTGACACGGGCGTCGATCTGGTCGGCGCGCAGCGTGTCGGCGGCCAGCATGACGATGGTCCGGCGCTCCGCCGCCGGCAGGACGCGGTACAGCAGCGGCTGGCCTATGAAAACGCGCCCGGCACCGTTCCAGCGCAGCTCGAAGCGGTCACCGCGGCTCACATCGACCTTTTGCACGAAATATCCCTGCTCTTCGGGATTCTCCACCCGGCCAACGAGCTCGGTTTTTTGGCGTCGCAAGCGCCATAGCTCCATGGTTATGGGAGATTCGCCGTCGGGCCGCAAATCATGGAAACAGAAGACCGCGCAGTTTCCCCGCCAGGGGAACGAGAACGGGAAGCTCTTCCGCCCCGCCAGCGCGAAACCGGCGCCGCCGATGCCCGCCACGCGGCTCCGCTGTGGCCTCCGTTCACCGCGCCAGCGTATCTCGCCGCTCCGGGAATGGATGGAGACCACGCTTCTATCATGCAGGGAAGAAGCGACATCCAGGCGCAGAAAAGGGGCGGCATGGGGACGCGGACGCAGCCAGAAATAGCCGGCCGCGATCAGGATCAGGAGCGGGGGCAGGACCAGGACAAGACGTTTTCGCTTGCGCATGCGCACCATTATAGCACAGGACATGAACGGCGACGAATCGGAGACCGGTGACGGCGCGCCGCGATTGACAACCCGGGCGGCGTTCATTATAATTGCTTCCGTTGCATCGAGCGTACAGGCCCGCTGCCGGAGGTTGTCTTGGAATCGCTGTTCGTCACCGGCGGCTCGGGATTCGTCGGCCGCTGCCTGCTCGCCGCCCTCGATCCCGGCCGCTTCCGACATGTCCACTGGCTGAGCCGCAACCCGGCGCAGCGAATGCCGGCGCCGGCCGGCACCCAACCTGTCGCCGGCGATCTCAATGACCCGGAGAGCTACCGATCCCTGTTGAACAGCAACGTCACGGTGGTCCACCTGGCCGCCGCCACCGGCCGGGCCGGGCCGGCGCAGCAGCGCACGGCAAACGTCGACGGCACCCGGGTCCTGCTCGGCGAATGTTCCCGCGCCGAGGTCCGGCGCTTCCTGCATGTCAGCTCGATCGCCGCGAAGTTCCCCGAAAAAAAGCATTACCCCTACGGCCGCGCCAAGGAAGAAGGAGAAGCGCTGGTGCGGGCCGCCGGCCTGCCCTATGCCATCCTGCGCCCGACGATCATCGCCGGCCCCGGCTCGCCCGTCATGGCGGGATTGCAGCGCCTGGCCGCCCTTCCTCTCATGCCCGTATTCGGCGGCGGGAAAACCCGCATCCAGCCGATCCATGTCGACGACCTCGTGCAGGTGATGCTGGCCGTCCTGGCCGAGGACCGCTTCCAGGGCGAGACGCTGGATATCGGCGGGCCGCAGGCCGTGAGCATCGAGGACTTCCTGCTGCGCATGCGCCGCCTCTCCGGCTCCGAGCGGCGGCGCGTCGTGCGCCTTCCCCTGCGGCCGCTGATCCCGCTACTGGCCGCGGGAGAAAAGGTCCTGGGACAGCGGCTGCCGCTGAGCGCGAGCCAGCTCTATACATTCCGCCACGACGGGGTGGCCGACGCCAATCCCCTCACCGACAAGCTGGCCGGGGGGTTCCGAACGATTGATGAAATGATCGCCGAGAGCCTGTCCCTGACGGTGGAGAGCGGCGGCGATCCCCGCCTGGAGCGCGAATGCCGCGTCTTCGGACGCTACCTGCTCGGCCGGGAAATGAACCCCTACGTGCAGGCGAAGTACGCCGAGGGGCATGCGGCTCTGGCGTGGGACCGGGGCCCGGGGTTCTTCGACCCCTTGCTGGTCGCGATCGCGGCCCGCCATCCGCTGACCGTGAAGCCCTGCGATGCCTACGCCCGCTTTTTTCGCCCACAGGGCCTTTTGCGCAAAAAACTGGTGCTGCTGCTCGCCGTCCTCGAATTGACACCGCCATACTATCGGAGCATCGACGCCGCCGGCCCGGGATCGTTGCCCGGGCTGTTCGTCGCCGTCGCCTGGAAGGGATTCACCATGGTGCTGGCGCTCGTGCCCGCCGTCATCGTGCTGCTGCCGCTGCAGGTGCTGTCGCGGATCACCCGCGGCCGGCGCGCCCCGGAAAGTGAAAATGTCTGACATCACCGTCGTCGGTTCCGGCGCCAGCGCCGTCCACTTCGCCCTCTCGGTCCTGGAAAAGGGCTATGCCGTCACCATGCTGGACGTGGGCTACCCCCCCGAGGAAGCCGTCAATCCTCGGGATACGCTGAACGGGCTGAAGGAGAACCTGGTCGACCCGGTCGATTATTTCCTGGGAAAGAAATTCGAGTCCTTGATCCTGCCCGACGCCGGAAAAGAGTACTACGGCTTCCCGCCCAGCAAGAACTACGTGTTCCGGGCGCCCGGGTTGCTGCGCGAACGCTCCGAGGGATTCGCGCCCCTGTTTTCCTTCGCCCGCGGCGGCCTGGCCGAGGCCTGGACCGGCGGGGCATATGCCTATAACGACGCGGAACTCGCCGATTTTCCATTTGGCTACGATGATCTGGAGCCCTTTTACAGCCGGGTGGCCGGGCGCATCGGCATGCTGGGCGCGCGCGACGACCTGGAGCGCTTCCACCCCTGGCACGCGAACCTGCAGCCGCCGCTCGAATTCGACGAGCATTCGGCCCTGCTTTACGCCGCCTACGAGAGAAAGCGGGAGCGGCTGCAGAAGAAGCATTCCTGCTTCATGGGGCGCTCGCGCCTGGCGGTGCTGAGCCGGGACATGGACGGTCGCCAAGCCTGCGACTACAGCGGCCGCTGCCTTTGGGGATGTCCCAGCGATTCCCTGTACGTCCCTTCCCTCACCCTGAAGGCCTGTCTCGGCTTCCCCCGTTTCACCTACATCCCCGGCATGCTGGTCAGCCATTTCACGTACGGCGCCGATGACCGCGTCGCGACGGTAACGGCATGGGATCTGGAAAAGGGGCGGCCCCAGGATTTCCCGGTGAAGAAACTGGTGCTGGCCGCCGGCACCCTCTGCACGGCCAGGATCTTCCTCGCTTCCATCCAGCGGCGCACGGGGCAAAGCATGGAATTGTCGGGCCTGATGGACAATCGCCAGGTACTGATCCCCTTCATCAACCTGAAGCTGGCCGGCAAGCCCTTCAAGGCGGAGACCTACCAATATCACCAGCTGGCCATGGGCATCGAGACCGACGATCCCAGGCATTTCGTCCACGGCCAGATCACCACGCTGAAGACGGGGCTGTTGCACCCCATCATCGAGAGCGTGCCGCTCGACCTGAAAACCTCGCTGTTCCTCAGCCGCAACCTGCATGCCGCCCTGGGCGTGGCCAACATCAACTTCCATGACGACCGCCGACCCGGGAACCGGGTGGCCATCGCCGGCGCCCCCGATCCGCTGCGCGCGGAACTGCGCATTCGCTACGCGCCGCCGCCGGGTGAAAAAAAGCGGCTGCAGGGCCTGATCTCCCGGGTGAAGGCAATCCTGCTGCAACTGGGGGCGGCGGTGCCGCCCGGCATGCTGCACGTGCGCCCGATGGGAGCCAGCGTGCACTACGCCGGCACCATCCCCATGAACCGGGGGAAAAAATCGCTGACAGCCACGGCGAACTGCCGCAGCCACGACTTCGACAATCTCTACTTCGTCGACGGGACCTGCTTTCCCTTCCTGCCCGCCAAGAACCTGACCTTCACCCTGATGGCCAATGCCGCCCGGGTGGCGGAAAGGGAATTCTGAGCAACCGGAAAGATGGCCCCGGGAACCGGGGGCCGGGGCGGCAGGGCGCTATTTGCTCCACAGGCGGCGGGAGCGCATCATGCGCAAGACGCCCTTGACGTCCAGCCACATGGTGCGCAGTATCCTTACCCGCGAGTCCTTGTCTTCTACCCAGCGCACGGGCAGTTCCTTGACCTTGTATCCCCGCTTGTGGGCCAGGTACAGCAACTCCGTGTCGAAAAACCACTCGTCGTCGACGATCAGCTGGAACAGTTCGTTCACCGCCTGCTTGGACATGGCCTTGAATCCGCACTGGGCATCGGTGAAGGGAAAGCGCAGCAGCAGCTTCAGGATCAGGATGTAGCCCTGCGAGATGACCTCACGCTTGAGGCTGCGTTCGACGACGGCGCCCTTGTATTGCCGCGAACCGATGGCGACGGCGCAGCCGTCGGCGATGGCCTGGACCAGCGGCGGCAGCGCCTCCAGGCCGGTGGACAGATCGATGTCCATGTAAGACAGGATCTGCGCCTCGCTGCGCGTCCAGGCGTACTTGACCATGCGGCCGCGCCCCTTGCGATCGAGATGCCAGGCACGAACATCGGGATAGGCGGCGGCGAGCTGGCGGGCGACGTCCAGGGTACGGTCGGTGGAGGCGTTGTCGCCGATGGTGATCACCCAGCGGTAACCGCTGAGGTTCCGGCCCATGAAGTCGCGCAGCGTGGTGACGCTTTTCTCCAGGATGTGCTCTTCGTTGTATACCGGGAGCAGGACATCGACCAGTGGAGCAGGGGCGGAGGTGTTCATGAAAACTCCTCTAGTGAAGCGGGGAATATATATCAGATGTCCCCCGGGATGTCAAGTGATGCCGCCGCGACAGTGCCGGGAGCGCCGATTTGACTTTGCCGGCTCCATTTGTTATCATGCTTTTTAACCAAACTAGGTTTTCATTATTCAGCCCAATTCAATGAATGGAAGATTGAAAGTCATAATTGCACTCAATGCAGCGCTGGCCGCGGCCGTCGCCCTGGTCCTTCTCGATGTCGATTTCGTCAGCCAGTTCGCCGCCCTGCTGGTGATCTTCGTTTTCCCGGCCTCCGGGCTGGTCCTGTACAGGGAGAGCCACGCCGCGCTGAAGATCGTCCAGGGGTTCGTCTGGTCCATCCTTATCTCCGTCGCGATCCTGGCACTCTTCATCCTGGTCGGCATCCCGGTGCAGCGCTTCACCTACCTGGCGGCCCTGGCAGCCAGCGGCAACGCCATCCTGGTCTTCCAGCTGCTGAAGAAAAGGGACATCCGCCGCGAAAGCGCCGGAAAGGAATTCTACGCGGCGGCGGCGCTGGTGGTCGCACTCGCCGGCGGCCTCTCCTTCTGGGGCGCCACGCGCGTGGTCCCGGTGCTGCAGGACCACGACTCGGTCATGGAATGCCCGGCCTATGGCCTGGCCACGACCCTGAAGCCCTACTGCATCGAGACACGCGTTCCCTTCTACCTGGCCAAGGGTCCCACCTCCCACTTCATCTACGCCTTTCCCCTGGTGCTGACCGGCAAGCTGCAGCGGGTGAAGCATTACTACGACACGTCGCAGGCCGCGCTGGCCCTGCCCGACCCGGGGCGGGGCATGGTGCGCCTGTGGCACGCTGAATTCAAGCGCTGGTTCCCGCAGCAGGGGGAGCGCGTCGTCGTCGAGACGCGCACGACCTCGATCTTCATCACGCTGATGCTGGCGCTGCTGCTCTACACCGTGCTGGCCGAGATGTCCGGCAGCGCCCGGCAGGCCGCGCTGCTGAGCGTCGTCTTCCTCACCCTGCCCGAGATATTCGTCCGCAACTCCTACGCCGGCTACCAGAACGTCAGCAACCTCTTCCTGCTGCTGGCCCTGTACTATTTCATCAGGAACCGGGAGAGCGTGCTGACCGCCCTGCTGCTGGCCACCGTCAACCAGAAGTGCGTGATCGTCCTGGGCCTGGCCGTGGGCTCCTGGCTGCTGCTGCACTGGCCGGGACTGAAAAAAGCGGCCTTGAACAAAACCCTCGTCGGGTTGGTAATCGGCATGCTGCTGCTGTATGCCTACGGATGGATCATCCACCCCCCCAGCCTGCTGGAGGACCAGTTCCAGCGCCACGGCGTCGACCGCCTGCTGCATCAGAATCCCATCCCCGGCATGGATTACCCATCGCTGACCGGCTTATGGTCCATGTTCCTTTTCAATTACGGCGTCCTCTTCGTTCTGCTGGTGATCGCGGCGGCCGCTCTCCTTTTCCGCGCGAGGAAAGCGTTCCCCCGGGAGACGGTGCTGCTGCTGCTGATCGCCGCCACCTCGCTTGTCTTCTCCATCGTGGACTGGAAGATGACCAAGCACCTCGACCTGATGGTCCCGGCCATGATGCTGGTGATGGCCCTCGGCATGCGGGAAGCGCTGCGTCCGGCGCGGCGGGCATTCACCTTGGGCGCCGCGGCCCTGCTGGGCCTGGTGCTGCTCACCAACGGCTGGATCATCGCCAGGCTGGCACAGGATTTCAGCTGGCTGAAGGTCAGCCCCATCTGGTAGGAAACGGGATGCGCCCCAACCCCAAGCTCCTTCTGTGCCTAGCGCGGCCGCTGTTCCCGCGTGAGCCGCAGCTGACCCCGGAAAAGCAGGCGCAAGTGGAGACGGAAGTCGTTCACTACCTGGGCGTACAGATCCTGGCCATGCCGGCCTACCTGCGTTATCCCTACCGGCTTGCCCTGCACGCCTTCAACTGGCTTTCCTGCCTGCGCTTCGGCCTGCCATTCACCCTCGTGAGCCGCGAGCGCCAGTACCGATACGTGCGGCTCTGGACCCGCAGTCCCATCGGCCTGATGCGCGATTTCGTCAAGCTGGTCCGCAGTTGCGTCCTGCTCGCCTACCTCGACCACCCGCTGGTCCTGAGCGAACTCGAGCGGACCATCGGCCCCAACGATGCCGGGTGGCGCCCTTGAGCGAGCGGCTGCGCACGCAGGTCCTGGTCATCGGCTCCGGCGCCGGCGGCGCCATCACGGCCGCCAAGCTGGCCGAAGCCGGCTTCGAAGTACTGATCGTCGAGGAGGGGGGGGCGGTCGACAAGAGCGGCATTCCCACCCACTCGACCGAGGCCATGCGCCGCTGGTACCGCAACAATGGCCTGGCTCCGATCCTGGGCAACGTCAAGATCGCCTTCGTCGAAGGGATGTGCGTCGGCGGCAGCACCGAGATCAACAGCGCCTTCTGGCACCGCTCCATGCCCCAGGCCATCGAGCGCTGGCGGGAAAACTACGCCATCCGCGACCTCACCGTTGCCGGCCTGGAGGCGCTCTATCCCGAGATCGAGGAGGAGCTCAACGTCTCGCCCTGCGGCAGCGAACGGAGGCCGCGCAGCTCGGAGCTTCTGCGCCGGGGCCTGGAAAAGCTGCAGTGGGAGTTCATGGAGGTGCCGCGAGCACAGAACATCGCCGGCCCGGGCAGCCCCTTTGTCCCCGGCGCCAAGCGTTCCATGTCGCTGACCTATATTCCCCGCGCCCTGCGGGCGGGAGCTCGGCTGCTGGCCAACTGCCGCGTCGGCCGCATCGACTACGGCAGCGGCAGGGCGCGCCGCGTCCTGGCCATTGTGAACGAAGCGGGCCGCCGGCGCCGGCTGACGATCGAGGCCGAGCATGTCTTCGTCTGCGCCGGAGCCATCCAGACGCCGGCGCTGCTGCGCCGCAGCGGCATCCGCAGGAACGTCGGCAACAGCCTGCGCATCCATCCCATGATCAAGGTCGCCGCCCTCTTTGACGAGCGGCTCGATTCGCACCTGGCGGCCTTGCCGGTCTACCAGGTGACCCAGTTCTGGCCCGACATCACCATCGGCGGCTCGGTCTTCACCCCCGGTTTCCTGGCCATGAACCTCTCGGAGGACTGGGAAGGCAACCAGGCGCAGATGAAGGACTGGCACAGGATGGCCCTGTATTACGTGGCCTGCTGCGGCACGGGCAGGGGAACGGTGCGCGCCTTTCCCGGCAGCGGCGAGGCCCTGGGGATGTACCGGCTGTCCAAAGCCGATCAGCTGCATCTCAGCCGCGGCCTGGCCTACATCGGCGAGATTCTTTTCGCCGGCGGCGCCCGCCGGCTGTTCCCCTCGCTGCGCCGGCCGGCGCGCATCGATTCGCCGGAGGAGAGCCGCCGGTTCCTGCACAGCGTCATCCCCCTGTCCGTGATGAGCCTGAGCAGCGTCCACGTGTTCAGTTCCTGTCCCATGGGCGAAAACCTCGACCGCTGCGCGGCCGACTCCTTCGGGCGCGTGCACGGGTTCGACAACCTGTACATCGCCGACGCCAGCCTCATCCCCGACTCTCCCGGCGTCAATCCCCAGGGCACGGTCATGGCGCTGGCGCTGCGCAACGTGAACGAGTTCATCGCCGGAAAACGGCCTTCGTAAGGAGGATATCATGCCCGTAACCCTCGTGAGCGGCGCCAACGGCTGGCTGGGCACGCAGCTGGTGCACAACCTCGCCGGCGGCTTCCCCGACATTCCCTCCCTGCGCTCGCCGGACTCCGACCGCCGCCTGCGCTGCCTGGTCTTTTCCGAGGCCGATCCCGCGCGCCTGCAGCGCCTGGCCCCCGGCGCCGAGATCGTCAGCGGCGACATCCGCGACCCGCGGGCAATGCGGGATTTCTGCCGCGGCGCCGCCGGCGGCACCCTTTTCCACTGCGCCGGCCTCATCCATCCGCGCCGGCGCGTGCGTGAACTGTACGAGGTGAACGTCGACGGGACGCGGCGGCTGCTGCAGGCGGCCGAAGAGGCCGGCGTGCGCCGCGCCGTCGTCATGTCGTCCAACTCCCCCATCGGCACCAACCCGGCCGGCGTCCCCCTGTTCGATGAGGAATCTCCCTACCGGCCCTACATGAACTACGGCCGCTCCAAGATGCAGATGGAGATGGAGGTCCGCGAGTTCCAGCAGCGGGGAAGGATCGAGACGGTCATCGTCCGTTCCCCGTGGTTCTACGGGCCCTTCCAGCCTGAACGCCAGTCGCTTTTTTTCCGCATGATCCGCGACGGCCGCGCACCGCTGGTCGGCGACGGCGAAAACCGGCGTTCAATGGCCTACGTGGAGAACATCTGCCAGGGCATGGTCCTGTGCGAGCGGACGGAGAAAGCCAATGGCGGGATCTTCTGGATCGCCGACGAGCACCCCTACACGATGAACGAGATCATCGGGGCGGTGGAAACCCTGTTGGAAAAGGAATTCTCCGTTCCCGTGGCCCACAAGCGCCTGCGGCTGCCGTTCTGGGCCGGGGAGGCGGCCACCTGCGCCGACCGGGCGATCCAGCGGCTGGGCCTGTACAATCAGAAGGTCCATGTGCTTTCCGAAATGAACAAGAACATCGCCTGCTCGATCGAAAAAGCCCGCCGCGCGCTGGGCTATGACCCTAAGATATCCCTGATGGAGGGAATGCGCCGCAGCCTGCAATGGGTATTGAAAACCTACGGCCGGATCTGAACCGGCGGCTGCCTTCCGAGAAGTCATGAGGGCAACGACGCGCCAGAGCGTTGTGCCCGCCGGCGCCGCGCGCGCGCCATGGAGGATGAAGCAATGAGACACCTGGTGACCGGAGGTTCGGGATTTTTGGGCAACCTGATCGCCCGGCGGCTGCTGGCGCGGGGGGAAGAGGTGAAGATTCTCGATATTTGGGAAGATCCCACCCGTCCCAGCGAGATCGAGTACATCCATTGCGACATCCGTGACCGCGAGGGGGTGGCCCGGGCCATGCGCGGCATCGACATGGTGCATCACAACGTGGCCCTGGTGCCCTTGACCAAGTCAGGGAAGAAGTTCCGGGAGGTCAATGTCGAGGGCAGTCGCATCGCCGCCGAGGAAGCGCGCCGGGCCGGGGTACGGGTTTTCGTCCACATGAGCTCGAGTTCGCTGTTCGGGGTCCCCTCCGCCTGCCCGATCACCGAGCAGACGCCTCCCCGACCTATCGAAGTATACGGCCGCGGCAAGCTGGCCGGCGAACAGGCCGTGCGTGAGGTCTTTGCCGGCGGGACGACGCCGCTGATCGTCATCCGGCCGCGGACCATCCTCGGCGAGGGCCGCCTCGGCATCTTCCAGATCCTCTTTGAATGGATCTCCGAAGGGCGTAACGTCTACGTCATCGGCGACGGCAACGTCCTGTTCCAGTTCGTGCACGCCCACGACCTGATGGATGCCTACATGATGGCCCTGGACAAGGGTCAGCCGGGCGTCTACAACGTGGGCAGCGATCGCTTTGGCACGCTGCGCGAGGGGCTGGAGAACCTGATCCGCCACGCCGGTTCGCCATCCAAGGTGAAGGGACTGCCCGTGTGGCCTTCGATCGGCGCCCTGCGCCTGCTCGACCTCATCGGCATGAGCCCGCTCGCTCCCTGGCACTACCTCACCTATCACAAGGCGTTTTATTTCGATGTCAGCCCCCTGCTGAGGCTGGGCTGGAAGCCGCGCTACTCCAACGACGAAATGTTCCGCGAATGCTATGACTGGTTCCGGGAAAACTACGACCGCCTGGCGGCGGAAAAGGCCGGCTCGCCGCACCGGCGGCCGGTTAAGGAAAAGATCCTGGCCATCCTGAAGCGGCTGTCCTGAGCGCCGCCGCCGCATTGACTTTGGCGGCGGAATGCTATATAAGGCGGATGGCCGCCGCTTTCCACGCCAGGAGCCAGACCCATGTCCAAGCTGAAGTGCATCGCCGCCGAGGCCGTGTTCATCGTTTCGCCGCCGCTTCTCTCGCTGGCCCTCTTCCAGCTGATCCGGGGATTCCCCCTGCTCCCGTACGTGTCGATCCTGGGGTCCATCGCCAGCCTGGCGCTGGTCGCCGCCCTCTTCCTCAAGCTGGACTTCAAATGGCTGGTCCTGCTGCGCGCCACCGGCGTGGGGCTGCTCTACCTCTTCTGGCTGAAGGATGTCCCGTTCAACTTCGAGGGCATGTTCGGCGACAACCATTATTACACGCTGGCCGTCGAGAAGTTCTATTACGCCTTCCTGCCCTGGTCCCACGAGTATTACGGCATCCATTTCTCACTGCCGCCGCTGTTTTTCTTCCTGATCGGCAGGATCGGCGCCCTGCTGCAGGTGCCGCTGCCCGCCCTGCTGAAGTACTCGGCCTTCCTGTTCGTGATCTACCTTCCCTACGCCTGGGGATACTTCCTGGGCGGGATCTTCAAGAAAGACAAATGGCTGGCCGCTTTCCTCCTTTCGCTGCTGATCGCCTTCAGGAACCCGCTCCCCGAGTACAGTTCCCTGGCCTACCTGGCCCAGAAGAGCTGGCATTTCCTTGGCATGTTCCTGATCCTGGTCTGGTATGTGTGGCTGAAGCGGGACCGGCCCCATTTCTTCAAGGCCGGGCTCGCCGCCGGCGTTCTTTTCTGCCTCGATTTTTCACCGTTCCTCTTTATTTTCATGGCCATCGCTTACGACCTGATCGCCCGCCTGGCGGCCGGGCTGGGGAAAAGGGACGGCAGGCCATGGCGCGAAATCTGGGCGGAGTTGTTCTACTTCGGCCGCCTGGGCGTCGTCGCCCTGCTGCTGAACGCCGTCTGGCTGTTCCCGGTGGTCCGCGACCTGCTCAGCCACCGCCTGGGCACCTACTTCAACAACTTCTTCTCGTACAACGAGGGCCATGCCAGCATCCTGCAGTCATTCGCCATGATCGATCCCCTCGACATCTTCGCCGTCGCCCTGCTGGCCGGCCTGGCCAACCTGTTCCTCAACGTCACGCGCCGTGACGAGGTCGACTCCCTGCGCGGGGTGCTGCTGGGACTGTTCGCCTTCATCCTGGTCTTCTACATCCTGACCTTCGCCGGCACCCCGATCCCCATGCAGCACTTCTCGCTGTTCATTGTGCACATCGCTGCGCTGGCGGCGGTCTTTCTCGCCATGCGCTACCGCGGGCGGACGCTCTTCACCCCGGCACTGGCCCTGCTGGTCATCTTCAGCATGTCGCGCCTGAACGACAACAAGCAGAACCATTATGCCCTGAACCTGGCCGCAAAAAGCACCGCCATCCATGCCCGCGGCGCTGCCTTGCGCCAGGGGGCCGACCTGTTCGGCAAAGTGGTCTTCCCAACGACCAACGAGCTTTTCTTCGGCAGGAACACGTATTCTTTCATCACCGCCGATTTCTTCTCCGACGCCGCCGCCTCCTTCGACGACCGCCTGGCTTACATCCAGGATATCCATCGCCACGCGGCGGCGGGCCGCCCCGCCAATTTTCACCGGGCACTGAAGCGCACCCCCTTCGGCGAGGTCCATTTCGTCCTGCTGGAGCGCGGCAAGGAAGACGAGCTCTTCTTCTCGGTCAACGCCTACCACAACGACCTGAAGGAATTCCGCTCCAAACGCCGCTTCTTCCATTTCCGGCGCGGCGATTTCCCCGGCGGGCTTTTCCGCGAGGTTTACAGTGACGGCCAATTCCTGGTGCTGCAGGTGAAATAGGGGGTGGCGCATGAGCCGGAAGGATTTCGCCATTTTTACCGCGCTGCTGTTCCTGGCCAGCGCCGTCTTCACCCGGCACACGGCGCACCTGCTGTTCTCCTTCCTCTGCGCCTGGGCCCTGTTCCAGACGCTGGTCAAGCGCAATCGCACCGCGTGGGTCCTGCTCGCCAGCCTGGCGGCCAGCCTCTTCCTGTTCGAGTATGTTGGCGGCAAGATCCTGAAACGGAGGATGGGCAGGGAATTCCAGGCCGAGCTGACCCATTACCCGAAACCCGACCCCGGCCGCGGCTTCAACGAGGACGGGGTCAGGACCTTCCGCGGGCGCGCGGCCACGCAGTTTGCCGCGGACTCGTTCAACTTCATCTTCCTGGGCGATTCTTTCACCCAGGGCTACATGGTCCACCGCGATGACTCCTTTCCCTTCCAGCTGGGGGAGCTGCTGGAAAAGGCGAACCCCGATCTTCGCTTCAATATCGCCAATTTCGGCTGGATCTCGGCATCGCCGCTGCTGTCCCTGGAGCGGCTGAAGCAGCTGGGCCGGAAATACAACCCCGACGCCGTCTTCCTCTGCCTGGACATGACCGATTTCCACGATGATGTGAAGTACAGGGACCGCCTGGAAAACCCTAAGTACTTTTCGCCCTTCACCTTCCTGCTCTACCGCTTCCAGCTGGCGCCGCGCTGGCAGAAGTTCAAGCAGGGGCTGCGCTTTCGCGCCGAGGATCCCGTTGTCCCCGAGCAGCGCTATTTCATCGTCAACCAGCCCCTGGAAAAAAGCCGGAGATACCTGGGCGAGATCGAAAAGAACATTCGCGCCCTCGCCGCCCATGCCCGCGGCCGGCTGGAAGCCGAGTTCGTGCTGGTGATGCTGCCGCGCCACATTCAGTACGATGCCCGGGAAACGCCGCGCAACAAGCTGGAGCCGGGCGAATACACGCCCATGGGCCCCTATGTCATGGAGCCGTTCGCCTGGCTCGACGAATTCGCCCGCACGGCGGAATTCCCCGTCTTCTCGCTGCTGGACGACTTCAAGGATTCCGGGTCGTTTCCCACCTGCTTCGCCACCGATCCGCACTGGAACCGCCAGGGGCACGCCGTGGCCGCCCGGGGGATGATGAAGGTCCTGCGGCGGCTCGCGATCGCCCCGCGCCTGGGGTTGCCGCCCCTGGAATGACGGCATCCACCCGCCACTTCCCCCCCCCCATGTTGACAGGGGCCCGATTTCTTGGTAAATTATAGTTCTCTTCATGAAGAAAAACATGCTCATTTTAGGGATTTCCGCGTTCTACCATGACAGCGCCGTCTGCCTGATCCGTGACGGCGAGATCCTGTTCGCCGCCCAGGAGGAGCGCTTTTCCCGCAAAAAACACGACTCCGGGTTCCCTGAAAAAGCCCTGCAGCGCTGCCTTGAATACACCGGCTACACCCCGGCCGACATCGACAAGGTGGTATTCTATGAAAAGAACATCCTGAAATTCGAGCGCCTGTTCTCCACCTACATGCAGTTCGCCCCGGCGGGCATCCGCAGCTTTCTGTCGGCCGTGCCGGTATGGGCCAAGAAGAAGATCTTCATCAAGGAGATCATCAAGGAAAAGATCGGCCGGGACGATGTGCCGGTTCTCTTCACCTCCCACCATGAATCGCATATCGCTTCCGCCTTCTACCCATCCCCTTTCCGGGACGCGGCGGTCATCACCTTCGACGGCGTCGGCGAATGGGACACGCTGACCGTCGCCCAGGCCCGCGACAACGATTTCAAGATCCTCAAGCGCATCACGTTCCCCCACTCCCTGGGGCTGCTCTATTCCGCTTTCACGTACTTCACCGGCTTCAAGGTCAACTCCGGCGAGTACAAGCTGATGGGCCTGGCGCCTTACGGGGAACCGGTGTACAAGGACCTCATCTTGCGCGAGCTGATCGACGTTAGGGAGGACGGCTCGTTCCGCCTGAACCTCAAGTACTTCAACTACCACGTCGGCCTGACCATGACCAGCCGCCGGTTCGCTCGCCTCTTCCGCTGCCAGCGCCGCAAGCCCGAAACGACCCTGCGCCAGGTCGACATGGACCTGGCCGCGTCGATCCAAGCCGTGCTGGAAGAGATCATGGAGAAGATCGTGCGCCACGTCCGGCAGCATGTCGACTCGGACAACCTCTGCCTGGCGGGCGGCGTGGCATTGAACTGCGTGGCCAACGGCAAGGTGTTGAAAAAGCAGATTTTCAAGAATTTGTGGATCCAGCCCGCCGCCGGAGACGCGGGCGGCGCCCTGGGCGCCGCGCTCGCCGTCTGGTACCGGCACCTGAAGAACGAGCGGCAAACGAGCGGCGGCCGCGACCTGCAGGGGGGCTCCTTCCTGGGTCCCCACTACACTCGCGAACAGGTCAAGGCCTTTCTCGATGAGCGCGCCATCAAATACAGCGAATTCCGGCGCCCCGATCTCTGCCGCGAAGTGGCGCGCCTTATCGCCGACCAGAAGATCATCGGCTTCTTCCAGGGGCGCATGGAATTCGGGCCCAGGGCCCTCGGCGCCCGCAGCATCATCGGCGATGCCCGCTCGACGGCCATGCAGTCCAAGATGAACCTCAAGATCAAGTTCCGCGAATCCTTTCGGCCGTTCGCCCCGTCGATGCTCGAGGAATATACCGGCGAATACTTCGACTTCGATCACCCCTCGCCGTACATGCTGCTGGTCTATGACATCAACGAAAAATACCGCGTTCCGGTTGCGGACGACCAGCGCGACGTGATGGGGCTGGCCAAACTGGCGGTCACGCGTTCGACGGTGCCGGCCATCACCCACGTCGATTACTCGGCGCGCCTGCACACGGTCAACCGCGAAACGAACCCCTATTACTACGACGTCATCTCGGAATTCCACCGGCTGACCTCCTGCCCGGTGATCATCAACACGTCGTTCAACGTCCGGGGCGAGCCCATCGTCGAGAGCCCGGAGGACGCCTACCGCTGCTTCATGAGGACCAACATGGACTACCTCGTGCTGGAGGATTTCCTGATCGAGAAGCGGGAACAGGATTTCATCGCCGTCGACGAGGACTGGATGAAGGAATTCCCCCTGGACTGATGAAAAAGATAACCTACCAACCCAAGCAGGTCCGGCTGTTCCTCTTGCTGCTGCTGCTGTTCCTGTTCCTGGTCATCTGGCGCCTGACCCGCGGCGCCGCGTTGGCCGAGCGCCTGCCCTTCCTGGCCGCCGCGGCCGCGGTCATCGCCGTGCTGATGCTCGTCCCGCGCCTGTTCTTCCCCGTGTTCCGGGTGATCGTGACCGGCAGCAGTTACGTGGGGAGTTTCATTTTCTCGGTGCTGGCGATCCTGGTCTTTTTCCTGATCCTGACCCCGATCGCGCTGGTGATGAGACTGGCCGGAAAGAAATTCCTGCAGCCGCGTCCCGACCCCTCCCTGGCCAGCTATTTCGAGGAGACGGAAGCCGAGACCGACATCAACAAACAGTTTTAGGAGCTCACGCCATGGGAAAATTCACAATCCTGAAGGAATTATGGGAATTCGTGAAGTATAAAAAGCAGTACTGGCTGATCCCGATCTTCATCACCCTGCTGCTGCTGGGATTGCTTTTGTTCTTGACCGAAGGCAGCGCCATCGCCCCCTTTATTTATACTCTGTTCTGATTCCGGGCAGCGACCGCTCGTGTTCGCTTCTGTCGACGGCGCCGGCGCTGTCCCCCATCCCGGTCATTTCGCTCTCGCGGCCGGCGCTGTCCACGGCGCTGACCGCGTATTCAAACACGCCCGCGTTTGAGCCGAGAGTGCGGTCCAGGAACTCAAAACTATTCTGGTTGCCGGCCTGGACGGAATGAAAATGGCTGAAACCGCCCTTGCCGATCTCGCGGCGGTAGATCTTGTAGGAAACGATCGCGGCGCCGATCTCGGCATTGCGCGGATTGGAATTCCAGGTCAGGCGGTAAAGATATTCAACGGAGAAGAGGTTGCGGTTCTCGTGGCGCTCGTATTGCACGTTCAGCGGCGGGGCTAGGCCCAGCACTTCGATCTCGCCGGTGGCGGAGGCGGTGGCGCCGACATTGTCGGCGACGGTCAGGGTGATGACGAAGCGCCCCTTGCCCGCATAGGTATGCTGGGTGGTCACGCCCCTTCCGGAAGAGGAATCGCCGAAGGTCCACTTGTAGCTGACGATCTGGCCGTCGCTGTCGGTGGAAGCGCTGGCGTTGAAGTTCACGTTCAAGGGATAAATGCCGGAAATCGGCGAGAAGGTAAAGCGGGCCTGGGGCGGCTTGTTGACGGTCGGCGTGGGCGGCGGCAGCTTGTCCGTGCTGAGGTTGACGTAAACGGAATTGTTCTGGTTGACGTAGGCGACCGCCGCCGTCGTGCCGTCGTGGCTGAGGGCGCAACTCGTGTAATCGGGCCGGGAGAGGGCTTCGTCGATCCGCCGGTGCCCGGACCAGGAGCCGTTCTGCTTCCAGTTGCAGAAGATCTGGCCGGGAGCGAGCTCCATGGTGAAGACGTTGTTCCTGTCCTTGACGTCCATGTCCAGGTTGCTGTAGTTGCGCGCCGCGTCGTCGGAAACGACGTACTTGGGCGAGAAGCCGTTGCCTGTCCAGTATTTGTAGATGGAAAGCCTGGACGTGGAATAATCCTGCTGGTAGAACACGTGGGGCACCCGGTCGGGATCGACCGCGATGCGCGGGCGGTGGATGCCGTCGCGCACGTCGATCGGCGAGCCGAAAGAACCGTTGGGGGTGTTGGGCCGCCGGCTATAGGCGATGGTGTAATCCCCCCACAGGTGCTGCCAGGTGATGTGGATGTTGCTGGAATCCGCGGCGACGTCGGGGTGCTTCGAGCGCCCCGTGAGCGGCCAGGTCTCGAGGCGCACGGTGTTGCCGTACTTGCTGATGAACTGGCAGCGGGCGGCGGGCTGGACCATGTAGGCGAGGAAGACGTTGTTGTTCTCGTCGGCCGCCATGCGCAGGTCCTCCACCTTGCGCGCGACGAATCCCCCGGGCAGCGTGCCCGTGATGTTCAGGGCGATCAGCGTGCTGACCGTGGACCAGCTGGAGCCGTTGAAAAAGCAGTACTTGATGTACTGGGTGTTGGAATTGTAATCCGAGCACTCCACCCAGGCCGTGTGGATATAGCCGCGCTTGTTGATCCACATGATCGGCTCGTAGGCCAGCAGCGAGGACTCGGAGAGCCGGCGCACGTACTCGCCGTTGCTGCCATTGACCATGCCGAGGTGGATCTTGGCTCCCGCCTCGTAGATGACGTATATCTTCCCGGAGGGGGCGAAACGGACCTCCGGCTTCTTGTGATCGACTCCGCCCTGTTCGGCGATGCGAATGGGATCGCTCCACGACCATGCAACCCCCTGGACCAGGAAAAACAAGCCCAGGAAACCGGCGCCGCACTTGACCAAGGACAGGAGTTTTTGTGCTCTCATGAGATAAAGTTAGCATAGATCCACGATGATTTCAACAATTTCCCGTCCGGCGCCTGCGGGAAGCGGGCCCGGGCGCCGCTCCATATCGGCGGGGGGCATTGAAATCAGGGCGATTATATGGTTAAATAGCAGGGAAAAATCGCCGCGCGCCAAACCCAAGGAGGTCATCATGAACGACAAGGATCAGCGAGCCGTTTCGGCGATTTACGACTACTGGCAGGCGCGCCCGCTCGGCGTGCAGTACCAGCTGGACGACCGGGTCGAGATCGGCAGCCCCGAGTTCTTCGCCCATATCCGCCCCTGGATGAATCCTTTCAAGTTCCCCTGGATCATGGAGCGCATCGAGCGCGAAGCCGCCCTGCTTCACGGCCGGCATCTGCTGGAGATCGGCTGCGGCATGGGCTTTGACAGCCTCGAGTTCCTCAAGCGCGGCGTGCGCGTGACCGCCAGCGACCTCACCGCGGCGGCGGTGGAGTTGACCCGGGCCCATTTCGCCGTGGCCGGGGTCAGGGCCGAGGACATCCGCATCGAGAACTCATTGCAGCTCTCCTTTCCCGACAGCACCTTCGATGCCGTCTGGGCCAACGGCGTCCTGCACCATACCGGCGACACGGCCAGGGCCATCCGCGAGGTGCACCGCGTGCTCAAGCCCGGCGGCCGCGCCATCATCTCTCATTTCTACCGCCGGCCTTCCTGGATGTATACTCTCTCCCGCTTCGGGCGCGAGAACATCGAGCACAAGGAAAAGGACCCGCCGGTCACCGATTTCCTGACGGAGAAAGAGATCCGGGCCATGTTCGCGGGCTTTGTCATCGAGGAGGCGGCGCCGGAGCATTACCGCGCCCTGCCGGTGGCCCGACGCGGGATCAAGGCCGTGCTGTACACCTACGGCTTCCGCCCGCTGTACAACCTGCTGCCCGCCCCCCTGGCCAAACGCTGGGCCTACAAGTACTCCGTGACCGCCGTCAAGACCGGCGGCCCGGAGGCCTGAGCGCGCCCATGGCGCGGGAGCACGACACGCGGGAAACCATGAGCGCTGCCCTGCGCCGCGGCGAATTCCTCAAGCCCGTGCTGGTCGCCGTTGGGACGCTCTTCATCGTCGTCTACATCCTCACGGCGCTGGCGCGCATCTTTTACCCGTACGAACTCGAGGCCATGGAAGGCGGCATGGTCGACCATGTCCTGCAGATCCTCGCCGGGGACAAGCTGTTCGTGCATCCCAGCATGCAATTCGTCCCCTATGCCTACCCGCCGCTGTTCTATTACCTGGCCGCCCTCCTTTCCAGCATGCTGCCGGTAGGGTTCTTTCCCCTGCGCCTGATCTCCTTCGTCGCCTCCCTGGGCATCCTGGGCCTGATCTATCGGTTCGTCCGCCGCGAAACGGGCGAACGGGCATGGGCGCTCACGGCCGCAGGACTCTTTGCCGCCACTTACAAGCTGAGCGACGCCTGGCTCGACCTGGCCAGGATCGATTCGCTGTTCCTCCTGCTGGTGCTCCTTTTCGCCTATCTCGTCCGCTTCCGCCCCGCACGGGCGGCCTATGCCGCGGCGGCGCTGGTCCTGCTTCTGGCCATGCTGACCAAGCAGTCGGCCCTGCCGATCGCACTGCCGCTGCTGGCCTATGCCGTTCTGTGCAGAAAGCCCGGATGGCAATGGCTCCTGGGGATGTCCGTGGCGCTGATCGGCGGCACCCTGTGGACGCTGAACTGGCTTCATCAGGGCTGGTACAAGTACTACATTTTCGACCTGACCGGCCAGCGCTGGTCGCAGAAGATCATTTCCAGGCGCATCCTCGGCTTCTGGAGCGACGACATGCTGGGCCCGCTGGCGGTGGCCGTTTTTCTTTTCCTTGCCTTGCTGATCTCCGAATGGAGCAGCGAGGGGAAAAAGCGCTTCTTGTTCTACGCGGCATTTGCCGCCGGCATGATCGGAACGGCCTGGTTTTCCCGGCTGGAATACGGGGCGTACGGCAATGCCCTGCTGTCGGCTCATGCCCTGCTCGCCATCGGCTTCGGTTTGGCCATGGCACGGTTCTGGCAAAAGACAGGCGCGCCGGCGCCGCCGGCGAACGTTTTCCTTTTTATCGTGGCGTTGATCCAGTTCGCCCATCTGGCATATAACCCGCTCTCCCTGATTCCGAATGCCGCCGACCGCGAGGCCGGCGACCGCCTGGTCGCGACCATGGCCCGGATGCCTGGAGATATCATGCTCCCCGGGCACGGGTTTCTCCCCTACCTGGCCGGCAAGCCGCGCTACGCCCACGAAGTGGCCGTAAAGAACCTGACGCGCATCGACAACGGCCCGATCGCTGAAAATCTGAAAAGGGAATTCGCCGAGGCCATCGCAGCCAGGCGCTTCAGCGCCCTCATCCTGGACAAGCACAACTGGCAGAAGCCGGAGCTGCAACGACATTATGACTTCAGCGGGATGGTCTTTGCCGATAAGAAAGTCTTTTGGCCGGTGACCGGAAACAGGCTGAGACCCTCATTTATTTACGTGCCGAAAAAGGATCCCTGATCCCCGCCGGGCAGGTCGATCCGGGGCGCCGCCGACGGCGGCGCCCCGGCCTTGAATGCGATGAATTACAGGCGGATGCCGATGCCCAGATTGAATTCCAGTCCCGTCAGGTTCAAGGGGTCGTCCAGGTCGGATTCGGGATACAGATCCTTCTGGGCCAGGTTGAATTTCACGAACAGCTGAGCGAACAATTTGCGCGACAACTTGTAGTTCCCGCCGACAAGGGCATTGGCGCCGATGAGCGTCGTCTTGATGTCGCCGGCCGGATTGACGTCCTTGACCAGGAACACGATGGGCCCGGCGCCGACATAGGCGCTCAGCTTGTCTTTCTCCACAAAATAATAGCGAAGGGCCGCCGACAGTGGGATGAGCGTGAACTTCATCTCGTCGGGACTCCACTCGGGGGTGTTCTTCTTCATGGCCAGGCCGCCGCTGACCCAGATATCCATCTTGGCGAGGCGGAAAGCCAGCTCGCCGCCGAAGCCGCCCAGGCTGACATAGGATTCCTTGAAGTTCTCGTCGAACATCATGTAGTACGTGCCGTGGACGGCTAAACTCAGCCGGCCGCCGAACAGCCCGGCCTTCTCGACCCGCGCCGGTCTCTCCTTCGGCAAACGCGCCGGAGTCTTGAAGATGATGGTGGAAACCACGCGTTCTTCCTTGAGCTCCATGCTGACCTCGGCCACGGAATATTGGCGAAGCAGTTCGAGGAGCTGTTTCTGGGTCTCCAGGCTGGAAACGATCCGCACCGCCGGCCGGCGTCCGGACTCCGTGCGCTCATAACGGTCGTAGCCCAGGGCTTCGCGGTTCGCTTCCAGGTAGGCGATGAACTCATCGATGCCGGGCATGGCCGGCCCGGGCGCTTCCTCTGCCTTTACCGCCGCGGCTTCCTTTTCCCTGGCCAGCTGCTCCTCGTCGACCACGATGACCTTTTTGCCTTCCGCCAGGCAATCGAAGCCGGAAAGGATCAGGGTGGCCCCGCTGCCGAGGCCCGTGGCCAACATCGTCCGGCCGGCCTCGCTGGCGCCCTTCCTTACATAGATCTTCCTGGCTTTCTTCTTTTCAACCACGTAGACAAAATCACCCAGGCCGTCCTGCTGGACGGCTGCGGCCGGCACGGAGACGGCGTCGGCGTGCTCGACCTTGAGCTGGCGGGCGGTGAAGAGGCTGCCGGCCTTGATCCGGCCGGAGGAGTTATCCAGGCGCAGCACCACCCGGTCGGAGTCTGATTCGACGACTTCGGCGCTGAACTCCCCATCGAGTTCCTTGAACGTGCCGCTGACCGACTCGCCCCGCACGAAGCGGGCGCTGCCGGCTGCCAGGGGAAAGCTGACCAGCAGCCGCTGCCCGGTGACGATCTCCAGCAGGGGGGCGGAAGCCGTGATCTCGCTGCCCGGCGCCGCCTGCAGCCCCTGCACGACTCCCGAGACCGGGGCGGCCAGTGCCTGGGCAAAGGGAGCGGCCTTCTGCTCCAACTGATCCAGCGCCTTCTGATAGTCGCGTTCGGCCGCCTGGATGGCCCGTTCGTTTTTGACCGCTGCTTCCCGGCGGGAAACGAGCGTTTTCAGCCGGCGCTCCGCATCCAGCCGCAAGCGGGCGACCTCCTCGCTCTCGCCGACGGTGAACGCGAGCAGTTCCTGGCCCGGCTGCACCGCGGCACCCTCCTGAACCCGCAGGGCATGCAGTAGGCCCGATGCGGGAGCAATGACGCTGATGGTCTCGGGCATGGCCGGGGCCGTGTAATAGCCGTATTCACGGAACGTCTCCAGGCGCGTGACTTCAGCCAGCACGGAGAGTTTCTTGGGACATGCGGGCTTCTGGGCAGCGGCCGCGGCCTTCTTCTTTTCGGCCCGGGCCGCCTTGGCGGCTTCGGCCGCGGCTTTCTTCGCGGCCAGCTTATCCTGTTTTTCCTTTTCTTTCAGGGCCCTGGCGGCGGCGCGGGCATCGGCGTCGGCCTGCTTTTTCTGGCGATCGGCCTCGGCGGCTGCCTTTTTGGCCTCCTGTTCACGCTCGGCCGCTTCGGCCCGCTGCTTCTGCGGTTCGTCGCCCACTGCGGATGTTACCGCGGCCGGCTTGGGCTGGACGGCGGCCTTGATCTTCTTGTTGTCGGCCAGGCACTCAAAGCCTGAAACGATGAGTTGGGCGCCTGTCTCCAGGCCTTTCTCGACACGGATCAGGCCCGCATCGGCGGCAGCAAGGGTTACGTACAGCTTCCTGGCCCTGTTCTTTTCGGCGATGAAAACAAAATCGCCCAGGCTGTCCTTCTGGACGGCGCTCCCGGGCACCGCGATGGCCTCGGCAACCTCGCTTTTCAGCCTGCGGCACTGGATGGCCAGGCCCTCACGCAGCCGCCCCTGGGGATTGGGCAAGCGCAGCCGGACCTTTTGGTCTCCCGTCGAGACGACCGTGGCCTCCATTTCCCCGGGCAGCTCCCCGGCCGTGACGGAGACCGTCTCTCCGGCCATGAACAAGGAGGCGACATCGGACGCGACCGGGAAATCGATCCACAGGTTCAGGGGGTCGACAATCTCAAACAACAGGTCTCCTTCTTCGACCTCGGCGCCGGAGGTGGTCTTCAGGCGCACGATGCCGGCCAGCGGGGCTTGGATGGTGCGGCCGGCCTTGGAGCGGGCCGCCTCCAGCTCGGACAGCGCCGACTGGTAATCCTTCTCGGCCGACTGGATGGCGCGCTCGCTCTTTTCTTTCCAGTTCTGCCGGGCGGTCAGGATCTTTTTCCTCCTGGCGGCCTCATCCTCGAGGGCTTTTACCCTCTCGTCCATGCCGGCGTTCAAAACGGCCAGCTCCTGGCCGGCATCGACCAGGCTGCCCTCGACGACCTTGATCTCCGACACCAGGCCGGCGACCGGGCTGGGCAAAGCAACCACTTCAGGCTGCGCCTTTCCCGACAGGCGGGCGTATTCCACGAAGGGGGCCGGCTGGACGGTCTCCAGCATGACGGTCACGCGCCCCGGGCATTTTTCCTTCTTCGGGGCGTCGGCGGCGACCGCCGCCAGCGAAACCCCAAGCAACCAGATCCCTGTCAACAAGAATGCATGTACTTTGTTCTTCATCGCTGCTCCTTTGCTATGTTTGGATTCAGCCATCCACGCGGACAGCGGCCACCGTTGCCGGCGGGCCGATCCTCTAGAAATTATCGTAGGGGCTCTTCCGGCCCTGATCGTCGACCGACGACACGGCGTAATGGTAGGTCTTGCCGGCATCGATCGTGACATCGGCGAACGAGCGCTTGCCGCCGTCCACTTCGCCGATCTCCTGGTATTCGCCGTCGCCTTCCTTGCGGAAGATCTTGTACTTGACGATGGTGTAGCCGCCGGCTTCATTCTTGGGATTGGGCTCCCAGCGGACGACGTAGCCGTCGCGGTTGTATACCAGCGTGCGCACTTTCTGCAGCGACCAGGTGGCCGGCGCGGTGTAGAGCGCCTTGACGCTGATGACCTTCTCGGCGTGGCTGCGGCCGTTCTTGTCGTCGGTGACGGTCAGGCGCACGCGGACATTGTTGTAGCTCTTGTTGAAGCGATAGGTGACGCTCGGCCCCTCGAGGAGCACGTTATCCTGGATCACCCGCCACTCGTACTTGACGATCGTGCCGTCCTTGTCGTAGCTGCCGTTGCTGTTGAAGGCGACCTCCTCGTCCCAATACACGGTTTCCTTGTCGGCGTTGAGCACGGCGACGGGCATCTCGTTGATCACCAGCTGCTCGCTCAGTATCAGGAAGACGTAAGGTCCGTCGTTGTAGACGAAGGCGGCGATGTCGTTGCTGCTTAGTTCAGAGGCCGGGTTGTCGAAGGCACCGGACGCTCCCGGCAGGAGCACCATGCCCTGCGGGTTCCAGACGCCGTTCTTTCTCCAGTTGAACATGAACGAGGTAGCCGTGGCCTGGAAAATACCGGCCGTCACGATCATGTTCTTGTCGTCCTTGACCGTCATCTCGACATTCTGATACAGGCTGCCGTACTCGGTGATGGTCTGCCTCTGGGAGAAGCCGTTGCCCGTCCAGTACTTGTAAACGACCTGGCGCTTGTCGCCGTCATCGGCCATGTACGCGACATGGGCGTTGCCGTTCTGGTCCAGGTCGATCACCGGCCGGTGAATGCCGCCCTTGATGTCGACTTTCTGCCAGGAGGCGACGGGAGTGTTCGGGCGCCGGGCGTAATAGACGGTGTAGGCGCCCAGCAGCTGCTGCCAGGCGAGGTGCACGTAGTTGTTGTCCACGCGCAGGCTGGGATGCTTGCTGCGTCCGCCCAGGGGCCAGTTTTCTTCCTTGACCGTCGTGCCGTAGCGGCTGATGAACTTGCAGCGGGCGAGCGGCCAGGTCATGAAGGCCGTGAACACGTTGCCGTTGCTGTCCACGGCGATCTTCAGGTCGTCGATCTTCTCCTTGTTGAAGCTGGAGGGGTCGAGGGTGCCGGGGATGTTCATCGTCTTGATGACCTGGATGGGGCCCCAGGTGCCGTTGTCGTAGGCGCGGTACATGATCGACTGCTGGTCGGCGCCGGCGGTAGCGGCCTCGGCCCAGGTGATGTGCACGACCCCGTCGTCGGTGATGACCATGTCGGGCTCGTAGCAGTACTTCTTGCCGTCAGAGACCTTGCCGACCTTCTCGCCCCTGCTGCCGCTGCCCATGTAGCGAAAAAGAAAGATCTCCTTGCGCACGGCGACCTCGTCGTGGGCCATGCAGGCGATATAGACGGCGCCGGAGGGATGGAACTGGACCGGCACCTTGTCCTCGTAGATCTTGTTCGCTTCGTTGGCGACGATGATGGGGCCGATCCAGGCGCCCAGCGAGGCCGAGGTGGCGAAGCAGAGCAGCACGGCCAGTCCGGCCAGAGTTATCTGCCTTGAAACTCTCATTTTCACGCTCCTAGTTGATTTTTTTTCGGAAAATTCAATTATAACAAAAAAAGGAGAAAAAGCAACCCTTCCGGGAATATTTTCATCAGAGGTAGCCGAGGGTCTCCAGGCTCTTCCTTTCCTTCTCCGTGAGCTGGCGCTTGGCCTGGTCGTCCGGCGCCCGGAAAATGTCGCCGAACTGGCGGATGAAAGCGTCGTATTGGGCATTCAGGGCCCGGGCGTCGGCGGCGTGGCGGCTGTAGATGTTCCGCGTCTCCAGCGGGTCGGCGAAATGATCGTAGAAATGTTCCGGGGCCAGCCGCAGCCTCTTGGACAGCTTGGGCGACACGCTGACATAGTGTTGGCCGTTGCGCACCACGGCATGGCTGCCGATGCCCACGATGTGCAGCAGGCGGTCGGGGCGCGGGGCAAAAAGGCTGATCCCCTGCAGCGGGTAGGGCGGCTCCTTGCCCAGGAGCTCCAGGACGGTGGGATAGATGTCCATGATGCTGACCGGGGTCGTGACCCGCTTCGGCTTGCGGCCGGGAACATGGGCCAGCAGCGGCACGCGCGCCCCGGCGGTGAAGGTCAGCGCGCCGTGGTCGAAAAAGTAGTTCCGCTCCCCCAGGTCCTCGCCGTGGTCGGCGGTGACGATGACGACGGTGTTCTTGTCCAGCCCGCGGGCGAAGACGGCGTCGATGATCCGGCCGATCTCGGCATCGACGAAGCGCACGGCGCCGTCGTAGCGCGCGGTGTAATACCCCTCATGGAATTCCTGGTTCTCCTCGATCTCGCTGCGCACCCTTTTGGGCAAAACGTAGTGCTCCAGCGTGCGCAGGTCGCGCCCGGGCGGGTGTTCGCGGACGAACTCGGCCGGGGGGATGTAAGGGGTGTGGGGCTCGATGTAGTTCACCCACATGAAGAACGGCCTTTGCCGCGGCGCGGCGAGGAAGTCGAGGACGCGGGCGGTGATGAAGGGGGTGGAGCCGCTCTTGTCCTCCACCTCGTTCCAGACCTCGGTGTAGGACCAGAACCCCTGGTTGAACTTGAAGAAGCTCGACAGGTTGGCGTTGTCGACCACGGCGGCGGTCTCGTAGCCCTCGGCCTGCAGCAGCTCGGCCAGGGTGAGGTACTTCTCGTTCAGCGTGCCGCGGTTGGGCTTGGTCTTGTGCACGTGGGGATGGAGCCCGGTCATCATGGAGGCGAACGAGGCCGAGGTCTTGGGTATCGGGCAGAAGGCGTGCTCGAAAAAGAGGCTGCGCCCGGCGAAGGCGTCGAGGCGCGGGCTGGTCGCCTGCGGATAGCCATAGCAGCCGAGGCGGTCGGCGCGCAGGGTGTCGACGGCGATCAGCAGGACATTGTAGCGCTCGGGCGCCCCGGCCTTCCGCTGGCACGAGCAAAGGAAAAGGGCCGCGGCCAGGAGCGGCGCCAGCAGGATCGCCGCCGGCGCCAGGAGCGTTCTCCGCCGTCCGTTCACGAGTTTCGCCCGTCCCATCAGTTGATATACCCCAGGGCCTTCAGTTCCTCGAGCGTCTCGCGGTCCGATTCGCTGCGGGCAATGCTCTTTTTCTCCCGGTCCAGCCGGTAGGTGGTGTACTTCGCCTTGCGGCTCAGCTTGAAGATGTCGCGCAGCGGCTTGCCGTCCATGGCGCGGTCCAGGGGCAGGCCGAAGAGGTGCAGGACGGTGGGGGCGATGTCGTAGATGGAGGCATCGATCTTTCCCGGCCGCACCCCGGGGCCCTTGACCAGCAGGATGCCGGGCGGAGGCCCGATGCCGTCGGGGAGATTGTAATGGTTGTAGCCGCCGCCGTAGAGGCTGAAGCCGTGGTCGGACATGACGAGGAAATACGCGTCGCGGAACCTGGGATCGCTCATGTACTTGGCCAACAGGCGGTCCATGTACCGGTAGACCGGCTCCATCACTTTCGCGATGCGGCCGGTGACCTCGCGGCGCTTCTCCTCGCTGATGCTCCAATCCCTGCCCTCATAGAAAACCCCCTCCAGCTGCTCGTCGGGGATGAGGCCCAGGACGAAATGCTGGACGACATCGGGCAGGCGGAAATAGGTCATGTACAGGTCGGCCTCCTTGGTCTTGAAGAGCAGGTCGGTGACATCCTCGACCAGGGCGTCCTGCTTGACGAAGGCCCGGGAATTCCCCAGCGTGAACGACTTCCTGAAATTGCTGTCGGGGTGAAGCTCCTGGAACATCTCGGGGAAATCCGGCAGATCGATGCGCTCGATGATCTCCCGGTAATCGCGGCGGACGACCTGCTTCAAGCGGTAGAAGTCCATGCTGGGATGCACGGTGTCGATCATTTCGTTGGCCGCCTCGGGCTTCTTGTTCAGGATCTGGCGGAAGCGGTCCGAGACCATCACGCCGTTGAAGCTGTCGGGCGGGTAGGTCACGAACCAGTTGATCACCACGCTGCGCATGTTGAAGCGGTCCAGCATCTGCCACAGGGAGGGCTCGCGCTTCTCGGCGTTGGAATAAGGCACCTGGATGTTGTTCGCCTGGACAAAGGCGAAGTCGAGGATGCCGTGCTTCAGCATGGTCTTGCCCGTGGCGATACTGGTCCAGACCACGGCCGACTTGGTGGGAACGTCGGTCTGGAAATCGGCCCAGGCGCACTCCTGCTTCAGCTTCTGGATGAACGGCAGCTTGCCCTCGGCGATCAGCGGATCGATGGTCGGCCAGTTGGCGCCGTCGAAGCCCAGCACCACAACCTGGATCTTCTCCTTTTTGCCGGCGCCGCAGGCCGTGAGCAATAACGCGGCCAAGGTCAACATCAGTATTCTTCGCCAAATCATGATTGTCATGGTTTTAATTATACCCGAACGGCCGTGCCTGTCAAGGAGCCGCGCCCGGGCTCTCGCCGATCGGAGCGGGGATGGGCCCGGGCGGCGTGCCCCTCCTATTGAAAAATTGCCCGCTTTGCCTTACAATGCCGCTACATGGAAGATAAAAAAACTGCCGAGACCGGAACGCCCTGGCAACTGAAAATGTTCAACCGCTCGCTGAAAAAAAAGATGAAGGTCGCGACCCTGGCCCGCCATTTTCCCTGCCTGGAGAACCGCACCTGCCTGCTGGTGACCTGCGGCGACAACAACGGCGCCATCAATTGGAAGATCCGCGAAATGGGCGGCCGCTGGACCTGGGCTGATTTTGAAGCGCAGGGCATTCCGGGAATGGAGGAGCTCCTCGGCGAACCGGTGATCCGCATCGACCGCGGCCTGTCCCGCCTGCCCTTCCCCGACGGAGCTTTCGACCTGGTGGTCAGCATCGACGTGCACGAGCATCTGGATGATCCCCTGCCCGTTACCCGCGAACTGGCGCGCGTCGCCCGGGCGGGCGGCACCGTGATCATCACCACCCCCAACGGCAACGAAAAGAAGCTGGCGGTGCGCATCAAGAAGGCCGTCGGCATGGACGCCAGGGCCTACGGGCACCGGCGCATCGGCTTCGACATTCCCGACTTGCGCCGGCTGGCGGAAACCACCGGGCTGACCTTTCGCCGTGGCGACTCCTATGCCCGTTTCTTTACCGAGATGATCGAACTGGCGATCAATTTCCTTTACGTCAAGGTTCTGGCCAGGAAAAGCTCCGCCAAGGTCGAGGAGGGCACGATCGCCCCGGTCAGCAAGGACCAGCTCAACGCGGTGAAAAAAAGTTACCGCCTGTACTCCCTGGCCTATCCTTTCTTCTGGCTGGTCTCCCGTCTCGATGTCCTGGTCTTCTTCACCCGCGGTTACGCCGTGGTGGCCGTGTGCGCCAAATGATCGCCGTCGTCACCGGCGCCAACGGCTTTATGGGGCTGCAGCTGGTCAGGGATCAGCTCGCCCGCGGCAACGACGTGCGCGCCGTGGACCTGCACCGGGAAAGGCTGGACGCGCTGAACGCCGGAGCGGCACTGGAAATTTTCCAAGCCGACATCGGCGACCCGGAGTCGATGAGGAAGATCGTGTCCGGGGCCGACGTGGTCTTTCACCTGGCCAGCGCCCATCTGGTGGTCAGCCTGGGCGAGGAGGCCTACTGGCGCATCAACCGCGACGGGGCCCGCCAGCTCGTCGGCCTCTGCGGCGAGGCCGGCGTCGGCCGCTTCGTCCACTGCAGCACCGTCGGCGTCTATGGCGAGATCAGCGATCCGCCCGCTGACGAAACGACCCCCTGCCATCCCGACCTGGTATACGAGAAAAGCAAGCTGGCCGGTGAGGAAGCCGTGCGGGCCGAGGCGGCGCGGACCGGACTGCCGCTGGTCGTGATCCGCCCGGTCTGGGTGTACGGCCCGGGCTGCCCGCGCACCCGGAAGCTGTTCCGCTCGCTGGGCAAGGGCACGTTCGTCTTCATCGGTTCCGGCCGCGGCCTGCGCCACTGCATCCATATCGACGATTTCAACCTCGCCTGCGCGCTCTGCGCCGTCCGGCCCGAGGCCGTGGGCGAGACGTTCATCATCGGCGACGACGCCGCCATCACCCTGCGCGAGCTCCTGGGCCACATGGCCGCCGCCTGCGGCTGCCGCCCTCCCTGGATCCACCTGCCGCTGTTCCTGGCCCGCCCGCTCTTCGCCGCGGTGGAAAGGCTGTCGCTGATGCTGAAACGCGAACCGCCGGTTTCCACCCGCACGCTGAAATTTTTCACCAACAACACGGCGTTTTCCATCGCCAAGGCAAAAAACCTTCTGGGATTCGCGCCGCGCTACGACGTCACCGCGGGCATGTGCCGCACCTGGGGGGAGATCAGCCGCCCGCAACCCGGCAACGGGGGGCGCTGACCATGTGCGGCATCTGCGGCTTCACCTGGGAGGACTCACGGGTCGTGCAAGCCATGGCCGACGCGCTTTCCCACCGCGGCCCCGACCAGGACGGTTACCATTGCGCTCCCGGGATATCCCTGGGGCACCGCCGCCTGTCGATCATCGACCTTTCCGAGAACGGCCGCCAGCCCATCGCCAACGAGGACGGCAGTTTGTGGCTGGTGCACAACGGCGAGATCTATAATTTCCGCGAAGTGCGGAGCTGGCTGCAAGGCCGGGGTCACGTCTTTCGCAGCCGCTCCGATTCCGAGGTGCTGCTGCACGCCTTCGAGGAAGAGGGCATCGATTGCCTGCGGCGCATGAACGGCATGTTCGCCTTCGCCCTCTGGGACGTCAAGGAGCGGCGGCTGCTGCTGGCCCGCGACCGGCTGGGAGAAAAACCGCTCTACTACTCCCAGTCCGGCGGCCAACTCGCCTTCGCCTCGGAGATCAAGGCCCTGCTGCGGAATCCCGGCGTGCCCAGGGGGATCGACGACGACGCCATCGACTGCTTCCTGGGCTTCGAGTTCATCCCCGCGCCCCTGACCGCCTTTGCCGGCATCCGCGCCCTGCCCGCCGGCCACTGGCTGGAATGGCGCGACGGGAACGCCGTGATCCGGCCGTACTGGCGCCTGCGCCAGGAAAGCGAAGAACGCCCGGAAAAGGAGTGGATCGAGGCGCTGCGCGGCCATCTTGAGCGGGCCGTGCGCCTGCGCCTGGAAAGCGACGTGCCCCTGGGGGCATTTCTCTCCGGCGGCATCGACTCGAGCACGGTGGTGGCCATGATGCGCCGCGCCGATGCCGGCTCCATCCGCACCTTCGCCCTGGGCTACAGGGAATCGGGATTTTCCGAATTCGCCTACGCCCGGAAGGTCGCCCGCCATTTCGCCACCGACCACAGCGAGCTGATGATCGACCCCATTACTCCGGAGGTCATCGAGAAGGCGGTCTGGCACCTGGACCAGCCTTTCTCGGAATTTTCGGTCCTGCCTTATTACCTGATCTGCCGCAAGGCCCGCGAGCACGTCACTGTCTGTCTTTCAGGGGAAGGCGGCGACGAGGTGTTCGCCGGCTACGACCGCTTCAAGGCCAGCAAGGCCGAACGCTACCTGCGCCGGCTTCCCTCCCCCCTGCGCCGGGCGGCCGGCCGCCTCGCCGCTTCCCTTCCCGAC
The DNA here is from genome assembly GCA_002327965.1 of Candidatus Aminicenantes bacterium UBA2199. Classification (GTDB taxonomy): domain Bacteria; phylum Acidobacteriota; class Aminicenantia; order UBA2199; family UBA2199; genus UBA2199. The sequence goes on along the minus strand of DCVB01000002.1, from coordinate 45,973 downwards.
CGGCCCCAGAAAAAGGGCGCGTTGAACAGCCTGCGGCGCTTCTTTCAGGGCGCCGCCCTCCCCGCCGGCGGCCATATGCGCTGGCAGTATTTTCTTACCGCGGAAACCGCCGCGGGCATTTTCCGCCAGCGCAGCGGCGAGGAGGTCCTGGCCTCCACCCTTGCCTGGGCCGACCGCGCCGCCGAGGACGCCGGGGGCCGCGGCGACCTGGAGCGTGAAATTCTCTGCGAGCTCGGATTCATGATGCCCGAGAATCCCCTGATGAAGGTGGACAAGATGAGCATGGCCTGCGCCCTGGAGATCCGTGCCCCGCTCATCGATCATGAACTGGTCGAGTTCGCCATGCGCATCCCGGCGCGCCTCAAGCTGGCCGGCTGGACCACCAAGGCGGTGCTCAAGAAAGCCATGGCCGATCTTCTTCCGCCGGGGATCGCGTACCGGCCCAAGCACGGCTTCAGCTTTCCGATCAAGCACTGGCTGCGCGGCGACCTGCTGTCCTACATGGACGATGTGCTGAGCAACTCGCCGTTCATCGCCGAAAGGTTCGACGGCAAAACCGTCCGGCGCCTTGTCGCCGAGCACCGCGCCGGCAGCCGTAACCACGATCACCTGCTCTGGAGCCTGGTGAACCTTGCCCTTTGGCACAGGCAATTCCTGGCTCCGGTCCCCTGACATGTTCGCGCGCGTCGCCGCCGATTTTCACCTGCATTTTTACGAGGAGTACGACCCGGAGCTTTTTTGGCGGGCGCTATGCCGCAACCTCGCCGGGGACACCAAGGCCCGCCAGAACGATGGAATCCCTTGCCAGCGCCTGGCCCTGCTGACCGAAGCACCAGGCTGCGACTGGTTCAACCGCTGGGCGGCGCCCGGGGCATCGCTGCCGGGAGGCTGTTCCTTCGCGGCCACTTCCGAGCCCTATTCCCTGGCCTTGTCCGGCAATGACGGACTCATGGCTTTTATCGTCCAGGGCCGGCAGGTCATCACCGCGGAGCGCCTCGAAGTATTGACCGCGGGGGGCTTTCCCGCCATCGATGACGGGCTGCCGCTGGACCGCGTGCTGGAAGCGCTGACCGCGGCCGGAGTCCTGGCCATCATCCCCTGGGGAGCCGGCAAATGGCTCGGCCGCCGCGGCCGCCTGGTGGAGCAACTGGCCTCGGCACCGGCGCCGCCGCGGCTATTCCTGGCCGACAACCCGGCCCGGCCTTCCTTCTGGCCGGCACCGCGCGCCTTCCGCATGATGGAGCGTCAGGGCCGGCCTGTCCTGCGCGGTTCCGACCCGCTGCCGCTCCCCGGCGAAGAGAAGCGCGCCGGCGGCTTTGCCACCCTGCTCGCCGGGGAATTCGATCCGTTGCGGCCGCTGGCGTCGCTCATGGGCATCCTGGCGGACGGCGGCCCGGTCCGCGCGATGGGGAGGCGTGATTCGATCGCCGTGTTTTTTCGCCGCCAGGCCGGCCTGCGCCTGAAAAAGCGGGGAGGCAGGTGACGGGAGGCTGGCGCCCTGGATCATTCCATTATTGCCGCCGGCGATTCAAGCCCGACGGCCGGGTGCCATTTTCACATCAGCTCCAATTCTGATATAATGGGCCAACCAATGACGCCGAAAGCCATTAAGATCTCTTTTGCCCTGCTGTTGCTCTTCCTGCTCTGCTTCTCCTTCGGCAGCGATCTGCCCAAGGTCAAGAACGGCGGCTTCTTCTCCGACGAATCGACTTATTTTGCCATCATGCAGAGCCTGGCGTATGACGGCGACCTGGAATACACCCGCGCCGACATCCAGCGCATCCGCGCGCACTTCTCGGGCGGGCCCATGGGGCTTTTCCTAAAGAAAACCGGCGACGGCCGCCTGGTCTACGCCAAGTCGTTCATCTACCCGTTGACCCTGGCCCCGTTCTTCAGGCTGTTCGGCAGCCACGGCATCCTGCTGGCCAACTCGCTGATGCTCTTCCTGGCGCTGCTGATGGGCTTCCTGCTGCTGCGCCAGCGGCATGACCCGGGGCGGAGCTTCGCCTTCACCGTCATGTACCTGCTGGCCAGCGTCCTCTTCGTCTACATCTGGTGGATCACCGCCGACCTGTTCAACTTCTTCGTCAACTTCGCCGCCCTCTTCTTCTTCTTTTACGAGTTCAAGCGGCCGCACTGGTCATACCTGGCCGGCGTTTTCTTTGCCGCGGCCGTCTTCTCCAAGCCCAACAACCTGGTGCACATCGGCTTGCTCTTCCTGTTCCTTTTCTACCGCAGGGAATGGAAACGCTTCATTGGCCTGGCCCTGATCAGCATCCTGTTCCTGGCCGGGCTGTTCGCCTTCAACTACGCCCAGACGGGCGAGCTCAACTACCAGGGCGGCGAGCGGAACTCGTTCTACGGCAATTTCCCCCTCGAGCGCAAGGACTTTTCCTTCGACACCGGCCAGCAGATGAGCACCGACACGTACTGGAGCCGTTTTTACCTAAGCCCGGCCATTGCCCTGTACAATGCCTTTTATTATTTTTTCGGCCGCTTCACCGGCATGGTCATCTATTTCTTCCCGGCGGTTTTTCTCCTGCTGCTTTTCTTTCTCCAGAAAAAACGGCCGGAGGACTGGTTCCTGTTCGCCGCCATCGTGGCCGCCATCCTGTGCTGCATCCTGCTGATGCCGGACAATTATTTCGGCGGCGGCGGCTCATTGGGCAACCGCTATTTCCTCAGCATTTACCCGTTGTTCTTCTTCCTCGGCTTCCGCGAGCGGCTCTTCCGCTTCATGCTGCTGCCGGTGGCGGTCGCGGCGGTCTTCCTGGCGCCGACCTACATGAACGGCCTGTTCCATTCCGCCTATCCCCGCTTCCCGGGAATGTCCTTTCCGGCCAGGTTCTTTCCCGTCGAAAAGACCCAGTACGCGACGCTCCCCAGCAACATCAATCCCAAGGCCTTCCACAAGAAGATCGGCGACCAGTATACCCTGTTTTTCCTGAACGACAATTTCAACCCCATGGAGGGCGGGACGTTCTGGACCCATGCCGACAAGGAGATGGAATTGTTTCTGCTGGCCCCGCGGGCGGTGAAGACCCTGACCGTGCAGCTGAAGAACAACCCGCTGGCCAACCAGGCCACCGTCCATGTCGAGCACAAGAAGCAGCGGGTGTTCATCAAGCCGGGTGAAGTGCGCATCCTCACCTTCCGCAACGTTCCCGGTTTTCGCGTCGACGTCCGCCGCTACCTTTTCCACGTCAAGATCAAGAGCGACCGCTTCTTCTGCCCCTATTTCGACGCCGAGCCGCACGTTCCCGACCGGCGCCTGCTGGGGGTGCAGGTCAGCTTTCAGCTCAGCCATTGAGCCCGGCGGAAGCGAGCGGCGCGCTTCGCCCCGCGGTTGACATCCGGGCGCCGTTTTCATAAGATAGTCGCCAGCGATGAGAATAACGGCCGACCTGCACATCCATTCCACCCTTTCGCCCTGCGGCTCGCTGGAGATGTCCCCGGCGGCCATCGTGCGCCGGGCCGCGGAACTCGCCCTGGACCTCATCGCCGTCACCGACCACAACAGCATGGAGAACGGCTTCACGGCGGCGGCGCTGGGGCAAAAGTCCGGGGTCAAGGTGCTCTTCGCCATGGAGGCGCAGACCCGCGAAGACGTGCATATGCTCTGTTATTTCGAAGACCGCCTCCAGGCCGAGCGTTTCAACCGGCACATCTATGAGCTGCTGCCCGACACGCCGAACCATCCCGACTATTTCGGCGACCAGGTGGTGGTCGACGAGGAGGACAATATCGTCCGCCACGAGGAGAAACTGCTGCTCAACGCGCTGGACATCTCCGTTCCCGAACTGGTCGACCTGGTGCGCCGCCATGACGGTCTCGTGGTTCCGGCCCATGTCGAGGCCCCGCCATTCGGCCTGCTGGTCAACCTGGGCATGGTGCCCGCCGAACTCGAGGGCTCGCCGCTGGAGATCGCCTGCGCTACGCCCCAAGCGCGCGCGCTGCGGGACTTCCCCGCCTTGGCCGGCCATCCGCTGCTGCGCAACTCCGACGCCCATTTTCTCCGGGATATCGGCAGGGCACGCACCGTGTTCTCGGTGCCGTCACCGACGCTGTCCATGCTGCTGGCGGCGGCGAAAGCCGGGACGTTCCATGCCATTTGCCCGGAGACCCATGGTTGAGGATCTGTGCTTCCACCTGGTGGACCTGGTGCAGAACTCCGTGGCCGCCGGCGCCCGCGTCATCCGCGTGCAGTTCCGCGAATCCCGCGCCAGCGACAGCTTGGAAATGGAAGTGGCCGACGACGGGCAGGGCATGGATGGCCCGACCCTGCTCAAGGTGCAGGACCCGTTCTTCACCAGCAAGAGCTTCAAAAAAGTCGGTTTGGGCATCCCGCTGCTCAAGGCCACCACCGAGGTCTGCCGCGGCGATTTCGCCATCTCCAGCCGCTTGGGACACGGTACGCGGATCCGGGCCAGCATGCAGAGGAGCCACCTGGACTGCCCGCCCCTGGGCGACCTCGAAGGGACGCTGCTCTCTTTGCTGGTCAGCCTGGACGCGGTGGACCTGCGCTTCGCCTTTCATGCCGCGCGCGGGTCGTTCGCCGTTTCCTCGGCCGAGGCCCGCGCCCATGCCGGCGACCTGCCCCTGTCCCATCCCGACGTCTACCGCTTTCTCAGGGAATACATCCGTGCCGGGCTGGGAGGGCTTCTGCTCTCCGCGCAATAGTACGCCGGCGGCGTTGCTGGCTGGGTCATTCCCTTATTGCCGCCCGTTTCCCCTTGTCACGCGGACGGATCCGCCGCTGCCGGCGGAATTGTCCCCGGCCGGGATTTTATGCTACAATGGCGCCCATGGGTCTCGACAAAGACATCCTCATCGACATCCTGAAGAAACTCAGTTTGTTCAGCGAGTTGAACTTCGGCCCGGTCAAGGAGCTGGCCTACCTTTTTTCCGAGCGGGTCTTCCAGGGCGGCGAGACCATCTTCGAGGAGAACGAACCGGGCGATTCGCTGCTGGTGATCCTTTCCGGCGAGGTGCGCATCACCCAGCGCGCCGACGTCAGCGGCGAGGAAACCCTGACCGTCCTGAAAAAGGGCGATTTCTTCGGCGAAATGGCCCTGCTGGAGGACCTGCCGCGCAGCGCCACCGCCATCGCCCACTGCGACACCTTCATCATGGAGATCAGCCGCGAGCGTTTCATGCGCTTCGTGGAGAAAGAACCCGCCAGCGGCGTGAAGATCCTGATCACCCTGGCCCGCAGCCTCTCGGCGCGGCTGCGCGAGGCCGACAACAAGATCAAGGCCTACGTCAATCTCAGCCAGTGGATCTGACCCCGGGCTTCAATCGGCAGCCAGGATGAAAAACGACGCCCATTCCAGCCGGCAGCGCCTGCTGCCGAGCCTGATGGGGGCCGCCGCGCTGCTGGTTACCTGGGGGCTGGGCGACGGCGGCCTGTTCCTTTTGCTGGGTTTCGGCGCCTGGATCGCCGCCAGTGAGACTGCCTGGCGATTCTTGACCGTCCCCGGCCCGACGCCTTACCCGCTCATGCTGTTCTCCCCGCTGCTGCTGGTGCAGTACGCATCGGTGGGCGATTTCCGCATTCGCCTGGCCTGCTTCTTCATGCTGGTTTACATCTGGGCCATCGCGCGCCGGCGCTTCCTGTTGCAACGGCGCATCTCCCTGGCCGCGCTCGGCCCGCGGCGCCTGTGGCTGTCGTGCTTCGTCGTGTTCGCGCTGGCGGCGGCCGTCCTGTACGCGCAGAACATTCATCTTTCCGGCGACGAGCCGCACTACATCATGATCGCCCAGAGCCTGGTCGAGGACGGCGATTTCGACCTGAAGAACAACCTGGAGAGCAGGTCCTATTTCAGCTACCTACCCGTAGAGGTCCGCTTTCACGGTTCGATCCGCGCCGGCGCCTACCACTCGTTCCACATGCCCGGGATTTCCTTCCTGCTCGTCCCCTTTTACTTCCTCTTCAACCTGCTGGCAGGAGCGGTCCCCGGCCATCTTTTCTTCCGCCTGGCCGCCGCCTTCATCAATGCTTTTTTCGCGCTGGGTCTTTTCCTGGCGTTGCGACGAATGCTGGTGGATGAAGAGAATGACGGCCTCTTCATCTTTTTCCTCTTCACCTTCCCCCTGCTGTTCCACGCCGTGCACCTGTTTCCCGAACTGCCGGCCGCCGCCCTGGTCATCTTCGCCTGTCTTTCCCTCCAGGGCGGAAGGGGCCATTTCCTCTCGGGACTTTTCCTCGCCCTCGTGCCCTGGTTCCACCTGAAATTCGCCGTCGCGGCGCTGCTCATGGCGCTCTATGCCTCCGCCCGCATCATGGGCCGCGAGGAGCCGCTCGCGGACCGGGCGAGACGGCTGGCGATTTTCTTCGCCGCCCCTGCCTTGAGCCTGGTTCTGCTGGGGCTGTACAGCAAAGTCCTGTACGGCTCGTTCGATCCCCGCGTCATATCGCCGGAAGGGAACTTCCTGGCCATCCCGCTGAAATTCAAGGTCGAGACCCTGCTCTCGTTTTTCCTTGACCAGCGCGATGGGCTCCTGGTCTACGCCCCGCTCTTCCTGCTCGCCTTTCTGGCCTTCAAGAAAGAGGTTCGCGAGCGCATCCGCGATTTTCCCCTGCTAGCCGCGCTGTTCCTTGCCCATGTCCTGTTTCATGCCTTCACCACCGTCCGCGGCGGCTACTCGCCGGCTGCCCGGCCCACCCTCTTCGTCGCCTGGATCATGATGGTTTTCCTGGCCGCCTATCGCCGGCACGCCTCCGGCGGCCAGCGCACGCTGTTCAACCTGCTGTGCGGCCTGGGGATCTTCGCGTCGGTCTGGTTGCTCTACTATCCGCTTTTTCTCTACCAGCCGGTGACCCGGGAAGTGAGCCAGCGGGCTTCGGGGTTGCTGCTCTTTCTCGGCAGCCGGGCGGTGAACCTGGCATCGCTCTTTCCCTCGTTCCTCAAGAAACCCAACGCCGCCTACCTTCCCAATTGGATCTGGCTTGGCCTGCTGACCCTGGGACTCGTTGCCTTTTACTTTGGGAAGCCCTGGCCGTCCCTGAAAAAAACCGCCCGGGCCCTTTATGCCGCCCTGGGCATTCTGGTCGTCGCCGCCGTCTGCCTGCTGCCTCACGTGCACCTGAAGACGCGCTACAGCGCTGCCGGGCTCTCTTTTTTCAGCAACTCAAGGAACTTCGTCCACAAGCAGGAAATGGGCGGTTTCAGAATGCTCGCCGGCAAGGAGTACGACCTTTTTTTTGACCTGGACGGCAGCGCCGCCGACAGGGTGAACCTGTGGTTCTCGCGGACGGGAAACGTCAACCTGAAGGTCAGGAACGGCCGGCATGTCCTGGCCGCGGAAGAGCGGGCAGAGGAATTCCGGGTGCGCACGGCGCTCAGGAATTTGAAGAAATTCTCCCTGGGGAAAAAGACCCTGGTCCACGTGGGCATCGAAAGCGCGGCCCGGCGCGAGAACGATTTTTTCTTCCTGCACTTCGAGTGAGGCCGCACCCGCCGCCGGCCGGACGCGGCGTGGCGGCGGGGCTTCAGGTCAGCCGCGATTGGAAGCGCTCCAGGAACTCCTGGACCGAGAAGATGCGCTTCATGCCGAACTGGTGGACCGAATTGGCGGAAAGGTCGCGGGCGCGGGCGGCGATGAAATCCAGGTTGGTCTCGGGGTCCTTGCCGGCGTTGAAGACATAGATCTTGCGCAGCAGGTCGAGCTGGCCGCTCAGTTCACGGGCCAGGTCCTTCTTCTTCCCGGGCGGGGGCTTGGCCGGGCCGAGGCCGAACATCTCGCGCAGCCTGGCGTCGGCATCCGGGGCGGGCGGCGCGGCCTGCCGCTTCTGATAATAGCGGCGCACCAGGTAAGGCACCCCGGTCTCGCCGGAGCGGCGCACCTGCTCATCATCCACCACCCAGCCCAGGTTGTGGAAGGTCACCTTGGAGGAGGCGCTGCGGAAGATCTCCTCGACGAAGGGCTTGATGGTGTTCTCGACCGACTCGGCCACGCTGTTGAACTGGTTCAGGACATAGTAGACCTTGTAGTTCTCCAGGTAAAAGCGAAAGACGCGCAGGAAATTGTCCTCGGGGAAACGCGCCGCCGCCTCGTCGATCAGGTCGTCCAGGTTGCCTCCCGAGTCGCCGCCGCCGCTCTCCAGGAAATCGCGCAGGCGCTGGAACACCGATGCCTGGGCGTCTTCCGGGCCCGAAGCGAAGCGGCCCTGAAGCAGGGGCGACGAAAGCATGATGTCCAGCATGCGGAACAGGATGGCCTTGGCCATCTCGGCCGCGGTGGCGGTGGCGGCCTTCAGCCGCGGAGTGAACAGCAGGATGCCGCTGTTGGACAAGGGGAGGAATTCAAGGACGTTGCGGTCCAGGCCGGCCTTCATGTCGACGACCAGGTAATCGGCCTGCAGCCCGTTGATGCCGGCGATCAGCTTCTCCTTGACCTCGGGAGCGAAATTGACGATGTCCTGGACGAAGCCGCCCGGCGAGGCGATGAAGCTGAAGTTGGCGAAGGCGCCCTCGGGGTCCATGGCCGGCGGCAGCGCCTGGCAGCACGACTCGAGCGGCTGGTCTTTCTTCAAGAAATGGAACAGGTCGCGCTCGACCCTGACATCGAGGAAATTGCGCAGGCTGGAGGTGCCGGTATCGAGGTCGAGCAGGATCGTGCGGCTCGTCCTGGCCAGGGCCAGGGCGAAATTCAGGGCGAAAGTCGTCTTGCCCACGCCGCCTTTTCCCGATGAAACCGGCAGTATTCTCATAAAAAACCCTCATTCCCCTTGCGCCGGCCGCAGGCTCGTCCATCCGTCCCCGCCGGCGCCTTCAGGCGCCTACTATAGACCATGCGCACGCAAAAATCAACCGCGGCCGCCCTTGAGCCGCATACCCTACGGGGCGCGCCGGATCACGCGCAGGGACGGATCGGCCATGATCGCGCGCATGACGGGCGCCACCACGGCGGGTTCGCCGCTGCTGAAATACTCGATCCGGCCGGCGCCCAGGGAGAGACGCAGCAGGTTGCGGGCCCCCAGGCGCCGCCGCAGCTGGCGAGCGACCGGCAGGCCGGTGTCGATCACCTCGACGCCCGGTCCGCAGGCGGCCGCGATGCGCTCCTTGATCACCGGGTAATGGGTGCAGCCCAGCACCAGCGTATCGATCCCCTTCTTCAGCAGCGGCCGCAGGTTCCTGCGGATGATGGCGTCCGTGCGCGGATCGTCAAGACGGCCGGCCTCGATGCTCTCCACCAGGCCGGCGACCGGCTGGCTGTACACCTCGGTTCCCGCCGCGAAGTTCTCCAACAGCCGGGAGAAACGCTCCCCGCCCAGCGTCAGCGACGTTCCCAGGACACCGATCCTGTGGTTGCGGCTCAGGCGCTGCGCCACTTTGACCGCCGGCTCGATGCCGACGAACTCCAGCCCGGGGAAGGACCGGCGCAGGTGCTCCAGGGCGGCCTCGCTGGCCGAGTTGCAGGCCACGACCACGGCCTTGGCCCCGCGCGCCAGCAGGAAACGGGTGATGGCCAGCGAGCGGCTGCGGACGAATCCGCTGCTGCGACCGCCGTAGGGGCAATGGGCCGAGTCGGCGAAATAGATCATGTTTTCCCGCGGCAGGGCGCGGCGCGCGGCGCGCAGCACCGACAGCCCGCCGACGCCGGAGTCGAAAAAACCGACCGGCGCCTCCGGATCGGAAAGACAGGGACAAGCGGCATGCTTTTTCATTCGCCAGCGATTATACAATAAAACATCAGCGGGCGCACTCGTCCCGCCCCCCGCGATCACCCGGCGGCGGCGACATTGCCTTTCGGCGCCGCTTCCCCTACAATGGCGCTGAACGATCGGAACGCATCATGATCCGCACAGCCAAACCCTCCGTGGTCATCGCCGGCGCCGGCGGCTTCATCGGCACCGCCCTGGCCAGCGAGCTCCGCGCCGATTACCCGATCATCGGCCTCGGCCGCGGCGACCGCCCGGACGGCTTCCCCCCCGACGCCGAATGGCGGCGCTGCGATCTCTTTTCGCTGTTCGAATGCGAGCGCGCCGTCGCCGGCGCCGGGTCTGCGTTCTACCTGGTGCATTCCATGCTGCCGTCGGCCCGCCTGACGCAGGGGACCTTCCAGGATTTCGACCTGATCTGCGCCGACAATTTCGCCCGGGCGGCAGCCAGGGCCGGGGTCGGCCACATCATCTACCTGGGCGGCATGATCCCCGACCAGGCCGATCTTTCGCGCCACATCCTGAGCCGGCGCGAGGTGGAGCTGACTCTGGGGGCCCATGGCGTGCCGCTGACCACCCTGCGCGCCGGCATCGTCATCGGCCTGCGCGGCTCCTCCTACGGCATGTTCCGCACCGTGTTGGAGCGGGCCCCGGTCATCCCCTGCCCGCGCTGGTCCGCCTCCCTGATCCAGCCGGTGGCCCTCTCCGACGCCATCCGCCTGCTGCGCCATTGCCTGGAGAACCCGGAGACGGAGAACCGCAGCCATGACATCGGCTCCAACGACATCATGACCTACCGCGAACTTCTGGAACGCAGCGCCCGGCTGCTGGGCCGGCGCCGCCTGTTCTTCAACCTGCCTTTCCAGCTGATCGGATTCTCCAAGGCCTTCCTGGCCCTGATCAGCGGCTATCCGCGCCAGCTCGTTTCGCCCCTGGTCGAAAGTTTGAAGCATTCCCTGTTCAGCAGCGACCTGAGCCTGCAGATCAAGGCGGGGCTGATGCCGTTCACGCTGGAGCAGGCCGTGCGGGCGTCGCTGCAGGAGGAGAGGAGCAGCGGCCGCTTTCGCTCCATCCATGCCCTCGAGACGCGCCGCAAGCGCCTCATCCCCCGCTCCGGCCGCAAAACCGTCCGCTCGGTGCAGCGCATCCAGCTGCCGCCTGGACGGAGCGCACGCTGGCTGGCGCTGCGCTTCACCATCTGGCTGCCGCGCTTCTTCCGCTCCCTGCTCCGCGCCGACGTCGATGGCGACGGCGGCCTGGTCATCCGCAGCCGCCCGCTGCGCATTTCACTCCTCGAGCTGCGCTTCGATTCTCAGCGCAGCGCCGCCTCCGTCCGCCAGCTGTTCTACATCACCGGCGGCCTGCTGGCGCGCAGGACCGACTGCGCCACCCGCCGCCCGCGCCTGGAGTTCCGCGAAGTGCTGGGCGGCAGCGCCGTGCTGGTGGCCATACATGATTACCGGCCCACGCTCCCCTGGCCCGTCTACAACCTGACCCAGGCCCTGGCCCATCTCTGGGTGATGCGCAGTTTCGCCCGCGCCGTCTCGGCCGGCGCCGCGAGATTTCCCAAATAGTCTTTTTTGTTGTATAATCGCCCCTTCAGTTTCTTTCTAGCGGAGGACCTTCCCGTGGAAAAACGATTGGAACGGCGCACCCAGCACTGCATCGAGCTGATGTACGGCAGCAACGACACCTTCTGTCCCGGCACCGCCCTCAACCTGTCGCCCCACGGCATGCGCATCCATGCCGAAAGCCAGATCGTGCCCATCGACCGCGAGATCAAGCTGCTCCTGACGCTGGGCGGCGAGCTGGTCAGCATGCGCGGCGTCGTGCGCTGGAACAGCGAGGTCTACGATCTCGATCCCGAGACCGACAAGCACCTGGGTGTGTTCATCCCCGATCCCCCCGCCGACTACATCCGCTTTCTCGACCACCTGAACTGAGACCACGCCCCTTCGGCTCTTGCGCCCGGCCCTTCAGTTATAATAGAATGTTTTTTTATCAAGCAACCGGGCGAGCCCGCCCGGCCAGCGCAGGAGAAATGCCATGGATGTGCAGCACTGGGTCGACCTGATCAACCGTTATGTCTGGAGCACGCCGCTGGTGCTGCTCTGCCTGGGAGCGGGCGTCTACTTTTCCATCCGCACCCGCTTCCTGCAGGTGCGGCTGATCAGGGACATGGTCGGCCAGCTCTTCCGCGGCCGCTCCTCCAAGTCGGGGATCTCTTCCTTCCAGGGCTTCGCCATGGCCCTGGGCGGCCGCGTGGGCACGGGCAACATCGCCGGCGTGGCCACGGCCATCGGCGCCGGCGGCCCCGGGGCCTTATTCTGGATGTGGATGATCGCCTTTCTCGGCGCCGGCTCGGCCTACATCGAGGCGGCCCTGGGCCAGGTGTGGAAAGAAAAGATCGGCGGCGTCTACCGCGGCGGACCCTCCTATTACATCGACAAGGGGCTGGGACAGAAATGGTACTCCACCATCTTCGCCGTGGTCACGGTCGTCTCCTGCGGCATCCTGCTGCCGGGCGTCCAGGCCAACAGCATCGCCTCGGCTTTCCAGGGCGCCCTGCCGGCCCTGACCCCGGCCGTCACCGGGATCATCATCGTCGTGCTGCTGGGCCTGATCATCTTCGGCGGCGTCAAGCGCATCGGCCGCGCGGCCGAACTGCTCGTTCCCTTCATGGCCGTGGGCTACATCATCATGGCCCTGGTCATTATCGCCATCGACTTCCGGCGCATCCCGGCCATGTTCACGCTGATCGTCTCTTCGGCGCTTGGCAAAAACGCCGTGTTCGGCGGCATCGTCGGCTCGGCCATCGCCTGGGGGGTCAAGCGCGGCATCTATTCCAACGAGGCCGGCCAGGGCACCGGGCCGCAGGCCGCCGCGGCGGCCGAAGTGGCGCACCCGGCGCAGCAGGGCCTGGTGCAGGCGTTCTCGGTCTACATCGACACGCTGCTGGTCTGCACGGCCACCGGCTTCATGATCCTGATCACCGGCATGTACAACACCGGTGACGGCCGGGGGGGATTTTTGGCCCAGAACCTTCCCGGCGTAGAGGCGGGACCGGCCTGGACGCAGAGCGCCATCGACACCATCTTCAAGGGCTTCGGCGGCGAGTTCGTGGCCGTCGCCCTCTTTTTCTTCGCCTTCACCACCCTGATGGCCTACGCCTATTACACCGAGTCCAACGTGGCCTATCTCTTCAAGCGCAAAAGCGGGCCGGCGATCACGCTGGCGCGCATCTTCCTGCTGGTCATGGTCTACTATGGCGCCGTGCGCACCGCCACCCTGGCCTGGGGACTGGGCGACATCGGCGTCGGTCTCATGGCCTGGCTGAACATCATCGCCATCCTGCTGCTTTCCCGCGTCGGCCTGGCCACGCTGACCGACTACGAGGCGCAGCGCAAGTCGGGGCAGCCGCTCTATTTCGATCCGGAAAAACTGGGCATCCGCCGCGCCGGCCTGTGGAAGCAGATCAACGAGCAGCAGGCGGAGACCCGGGCTGCCGGACGGGAATAAACGGCAATTGACGATCGATTCAGGAATCTTTCTTTACTGAAAAATCGGCTGAAGCTATCCCGCAATCAGTTGGAAAGAGGCCAAACGGAGAACGGGAAAGGCTAAAGGGTCATAACCCTTTCAGGAACGTGGACAGGATCAGCAGCAGCCAGCCGAGGCCCATGAACCAGTACAGGTTGACGGTGACGAAGGGGATGGCCACGAAGTAGGACAAAAGGCTCAAAAGACCCAGGATGAGCGAAACGATCCAGGTGATCTTGGTGGGAGCGTTCAATCTCATTTTTTCCCTCCTGAAATGTGTTTCCCGACCTATGGTAGGGGAATCAAATAAAGAATGCAACCCGAATTTGTTGACATCGCTCAAACCTACGACTAGAATATTTTCAAGATGGATCCGGGGATGGGCAAATCGTTCCCGGGCAAATGAAGCAAGGAGGAATCATGGCGGACGCAAAATTGGATCAGTTGAAGTTGAAGTACCAGTCGGTGCTCAACACGATGAACGCGCTGAAAGTTCAGCTGAAGAACCTGCACGTCCAGGGAGAAAAACTGGTCATCCGCGGCGAAGCCAAGACCAAGCAGGACATGTACAAGGTGTGGGACCAGATCAAGCTGGTCGACAAGAACTACGCCCAGGACCTGGCGGCCGATATCACCTACCTGAGCGACGAGCCGGCGCCCAAGCCGCAGAACGCCCCCACCCTGCGCATCCACAAGGTCGTGGCCGGCGACACCCTGTCCAAGATCGCCCAGCAGTACTACGGCAAGGCCAATGAGTACATGAAGATATTCGATGCCAACAAGGACAAGCTGAAGGACCCCGACAAGATCTTCCCGGGACAGGAGCTGGTCATTCCCTGAGAATATTCAAGCGGGCTTGATCCACGATCGCTCGCTACGGTCAGTGTCACCGACTTGGTGTTGGCGAACTGAACGATGAGCTTGTCGTCGGCGAGCCGGTTCAGGACCTCGAACAGGTATCCCTTCCAGGCCCGGAAGATCTTCTCGCCGGGCTTCTGCCGGGATTCCTCCTCCCAGCCCGTCAGGTACATCAGTAAAAGGCAGAGTTCTTGGATCTTCTTTTCCATGTTTTTCCTCCTATGGATTTGGTCGTCTTTAGGGCAGACCTCTCCCGATTTTGTCTTTAGTTTTTTCTCCTGGTCTGCTGTGACTGAAAGAATCCCCTCAGGAAATACAAATGGCTACTAGGTCAATATCAACACTGCAAAGTGAAGTTTGAGGTATCGTTAGGGTGCCTATTTACCGGAGGGATCGATCTCTTCAAGCTCAAGCTTGACTTCCTGCTCGTTTGTCAGCTTGTTCCGCCTCTTGATGGCCTTGATTAAATAGCCCTTGGCAGGTTCTGCTTTTAACTTGATCACTTGGGGCATAGTAAAATATGTTGCTGCCATTCCCAAAGAGCGGTAATAAGCAGCAATCTCATACTCTCCAGGGAGCAACCTGATTTTTTCTATATTATACAAGCGCTGAGAATCGAGAATCTGCAGCAGTTGCATGTTGGCTGCCCCTCTTCGCCGAGGATTCATCACCAATGTACCACTGCTTATTAAATCTCCCTTGAAATCTATGCTGTTTTGTATTCCCTTCTTGTCCATTATGGGAGCCGCAGTTTTTAAGGCAACAAGGGCGGTATTTATGTCAATTTTGAGAACAGCCGCTGAATCTGTAACGCTCAACTTTTCGTGATAGAAGTGCATGACTTTGTCGGCGAGATTCGGCTTATCAACATCAAACTGGGTATGAAAAGTCTTTTCTTGGTCTCTTTTCCAAACAATTTTCTCCTGCTTGTGTTGAAGTCCTTCATAGATAACCGGACCGATGTCTCTGAAAAATGAGAGGATCCTCTCGGAATCGTTCTCCGTGATCGTATTTCCTTCCAAATAGTAAATGCAGTATTTAGTTGGTTTGAAATCAATGGAAAAATCCAGGCGACCATAAATCTCGTCGTCCAGTTGCACCGCTTTTTTACCGGCTCTAAAGATAATATTGGTTTGGCGCGATTTTCCCTCAATTGAAAAGCTTTTCCCGCCAATCGAGAAAATTCCTATCCCGATGTTCGGGATGAAACAGAGGGTGGCGGCATCTTTTTTGTCGGCTTTTGCGCTTTCGTCAAGATAGATTGTTGAAGCAGAAATCGATCCTGCGCATGCTGCGAGAAGAATCATTCCCAATGACAATACTAGCAAGAACCCTTTCATGACCGCCTCCTAGAATAAATTAGCAAAAAGGAAACCCAAAGTCAAAGAGCAGTTCCCCAGGAAGTAAAATGGTGACAGGCTAATAATGGCCATTCCTACTTGCTTCTTCCTAGATTTGGTCTTCTTTAAGGGAGATCTTTTCCGCTTTTTTAAGTTTTTTTACATATTTGGGCTTGGTCGACCCCAGACTCTACCCGCACAAAAAACGGCACAGGACCTAGGCTGGAACGCTAGATCCAGCTTGGGTCCCCAAATAATCTGATATGGCCTACCTGTACAAAACCCGCACAAGGACAACGGTATTTTTCAGGAGGAAAGATGGGAAGAGGCAGAGGGGACCATGGGGCTTATTGCGGAAACCCTTATCAGTACTGAGTATTAGAGGATGGGAGGAACGGAGGGAGTAGGATTCGAACCCACGGTCCCCGTAAAGGGACAACGGTTTTCAAGACCGCCGCAATAGACCACTCTGCCATCCCTCCGGCCGAGTGGAATTGTAGCAGAGGCTTTTGGGAGTGTCAATTTAGCTGTATTTTAAGGCACTCGTCGGGAGTAGGATGGGATGCGCGGCTGCTGCCGCGCACCCTTCGGGCCGCTCGCAAGGCTCGCGGTCCCCACTCGGCATATTGCCGAGTGGTCGAACCCACGGTCCCCGTAAAGGGACAACGGTTTTCGCCGCCGCATTAGATCCCAACACTATGTTTTTGGCAATTCCAGAAATATCGCCAAAAACATCTAGTGTTGGCATGGTCACACTAGATTGTTTCTGCGATTGCCGGAACTAGCAGAAACAAAAGTGTGACGAACACTCTGCCATCCCTCCGGCCGGATGGAATTGTAGCAGAGGGATTATGGAGAGTCAATTTCAACTGTTTTGAAACCCACGGGGAGGGAGTGGGACATGTCCCGTTCCCTGGATGCGAGATCGCTTCAGTCGATAAAGAGGGAACGGGGTGGGTTGCCGCTAGTTTCGGGGCGCAGGTTTGGATGCCGCCGGCAGGCGCCAGGCGGGGCGGGCAGGCCGCTGCCCCATCGCTCGCCTCGCTGCAGCCGCTATTTCCTGCAGGCGGACCACGGTCTCGACTTTGCGCGCGTAGGGCATCCGGGCTTTGCGCCGGCGGGATGCGTTCTTGCCGGCCAGGAGCCTGGAGAACAGCTCGCGGGCGCCCGCTTCCTTTTCTTTCAGCGCCTGCTTCTTATCCATGAAGCGTATTTTCCCTGCAGGCCGTGGCGATCCGCGATCCGTTCCAGTTTTTTGCGATCCAGCTCAGCCTCGGCGAGAACCTTCAAGAACCGCTGGCGGTCCTTGTCCCGGCCGCAGTCCAGCATGATGGCCAGGAGATGCTCTACGGTCATGACCCGGGTGGCAACTCCTTGATACGTAATCGCCCTGGCCTCCTGAACGGCTTCCTTGAGGAGATCGTTCCAGGCTGGCAGGAACTGCACCGGGACGCCCTCGATGATCACCTGCTCGTCTTTCGGCTTGTACCCGCTTTTCTTTAAATTCTCATATATCCTGGACAGCGGATCCAGGGCAGCCTCATCCTTGATGATGACAAATATGTCCAGGTCATACGTCAGGAAAGGTTCGATATAAAAAACGGCGCCCATGCCTCCGCCGATGGCATACTCCGCAATCATCCCCCTTTTTTTCAGGTCATTCAGGACAGCCAGCGTTTTTTCCATCAGGCATAAAATAGCAAAAAACCGCTCCTTGAGCAAGCCTGGTTGATGGGAGTTGGCGGATAGGGTGGCCTCGAGGCTTTCACCTGTTTAGGTTCTTAGATAGGCCTTGGGGTGGAAATATCTCACGAATTTTTAGTCGGATCGGATCGTTGTTGCCCATTTTGCCGGGATGAACTAGAATGAGGGCAACGCAACATGCTGCAGGTGAATCATGAAACGAGCCTTTCTTCTGCTGGCGGTTCTCGCCGCGTTCGCCGTTTTGTCGCTCTCGACTGACGCCCCGGAGCGGGCGCTCGATCAGGCCGGCGAGGGCTACGTCAGGCTGGCGCTGGAGGTGGGTGCCTACTCCCCCGGCTACATCGACGCCTACTACGGGCCGAAGGAGTGGATCGTCACCCACGACGACAGCGTCCTGCGCCGCGGATTCCCGGCAACCGAGCTCAGGAAGAAAGCGGACGCAATCGTTCGCAGCCTTGATGCGGCCGCGCGCCAAAGCCTGTCGGACATGGAAAGGCTGCGGGCCGAATTCCTGCGCAAGCAATTGCTCTCCGTGAAAGCGCAGATCGACCTCATCTCGGGCCGGAAATTCACCTTCGACCAGGAGACCAAGCTCTTCTACGACATCATCGCCCCGGTCTATCCCAAGGAGGAGTTCGCGAAAACGATCACGGCGCTGGAGGAAGTGCTGCCCGGGCCAGGCAGCCTGCAAGAGAGGCTGTCCGCATTCAGGAAAAAATTCGTCATCCCCGCCGACAGGCTGCCGGCCGTCTTTGACGCCGCCATCGCCGAGTGCCGGCGCCGCACCCTGGTCCGTATCGCCCTGCCCGAAGGGGAGAGCTTCAAAGCGGCATACGTCAAGGACAAGCCCTGGGGGGCCTACAACTGGTACAAGGGCAACGCCTTCAGCCTGATCGAGGTCAACACCGACCTGCCCATGCAGATCGACTCAGCCGTGCGCCTGGCGGCCCACGAGGGTTATCCCGGCCACCATGTCTACAATGCCCTGCTGGAGGAGAAGCTGTCCAGGGGGCGGGGCTGGGTGGAATTCACGGTCTATCCCCTGTTCAGCCCGCAGTCGCTCATCGCCGAGGGGACGGCCAATTATGGCATTGACCTGCTCTTCCCGGATGATGAACGCCTGGAATTCGAAAGGAAAGTTCTGTATCCCCTGGCCGGTCTGGCCCCGGCGACGGCTGAAAAATACGACCGGGTGCGCAGGCTGCTGAGCCAGCTGCGCCATGCGGAGACCGAGGCCGCCCGCGGCTTTCTGGACAAAAAAATGACGCGCGACGAGGCGCTGCGCTGGCTGGAGCAATATGCCCTGGAAAGCCCGGAGCGGGCCGCCAAGTCGCTCGCCTTCTGGAACGCATACCGGAGCTACGTCATCAACTACACCCTGGGAGAGGACATCGTGCGCGCCTACGTCGAAAAGACCGCCGGACCCGGGGCCTCCCCGGAACGCAAGTGGCAGGTGTTTTTCGAGCTGCTGACCACGCCGAGGACGCCATCCGGGCTTGCAGGGCTCGGCGGACGGTAGACGGTTTACGGTTGACGGTTAACGGCGGACGGTCAGAAAACTGCAATACGAAGACTTAAATTCCAAATCCCAAATTCCAAATCCCATATAAGCTCCAAATTCCAATTACCAAATCCCCTTGCGGGGACTTGACCCAAACGCGGAGGAGAAACCGAAAGCGGATTTCGTTTGGGTAATTGGAATTTGGAATTTGGGATTTATTTGGAATTTGGTGCTTGGGATTTGGTGCTTTAGTTTTCCAAGCCCTTTACCGTCTACCATCCACTGTATGCCGACAACCGATTCTTTCCCCATCTACCCTTCTACCCATCTACCTTCTTCCTGGCCGCCTGTGCCTTGACCAGCCAGCCGGGCTTGTCGGTGTTCAGCAGCGCCTGCCGCAGGCTGATGTCCCCGGCCACGACGCGCTCCAGCGCCAGCTCGCGCTGGGTGCGCATGCCGTGCTGCCAGGCCTGGCGCCGCAGGTAATCGATCTGGCTCCAGTCCCAGTAATTGTCGTTCTCGATGAAGCGCTTCATCTCACCCATCAGGTCCAGGACCTCATAGACAACGATGGCGCCCAGCTCTCCGCTGTCCTCGCACATGGGGCAGCCGCGGCCGCGCCAGGTGCTGACGCGGCCGTCGGCTCCCAGGGGCGGATCCGGCAGGCCGGAATCGACCAGGACGTTGGCCGGCACACGGTATTCCTCGGCGCAGTGCGTGCAGGCCATGAACAGCCGCCGCGGAGCCACGATGATCCGCAGCAGGTCGGCGATCTGCCGCCGCCGCGGGTAGAAATGGCGCGCCAGGAGGGTGGCCGCGCCGAAAGCGCAATCGCGGATGTGGACGGCGGTGACCAGCAGGCCGCCGGCGGCGGCGAAGTCGATTGCGGCATGGGCGTCTTCGTTGTTGACCCAGTCGATGTTCTGCAGCAGCAGCACGTCGGGTTTCCGGGCGATCGCGCGCCGCAGGCAGAAAGCGACCCAATCGTACGCCTTGAGACTCTCGCCGAGGTCGTACTGCAGGGCGCCCTTGAGCTTTCGCTCCACGGGCCATTCCACGGTGACGATGCTTCTGCCCTCATCGCGCAACATGGACAGGACATGGTGCGTGGCCGTCGACTTGCCCGAGTTGCAGGGGCCGGTCAGCAGCACGATCCCCGAGCGCGAGCGCGCGGCGCGGACGAACCTGTCCTCGGCCTCGCTGGCGAAGCCCAGGTTGAAACGGGTCTCCTCCGCCGTTGTCGCGGGGTGCAGCGAGATTTTCAGCGCCTCGCCGCCGGGCGCCGGATAAGCTTCAAGGTCGAAGCGAATGGCGCGGTTCCTTCTCGTGCGCTCATAGTAGGAGAACGAGCTCTCGCCCTCCTCATCCCGCCGCCACTTCTCGGTCTCGAGATGGGGTTTGCGGTAAAGCCGCAGGAAGGAACCGCCAGCGCGCAGGGAGACTTCGGCGCCGGGCAGGCCGGCGCATGAGCGGGCGGCGGCGGCGAGCCTGTGGAACGATTCCCCGGCGCCGATCCCGGTCAGCTCATGGTAGCGGCCGTCCATGCGCAGCCGCACCTGGGGCCGGCCGGAAAGGCGGTCGATCAGCATCTCTTCGGCCCGCTGACGGATCGCTGCCTGCAGGATGTCCTCGAGCAGCCGGCGCGCCTGTCTCTCCGTGAGCGGCCCTCCCGGATTGCGGTCCTCCTCCGCAGAGGCGCGGATCGACGCCCGGGCCACGGCCATTTGCTCGCGCCGCCGCCTGTCCTCGCGGCGGTCCAGCCAGCGGGCCAGCCGCATCATCCAGGCCAACAGGACGGCGGCGATCGCCGCCACGATTACGGCCGCATGCAGCGCCATCTACCTCCTATCCTCCAGGAGCCATTATAGCCCCGGGCCGCGAATGCAGGCAACCCGTGCGTCTTGACCCGCGGCGGATATTGCCGTAAAATACGGTCATATCGGAAAGAGAGGTGCCCGTGAAAGATTTTGCCCCCTACCGCAGCCAGGTGATCGGCATCGATCAGGCGTTCGCCACTCCCTGCGGCGAGAAGCGCATCATCTACGCCGACTGGACGGCCAGCGGCCGCCTGTACAGGCCGATCGAGGAATTCATGGCCGAGCGCGTGGGCCCCTTCGTCGGCAACACCCACACCGAGACCACCGTGACCGGCACCTGCACGACCTCGGCCTACCACCAGGCGCAGCAGGTCATCAAGCGCCACGTGCACGCCAACGACGGCGACGCCATCTTCTTCTCGGGCTTCGGCATGACCGCGGTGATCAACAAGCTGCAGCGCCTGCTCGGGCTGAGAATCCCGGAGCAGTACTGCGGCAAGCTGCCCGGCCGCAGCCGCAAAAAGCCGCTGGTGGTCCTCACCCACATGGAACACCATTCCAACCACACGACCTGGAACGAATGCTACTGCCACGTGGAGATCATCCGCCGCGACCGCGACGGCCTCCCCGACCTGGGCCACCTGGAGGAGATCCTGAAGAAGCACGCCGGCCGCGATCTCAAGATCGGCTCATTCTCGGCCTGCTCCAACGTCACCGGCATCCTCACCCCCTACCGCGAGATGGCCGCGATCATGCACCGCCATGGCGGCTACTGCTTCGTTGATTTCGCCGCCTCCGCCCCCTACGTGGCCATCGACATGCACCCGGCCGATCCCGCCCAGCGCCTCGATGCCATATTCTTCTCGCCCCACAAGTTCCTGGGCGGCCCCGGGGCGTCGGGGGTCATGCTGCTGAGCAAGGAACTGTACCGCAACCGCGTCCCCGACCATCCCGGCGGCGGCACCGTGCTCTGGACCAACCCCTGGGGCGAGCAGCGCTATTACGACGACATCGAGATCCGCGAGGACGGCGGCACCCCCGGCTTCCTGCAGGCCATCCGCGCCGCCCTGGCCATCCAGCTCAAGGAAGACATGGGCGTGGCGTCCATGCTGGAGCGCGAGGAAATGCTCAAGGGGTTGCTGCTGAAAAAGCTGACCGGGCACCCCGGCATCCAGGTCCTCGAGCCTGGGCAGATGAAGCGCCTGGGCATCGTCTCCTTTTATTCCCTGCACCGCCATCACAACCTGATCGTCCGCCTGCTCAACGACCGCTTCGGCATCCAGACCCGGGGCGGCTGTTCCTGCGCCGGCACCTACGGCCACATCCTGCTCAACGTCAAACGCGAGCAGTCGCAGCACATCACCGAGAAGATCGACCACGGCGACCTGTCGGAGAAGCCCGGCTGGGTGCGCATCTCGCTGCATCCCGTCATGAGCGAGGAGGAAGTGCTGACCATCGCCGGCGCCGTGCACGAGGTGCTGGACAACTACGAGCGCTGGCAGGAGGAGTATATCTTCGACCCGCGCACCGCCGAGTTCTGCCACAGGAGCTGGAAGCCGGTGCTGCCGGACCTAAGGCGGGATTTCAGGCCGTGGTAAGGGCTTCACGAACTTCGTGACGCGTGACGAGTGGCAGCATTGGCGTAACAACTTAAATTCCAAGCACCAAGCACCAAATTCCAAACAAATTCCAAATTCCAATAACCCAATCCCCTTGCGGGGACTTTGACCCAAACGAAGAAAATGCTATCACTAGGAGCTTTCGTTTTGGAAATTGGANNAGTCTTCGTATTGCTTTTTCTGACCGTCTAACGTAAGCCCTCCGCCTTACGCCCTGCGCCGAGTTCTATATAAATCTTTCGAATCGGTCCTTTTTGGCCTTGCAGATTGGGCAGACCCCGGGCGGCTCCTGGCGGGCGCACAGGTAGCCGCACACCTTGCAGCGCCAGACCGGTTGGGCCAGCTTGCCGGCAACGGCATGGGCGACTGCGTCGGCCTTGGCGGCGCGGCGCTCGGCGGCCGGTGGCCGGCGCTCGGGGATGGATGCGGCCTGCTTTTTTCCGTCGGCGATCTCCTGGGAAACGTACAGGGCGCAGAAGCACGAGCCGAACTCGTTGAGGTCGGCGTCGCGGTAGTCGCAGGGGCAGATGATATCCAGGTCCTCGGCCTTGTCGCCGGCGGCCAGGCGGCAGGGGCAGGCCCAGTAGCCGTAGCGCTGCTCGTTGACCATCAGGCTGCGCAGCAGCTCGCGGGTGAACTCGCGGTCGGGGTTGAGCTGGTAGCCCGACCCCTCGGCCTCGCGCGCCAGCCTGTCCAACAGGGCGTCGACGGCCGCGTCCGTGATCTCTATTTTTTGGTTCATAGCTTGACGGCTGCTTTGATCTTTTCCTCGTCAAAGCCCAGGACGCACTGGGAATCGTTGAATACGATGGTTGGGAACGACTCGCCCGGGTTCCAGCGCCGCACCTCGGCCATGGCTTTCTCCTGCTCGGCCGCGCTCAGCAGGTCGACATAGACATAGTCGTAGGCCACGCCCAGCTTGTCGAGGAGATTGCGCGTCTTGCGGCACCAGACGCAGGTGCTCAGGCCGTAGAACGTGACCTTGCCGCAGTCCTTGCCGTCGACATGGGTGAATGGGACCATCTGTCGCCTCCTCCAGGTTGATGCCCGCCATTATAAATCGCCGCCCGGACAAAAGTCAATGTTGGAGTTGAAGAGTTCAAGAGTTAAAGGGTTCAGGAAAAGAGTTTGCTGTCATTGCCGCTCCCCTTCTACCCTTCTACCCGTCTACTAGTTTATGACGGCTGGAAGCCCAGGTACTGCTGCCAGTTGCGGCGCCGTTCCTCCGGACTGAATCCGTCGCGGCCCAGGCCGGCCAGCGCCGACACCGCCAGCAGCGCCGCCAGGTCGCGCTCGCTGAGGCGCGTGCGCAGCAGCAGGTCCTCCAGGCTGGCATAGCCGGGGCCGCGGCTCTCCACCAGGCGCTCCGCCAGCCGGACGCCGACGCCCTTGACGGCCGTCAACCCGGTGCGGATGGCCCTTGCCTCGGCGCGGAAGCCCAGGGCGCTGCGGTTGACATCGGGGGGCAGGACGGCCAGTCCCCAGTCCCTGGCTTCGGCAATGTAGTCGGGCAGCGGGTAGTAGCCGCCGCCGGCGTTGAGCAGGCGGCAGAAGAACTCCAGCGGCCGATGGGTCTTCATCCAGGCCGAAAGAAAAGCGGCATGACCGTAGGCCAGGCTGTGCGCCTGGCAGAAGGCGTAGAGCGAGAAATCGAGGGCCAGCTTCCAGAACAGCTCGAGCTCGCCAACGCTCCAGCCGTTCCGCTCCCCGCGCGCGAAAAATTCGCCGCGCAGGGCTTCGCCCCTTTTTTTCTTCAGTTCGCGGCGCGCCTTCTCGGCCTCTTCCAGGTTCCAGCCGCTGACATGGTGCAGCAGCACCGAGATCTGCTCCTCGAAGATCAGGGCGCCGCGGCTGTGCGGGAACAACTGCCCCAGCAGGGGGTGCGCGGGCGGCCGCCGTTCAATGTAGGCCGCCTTCATCCCCGACTTCGCCGGCCCGGGGCGGATGATGGCCACGGCGATGGCCAGCTCCTCCAGGCTCGCCGGCCGCGCCTTGAGCAGGTTTTCCCTGGCCAGCGGGCTCTCCAGCTGGAAGCAGCCTTTGGTGCGCGCCGCCTGGATATTTTGCCAGACCAGGGCAGCGTCCGCGTCCGTCCCCCAAGGGGACGGCGATCCGGTGGGTCCGCCGGAGCCGGCGTCCAGGGCCACGGGCGCGATGACCTCGAAGCCGCGCACCCCCAGCAGGTCCAGCTTGAAGATGCGCAGGCGCTCGACCGTGTCCTTGTCCCAGGCGATCTGCGGAAAACCTTCCGGCGAGCGCGTCAGCGGCAGGACGCGCCCGATGGCGCCGGCGGCGAAGACCACGCCGCCCACGTGCAGTGACAGTTCGTGGAACACGCCGTCGAGCCGGGCGGCGGACTCGAAAATTGCTCTCTGTCCGCCACGGCCGCGGCCGGCCAGCTCTCGCGGCGCGGCGAACAGGGGCAGGGGCCTGGCCAGGGCGCGGGCCTCGTCGGGGTTGCAACCGAAGGCACGGGCCGTTTCGTAGAGGGCCGAGCGGGCGCCGAAGAACTTGTGGCTGGAGACGAAGGCCACCCGGTCGCGCCAGCGCTCGAACAGCCACTGGAACACTTCGGGACGCCGCGAGGAATCGATGTCGACGTCGATGTCGGGCAGGTCATCGCGCTGGCTGTTGACGAAGCGTTCGAACAGCAGCCCGTGCGCCAGCGGGTCGACCGACGTCATGCCCAGCAGGAAAAGGACGAAGGAGGCGCCGCCCGAGCCGCGCAGGCTGAAGAAGATGCGCCGCTGGCGGCAGAACCCGGCGATCTCACCGGCGATGAGGAAATAGGCCGCCGCCCCGGTGGCGCGGATCACGCGCAGCTCCTGCAATGCGCGCTCGCGCCCGGCGTGCCCGGCGTTGCGCTCGTCCAGCTTGCGGCGCACCATGTCTTCCAGCTCGTGGCCCTCCCCGGGGAACAGCTCCCCCAGCGCGTCGAAGCGGAAAGTGACGCGCTCGGCCAGGCGCAGGGTGTTGGCCAGGGCCTGGCGCCCCTCGTCGCCGAAGCGCCGCGCGACGGCCGTTGCCGGCAGCAGGCCGTCCAGCGCGGCATCCTGGCGCAGGGTCTCCGGCAGGGGTCGGTGGCGGAAGACGGCTTGGGCCACGGCGTACTTGCGCGCATCACCGGTCCAGCGCAGCGCCTGTGCCCAGGCCAGGGGAACGCCGGCGGCCGCCGCCAGGTCGCGCAGCCATTGGCCGCTCCCCCATTCCAGCCCCAGGTAGAAATTTTCCCTGCCGACCTTCGCCTGCAGCCGGCGCACGAGCTCGGGGTCGGGCCGCGCCGGCAGGAAGACCGCCTGCACCCCGGGCAGCCTGGCGGGCAGGGCGCGGCGGTTCAGGCAGGAGACCAGGGAGAGGTAGCCGGCCGGCGTAACCGGGAACAGCAGCAGGCTCCCCTTTTCCGGCAGCCGGATCTCGGTACCCAGCAGCGGTTTCAGGCCGCGGGCGTCGGCCTCCTTGTGGAATTTCTCCCAGCCGATCAAGGACATGGGGTCGCAGACGGGAAGGTACGGGACCTTGGCTTTCTGCATGAGGTCGCCGAGGGAGGCGGGATCGACGACGCCTTCGCCCTGGGAAAAGACGGAATAGACGCGTAAGGGGACGTAATTCATGATACGTGATAAAAAAAGTTCTGGCAGCGAATGATCAACTCATCCCCTACCCCTTCTCTTCCCAAAGAGAAGGGGATAGCGAAGACGCAGAAAAGGACCCCCTCTCTTCGCAAGAGAGGGGGTCGGGGGGTGAGTCTGAGAATATTGCTTTCGGGCATTTGGGCTGCTTACTTCGTCAAGGATGCCGTCTTCAGCACCATCCCCTCCCTTTCCACCGGATAAAGCTCTTCAAGAAGCATGGATCGGGCATTTCGTAAGGAAGAGAACCCGAAGCGCTCCTTGACGCCGGCGATGGCGGCGGTCATCTTCTCGTCGCGCAGGGAGAAGAACGGCAGAATGTCGCGCCCCGCCTGCAGGTCCTCCACCTTGGCGCCGACCAGGCGCAGCGGCAGGTCCCGCTTGGCCAGCAGCGAGCACAGCAGCGGCTGCGCCGCCTGCCAGAGGTGGAAGTAGGAAAAGGTGGGGAACGGCAGCGCCGCGCGCCGGGTGAAGGTGGAGAAGTCGCTGAAGCGCGCCTTGACCTCGACGCGGCCGGCGAACAGCCGATCACGCAGCAGCTGCGCCGCCAGCCGCTCGAGCAGGTAGGCCAGGTGCGAGCGCAGCAGCCCCTCGTCGCGGATGTCGTGGGGGAAGGTCGTCTCGCGGCTCAGGCTGCGGCTGGCCGGCTCGGGCAGGCCGCGCTCCATGCCGCCGGCATACTGGCCGGCGAAGACCTTGCGCCACATGGCCGGGTATTTGATCTTCAGCTCGCGGCCGCGGCGCACCCCCAGCCCCTGCAGCACGAAGTGGGTCTGCGGCCCGACGCCGGGGATCCTGTCCAGCGTCAGTTGCGCCATGAACTCCTCTTCGTCGTGCAGCCGGAACAGGCCGCCCGGCTTGGCCGCCTCGCAGGCCAGCTTGGCGCCCAGGCGCGTGCAACCCAGGCCGGCCGAGATCCTCAGCCCGATCTCGCGCTCGGCCTCCGCCTTGACGCGCGCCGCCAGCTCGTAAACCGAAGGCGCCAGGTAGCGGCTGCCGCCCAGGTCGACGTAGGCCTCGTCGACCGACACCTCCTCCACCCGCGGCGAGAAGCGGCGCAGGCAGGCGAAGAAGCGGTTGGAGATGCGGCGGTAAAGATGGTAGCTTCCGCGGCGGAAAACGGCCTGCGGGCATTTCCTGGCCGCGGTGCGCAGCGCCATGCCCGAGTGCACGCCGAAGCGCCGCGCCGCGTAGGAGGCGGTGCAGACCACGCCGCGCTCGTGGGCCAGGCCGCCGACGATGAGCGGCTTGCCCCGCAGAGCGGGCTCCAGCGCCTCCTCGACCGCCGCGAAAAAGGCGTCGATGTCCAGGTGCAGGACCGAGGGCGTCTTCACCGGTACTTGCGCATGACGCCCACCACCTTGCCCACCAGCTGGAAGGGGGCGGTGATCGCGGCGTACTCGGGGTTTTCCGGCACCAGGACGTAGCCGTCCCGGTCGCGCTTCAGGCGCTTGAGGGTGATCGAGCCGTCGCCGAGCCGGGCCACCACCATCTGCCCGGAATCGGCCTTATCGGCGCGCCGGATCAGGACCAGGTCGCCGTCCTGGATGTAGGCGTCCTTCATGCTCTGGCCCTGGACGCGGAAGGCGACGACGTCGCCGCCCTTCTCCGCCAGCCAATCGGGCAGCACGACCTCGTCGCCCAGCTCGGCGAACATCTCCAGCGCCGGGCCGGCCGGCACCATGCCCACCAGCGGCACGACCCGCCCCTCGTCCCCGGACTGCGGCTCAAGGGCCAGCCCCCCAAGGGGACGGCGATCCGGTGGGTCCGCCAGGCTCCAGGCGCGCCCCTGCCGGCGCAGCGCCCCGCGGCGCAGCAGGCGGTTGAGGTAGGCTTGGACGGTGGCCGGCGAAGAGACGCCGGCAGCGGCGGCGATCTCGCGCACGGTGGGAAAATAGCCGTTGCGCCGGCAGAATTCCCGGATCCTGTCCAGGATGAGCTTTTGCTTTCGCGTCACCATTTGTTCGTCTCCTGTTCGCCTTTTTAATAGTAATATGCCTTCCCGCATTTGTCAACAAGAAATTCTCAGAACTCGGTGTAAGGTGCAGGGCATAAGGTGTAGGGCAAGAAAACAAAAGAAATCTGTTCAGTTGTGCATGGAACTCACGCTGATTTCGATAAATCGCGGTCACCTTATGCCTTACGCCGTACGCCCTACGCTGAGATCTTGAACTTTTTTGACGTAATTTGCGTTATAACGATCTAAGGGCAAGCTCCCAAGGAGGACAAGATGAAACGACTGTACAGAAGCCGGAAAAACCGCATGCTGGGCGGCGTCTGCGGCGGCATCGCCGAATACTTCGATATCGACCCGGTCATCGTCCGCCTGGTCGCCGTCGCCCTGTTCTTCGTGGGCGGCTCGGCCGTGCTGGCCTATATCATCGCCCTGATCATCATCCCCTACGAGCCTTACGAGGCTTCCGCCGCCCCGGCATCGAACCTGTCGGCGGCCGCGGCAACGGCCTCCGCGCCGGAATCGTCATCTCCGGCCGGCGCCGCGCCGAGTTCAAGCGCCAATGACTCCATTCCCCTGTTCCTGGGCATCCTGCTGATCGTCATCGGCGGCCTGTTCCTGATGCATAACCTGCCGTTCTTCAGCCCCTTCTACCACCAGATCCGCTGGTACGTCCGTGATTTCTTCTGGCCCTCGGTGCTGATCGTGTTCGGGGTGTTCCTCATTGCCCGCGGCTGGAAAAAATAGCCCAAAGGCAAAGGAATCGGTTTACGGTGAACGGTTGACGGTTGACGGGAAGAGGAGATGCAATAGGAAGACTTAAATTCCAAATCACAAATTCCAAATAACAAACAAATTCCAAATTCCAATGTCCAAATGACCCAAACGAAGAAAATGCCTGCTATTTCAAGGATTTTTCGTTTTGGAAATTGGAATTTGGAGCTTGGAATTTATTTGGAATTTGGTGCTTGTGATTTGGAATTTGAATTCTTACTATTGACGGCTTTTCTAACGGTCGTTGCCCCCCGAGTCCGGTTGCTTTATTCAGCCGTTTCGCTATAATCTGCTGTGCATGGACAGAGTTACCATCGAGATTTCGCCCGCCCCCGGCCGCATGCTCCGCCTGTTGGATTACCCGGAGCTTTCCTCGAATCACAAACTGGTCAGCAAGGGCATTGACGTTCTCAGGAAGCATGCTCCCGGCGTCATGCGCTACCTGTCGCTGCAGCGGCTGCTGGGCCACCTGCCCGACTACACAATCGAGGTACGGGCCGGCGGCATGAACGAAACCGATGTCCGGGAGTACATGCAAGCGTGGATGCGGCGCAAGCGCCTGCGGCGGCTGTTCTATGTGATCGCCGAGGCGCTGCTCCTGCCCTTCACCGCCTTCGTGGCCGTGCTGCCCGGCCCCAACGTCGTTTTCTACGGCCTGTTCGTGTTGTTCTATTTTCACTTCAAGGCGTTCCTGAGCCTGAGCAGGATCAATGTCAATCAACTGAGTATTTCCCTGGTCCAGGATTGATCAGAACTCGGCGTAAGGCGTAAGGCGCAGGGCGTACGGCAAGAGAAAAATTGAACTCGGTTTTCGGCAGGGATAGATTGTAATCGGTTGACGGTATACGGTGTACGGTTGACGGTGAAAAGGCAATAGGAAGACTTAAATTCCAAATCACAAATTCCAAATCCCAAACAAGCACCAAATTCCAATTACCAAATCCCCTGGCGGGGACTTTGACCAAAACGAAGACAGGAAACTGGAAGGAGCTTTCGTTTGGGTTATTGGAATTTGGAATTTGGAATTTATTTGGAATTTGGTGCTTGGTGCTTGGAATTTAAGTTCTTACGTCATTGCTGCTACTCGTAACGCGTTACGCGTCACGCGTCACGAAAGTTTGTATTCTTCTTAAAGCCCTAATCTCTTTTTGGCCTGGTCGTTCAGGGACTTGAACTCGGCTTCGATGCGCGTTTTCTCCTTCTCCAGCTCCTGGGCCAGGGCGGCATTGGGGTCATTGGCCGGGGTGGCGCCGCCCTTCTTCAACGCGTCGATCTTCGCCTGGATGGCGTCCAGCTTGTCCTGCTCGTACCCGGGCATCTCGAAATCGGCATACTTGCGCTGCAGCTCGCGGTCCAGCTTGTTGTACTCGTACTGCAGGCTCTGGATCTCTTTCTCGTTGCTGGGGGCGGCCTTGACCGGCTTGACCGAGGCGTTGTATTTCTTGATCTTGGCGTTGTAATCGTATTTCTCGTAGAGCCAGTACTTTGCGTTGGTCAGCAGGGCGTCGCGGCGCTTGGAATTGTTCTCCTTGCCGTACAGCAGTCCGGCCTCGAGCTGGTAGGCGATGGCGTTGTCCAGGAACTTCTTTTCCCGTTCGGCCTTGGCCAGGTAGATGTTGCCCAGGCGCTCGGCGTTGATCGCCTTCTTGCTCTTGGCGTACACGTCGCTGAGCTCCTTGAGGGCGGCGTCCAGCTTGCCGGCCTTCATCAGGCTGCGGGCATAGATCTCGAAGATCTTCTCGTCGTTCTTGTCGCCGGCGCCGAAGGAGTTGTACATGGCGATGGCGTCGTTGTATTTCTGGGCCTGGTACAGCTGACCGATCTTCTCCAGGCTGGTCAGCGGCCTGGCCGGCTTTTTGGCGGCGC
Source organism: Candidatus Aminicenantes bacterium UBA2199 (assembly GCA_002327965.1). Classification (GTDB taxonomy): domain Bacteria; phylum Acidobacteriota; class Aminicenantia; order UBA2199; family UBA2199; genus UBA2199. The sequence goes on along the minus strand of DCVB01000002.1, from coordinate 15,707 downwards.
CGCTCAGCTCGTTCTTCAGGGCATTGGCCTGCTTGGCGATATCGCCGATGCCGTGCTTCTGGGCGAACGCGGCGGCCTTTTCGGCCCAGGTCAGCCCCTTTTCCTTCTGGTTGCTGGCGCCGTAGGAACTGCCCAGGATCAGGTAGACGCCGGCCTCCAGCTTGGCCTCCATTCCGCCCAGCTGGACGGCTTTTTCGCCGTTACGGATGGCCTTGTCGTAATTTTTCGTGTTGTAGTTGTCCACCGTCAGCCAGTAATAGGCCAGCTTGGAGAAGACGTTCTTCGCCGGGTCGGGATAATTTTTTATATAGGCCTCGAAAGCGGCGATCCTCTCGCTGCCCGGCTTCTTCTGCAGCGCGGTGGTATAGTCGATGCCGGCATTCTCCAGGTTCTGGGCCCAGGAGAAGGCAGCGGCCAAAACGATGATCAACGCGATCGTAAGTAGCTTCTTCATGCGATCCTCCCTTGCTTGTCGCAACCACAGCCGATTAGACGGAAAGATTTATCTGATTGGTATGCCAAGCCGACGTTTTTCATGGTGGATTGGATTTTCCATGCTGAAAATTACATTAGTAAAATATCATAAAGCGCGGCAAAAAACAAGCAGGAACCACTTTTTTCTCTGGCGCTGAACGTCAAGCCGGAAGACGTTGGCCAAGCCCGGTAAAAAACCGACCAACAAGCCCGATAACGGCTTTTTTCTAACATTACACCTCTAACCTCTGACCTCTGACAACTATTACGACTTCTCGTCACTTGTCACTTTGTTGCTGATCCAATATAATACTGATGCCCGATAACCAAGGAGAAAAGCGATGCATCCGGTCATAGAGTGGAAGGACGGCGCCGTGGTCATGCTCGACCAGCGCCTGCTGCCGGGGGAAAAAGCGTTCATCCGCCATCACCGCCACCTGGATGTGGCCCGCAGCATCCGGGACATGGTCATCCGCGGCGCCCCGGCCATCGGCATCGCCGCCGCCTACGGCATCGCCCTGGGCGTGGCGGAGCTGGCAGGGCGGCCGGAGCTGGGCCGGGCGGGATTCCTGGAGGAGCGCTTCAGGGAGATCGTTGCCGCCATCACCTCGACCCGCCCCACCGCCGTCAACCTGTTCTGGGCTGCGGAGCGCATGCAGGCGGTGTTCGAGCGCCACCATGGCGACTACCCGACCCTGCGCCGGGAACTGCTGGCCGCGGCCGAGGCCCTGGACCGGGAGGATTACGGGATCAACCGCGCCATCGGCCGCAATGGCGCCGCGCTGCTTCGCGACGGCGACACGGTCCTCACCCACTGCAACGCCGGCGCCCTGGCCACCGCCGGCTACGGCACCGCCCTGGGGGTGGTGCGCGCCGCCGTCGAGGCCGGCAAGAAGGTCCGGGTCATCGCCGGCGAGACCCGGCCCTATCTGCAGGGAGCGCGGCTGACCGTCTGGGAACTGCAGGAGGAGAACATCCCCGTCACCCTCATCACCGACAGCATGGCCGGCCACGTCATGCAGAAACAAATGGCCCAGGCGGTGATCGTCGGCGCCGACCGGGTGGCGGCCAACGGCGACGTGGCCAACAAGATCGGCACCTATTCCCTGGCCGTTCTGGCCAGTCATCACCATCTCCCCTTCTACGTGGCCGCGCCGCTCTCGACCATCGACCCCGCCACCGCCGACGGCGCCGGCATCCCCATCGAGGAAAGGGACAAGTCGGAGGTAACGAATTTCAGGGGCCAGGCGACGGCGCGGCCGGAGACCGACGTCTATAATCCGGCCTTCGATGTGACCCCGGCGGCGTTGATCACGGCCATCATCACCGAGGAAAGGGTCCTCTACCCCCCCTTCGGGGAGGCGATCGCCTCCCTGCGGGGGCTCAGGCGAAAATAGCCTTCAGTTCGCCCAGGCGGCGGGCGATCTGCACGTTGCGCACACAGGCCGCCGTGCATTCACTGCAGCCGGCGCAAGCCCGCAGACCGTGCCCGGCCGGGATCTCGTCCAGGGCGCGGCGCATTTCCTGGAAATTGGCGTAATCGGCGGCATACATGTGGGCGCGGACCAGCGCCGGGACGTCCACGCCATGCGGGCAGGTCCCGGCACAGCCTCCGCATTGGCGGCAGGCGCCGCCCAGGGCGAGTTTCACCCCCGGATCGGCGAGGAACTTGGCCTCCTCGGGGGAAAATTCCAGGTTGAAGGCCACGGGCCAGTCGGTTTCCAGCTGCTGGAAGGTCGTGTAGCCGGGGATGGCCGTGGCCACCGACTCCAGGCGCAATGCCCACTTGAGCAGCGCGGCATGCCAGACGCCGCCCTCGTGGTATTCGGGACCGGCGGCGCCGCTCTCCCGCGACCAGGCCTGCTTGCACTGGGTCTTCATGGCCACCATGCCGATGCCGGCCCCGGCGGCCTTGGCCATGGCATTCAGCAGCGCCTTGTCGTCGGCCATGGCATAGTTGATCGAGGTGAGGATGACGTCGAAATTACCCATCGGCACGGCCGCCTCGATGCACTCGGCCATGTTCTTGTGGGTCGAAAAGCCGATGAAGCGGGCTTTTTTCGCTTTCTTCAGTTTCTCGACGGCGGCGACGATCCCCGGACGCCTGAGCATCTTCGGGTCGCTGATATTGTGGACATAGAGGATCTCGACATGGTCGGTCTGCAGCCGCGACAGCGACTCGTCGAAGCGGGCCAGGAACTCCTCCTCCACCAGCTTTTCGCCCATCTGGTCCATCATTTCCGGCCGTCCCGGCGGCACCTTGGTGGCGATGACGACCTGGTTGCGCGCTTTCAGCTCCTTGAAGACGCTGCCGACCATCTCCTCGTTGCGCCCCTTCTGGTAGCCCCAGGCGGTGTCGAAATGGCGGATGCCCATCTCGAACGAGCGCCGGACCAGCGCCGGGTTGTCGGCGTTCATCACCCCCATGGAGACGATGGGGACGCGGATACCGGTCCTGCCCAGCACGCGGGTGATGGGTTGCCTGCCAGGCTCGGCGGCTTTCACCGATTCGGGGGCTTTCTGGGCGCCGAGCGGCATCTTCGCCAGCAGGCCGGCGGCAGCGCCGGCTGCCGTCGTGTAGATGAATTCTCTCCGGTTATAGCCTTGGTTCTTTTTCTTCATGTTTCCTCCTCCATCGAGGGCTTTGGCCGGAAGACATTGTACCCTTGTTCGGATTAAAAAAGCAATAAATGAAAGTCAAAAGGCGGCAAAAAGGGGTAAAGAATGATAACGAGGTTAAGAGTTAAAGTAAGAGAAGAGAAGCATCAAGCTCGGGGTTTGACGCTTTTTATACCCCTCTACCTCTCTACCCCTCTACCTCTCTACCACTTTACCCCTTTACCCCTCTACCTCTCTACCACTTTACCCCTTTACCGCTGCAGTTATTTCATAATGGTTTTCTCTTACCGTCTGCCGTCTGCCCTCCGCCGTCTGCCTATTCCCTGTTCAGGAAGGCCTGGATCTCCCGCTCCAGTTCTTCCGCCTGCTGCAGCGCTTTTTCCTCGCTCAGGCTTTCCTTCAGCTCCTGCAGCTTCTTCAGCAGGGCTTCGGCCCCACCCATGGCGCTGTCGGCGTCGCCGGTCATGTCCATGCCCGTCGCCCCGGCCGCGCGCTCGGCCTGGGCCATCTGCTGTTTGATGTCGGCGAATTCGTCGGCCAGCGCCTGCACCGACTTGACCTCCTCGCTCCCCTCACCGGCGACGAACTTCTGGTAGGCGAAATAACCCACCGCGACGATCAATATCAGGACCACAAGCTGTTTCATTGGATTCCTCCCTGGAGTCAAATTGTAGCCTTAGTTGCCAAGAACTTCAATCGGGAACGAGCTAGAAACGTCAGATGCCAGACGACAGATGACAGACGACAGATCCCGGACAGCAATTATGCAGCAGGCTACGCGATGATGGCAATTCAAGGAATGGCTTTTGTTTCCTGCTGACGTCTAACGTCTGGTGTCTGACGTCTTCTGTCGTCTGACCTCTGACTTCTGACTTCTGACTTCTGTCGTCTGTTTGGATCATTCCATGATCCTGGAAATCAGCTCCAGGTCATCCGGATCGGCCGCCGCGAAGCAGACGCGTTCCACGCCGGCCGGGATCAGGTCGTAATACGTCTTGAGTTCGTCCAGCGGGATGGGCTCACTGCTCTTCCAGTCGCGCACCTGCAGCTTGACGGCCAGCTTCTCCCCCCAGAGCCGCAGGGCGGCCTCCAGCATGCGCCGGAAGTAGAGGCGGCTGCCGCTCTCATCCAGCTTCATCTCGGTCCTCATCTGGCGATGATAGGCCATGAGGTAGAAGAGGTCGACACCGGATGCGTTGGCCAGGTCAATATCAAACGCGTACCAGGATCGCGCCCTTTCCGGCGTCAGCGGCGCCTCGTAGTGGACGTTCAGCCCGATCTCGATGCCCGGGCGAACGGCCACGCAGGCGTCGACGATCTGCTTCAGCGTTTCGCCGACGCGCGCGGTTTTCAGGTCCTCCCAGGCGCGCTGATGGGCCGATCCCCTCTTGAGCATCCGCCGCGGATCGGCCTCCAGGCCGCTGGCGCGGGTGAAACTGGCCCTGCCCCAGCTGGAAAATCCCTCCCCCTGCAACAGGGTCAGGTCGTCCTGGATCAGGATGCCCTGAATATCCTGGCGGGCCAGGGCGGCGAACAGCTTGACGATCAATTCACGTCCCTGCGGGTTGAACAGGTCGAGCTTGGCGACGGCGCGGCTGCCGTCTCCGGTCCACTCGCGGTCCCGCAGGCCGTCATCATCCAGCCAGGCGAACTTGCGCGCCCCCATCCAGGCCCAGAGGGGGACGGCGCTCCCGGCATATCCTTTCTGCCAGGAAGCCAGCGCCGGGCGCACGACCGGGAAAAGGCCGCTGGCGAAATAGAGGCCGCCCGCTTTCTCGTCGTCGCTGAAGACGCGCAGGATGGCCTTGGACAGGCCGGCGGCGCTCAGGCGGGAAGGGAGCGCGATTCCGGCATAATCGTTGCGCCGGAACTGGATCTCGTGGCGCCGGGCGGGAAACGACGCGCCCGGCAGGGCGGAAAGGATCAGCAGCAGGCTACAAAGAAAGGTTCCAGGCATCGGAAGCGTATTTTCCCCGGAGTTCGCCGATGCGCCGCTCGTCCTCGGCGCTGAACGTCATCGGCGCCAGGTCGCCGCCGCTGAAGCCGCGGAAGCTTTCCACCAGGGCTTCCCTCAGCTCGCGCGGCTCCCGGGCCGAGATATCGCCCCAGGTGGTCATGCTGGTGCGCAGCGCCGCGGCGGGGAAATTGGCCCCGCCGGCATACAGATCGTAGTCCATGCGCAGCGGGATGGAGCCGTGCTGCAGCAGCGCCAGCTTGTCGCGTTTCTGGGCCGAGCCGACGATCTTCCTGCCGGCCACCTCGATCTCGTGCGGAGTGGGAAAGGAGAAGCAGGGGTTGCTGCTGCGCGACAGCTCGGAAGCGCTGCCCTTGGAAAGAACGGCGTCGACTCCCAGCGCGCGGATGGCCTGCACCAGGATGCGCGAGATCAGCATGTACGACTGGTGCAGGTCATTCTCCTTGAAGAACAGGTCCTCGGAAGAGGCCACGGCGTAGGTGATCTCCCGGTGATGAAGAACGGCCTTGCCGCCGGTGATGCGTCGCACGTATTCGCAGCCGTTGGCGCGGAGGAATTCGATGTTCAGCGCCCGCTGGGCCCGCTGCGAGACGCCGATGGAAAAGGTGGGCTTTTCCCAGGCGTAAAGGCGCAGGAAACCCTGCTTTTTTTCGTGGCAGAGGTTGAACAGATGCTCGTCCCGGGCCATGTTCTCGGCGGCCGGGAGCGGTTCCGGCTCGGCCAGCAGGAACCAGGAGGGCATTACTTGCCGGTCGGCTTGTGGGCGCCCTCGCCGCCGGGGGGCGGCGCCGGCGACTTTTCCTCGCGGGGACGCATCTCGATGCTGCCCTCGAAGAACCCGCTGTCGGCGATCACGACGCGCGGGGCGTGGATGTTGCCGTGCAGGGTGCCGGCCGGCACGATCTCCACGCGCTGGCTGCCGCGCACGTCGCCGGTGACCTTGCCCTGGATGACGATCTCCCGGGCGTCGATCTCGGCCTCCACGACCCCGTCGCGGCCGACGACCACGCGATTTTTGACCTTGATCTTGCCCTGGATCCGGCCCTCGATGAGGATCTCGTCCTCGGAAAAGACCTCGCCCTTGACCAGCAGGGTCTTGCCGATGAGCGATGAATGACCACTGGACCCGGATGCGGCCGGGGCCTGGGCGGGAACCGCCTCCGTGCTTTTTTTCTGAGAAAATACTGCCATGAGGCCTCCTGGGTCAGGCGTTACGCTGGAAACAGCGGGCAACGGGGCTCGAACCCGCAACCCCAAGCTTGGGAAGCTTGTGCTCTACCATTGAGCTATGCCCGCCTGCGGCTCACGCCTTGCCCGACTTCTTTTCCTTCTTCTTCTTTTCCTTGGGCGTGTACTGGTAGTCGACGAACTCGATGATCGCGGTCTCGGCGCCGTCGCCCTTGCGGAATTCGCCGCGGATGATGCGCGTGTAGCCGCCGCTGCGATCCATGAAGCGTGGCGCCACTTCGTCGAACAGCCGCTGCACCGTCTGGCGCTTGAAAAAATAGGCCAGGGCGCGGCGCTTGTCGGCCAGCGTCCCCGACTTGCCGAGGCTGACCATCTTTTCCACGATCGGCTGCACCGCCTTGGCCTTGGCCAGGGTGGTGGTCACGCGGTTCTTCTCCACCACGCTGGCGGTCAGGTTGCGCAGCAGGGCGCGGCGGTGGGCGGGGTCGCGCCTCAGCTTGTATCCGTTCTTGCCGTGTCTCATGTTGCTAGTCCTCCATGACCTCGATGACGTTGTTCTTCTTCAGGTATTTCTTCTCGAATTCCGCGCGCAGCGGCTCCGGCAGCTTCTGGCCCAGGCCCAGGTCGTACTCGGTCAGCTTGCTGATGATCTCCTCCAGCGACTTCTTGCCGAAGTTCTTGGAGTTGAGCAGCTCGTGCTCGCTCTTTTCCACCAGCTCGAAAATGTAGTCGACCCCCAGGCGCTTGAGGCACTTCAGGGCGCGCACCGAGAGCCCCATGGATTCCACGGTCTTCTCCAGGCAGTCGGTCTTGCTCTCCAGGTCGGTACCGGCCTCGGGCTCCAGGCCGGCCTTCAGCTTGTCCTTGTCCTGGTAGTCGATGAAGACCACCAGGTGATCGCGCAGGATCTTGCCGGCCCGCGCCAGCGTGTCCTTGGGCGAGATGCTGCCGTTGGTCCAGATCTCGATGACCAGCTTCTCGAAGTCGGTGGTCTTGCCCACCCGCGCCGGGGTCACGCTGTAGTTGACCTTTTCCACGGGATTGAAGTTGGCGTCGACCGGGATGTAATCCACGCTCAGGGTATCGTCGAAATTCTGTTCCGCCAGCTTGAAGCCCAGCCCGCGCTTGACGACCATCTCGGCCTGGAACTTGGCTCCCTCCTCCATGTAGGCCAGGTGGATGTTCTTGTCCAGGATCTCGACGCTGTTGTCGGTGATGATGTCCCCGGAAAGGATCTCGCCGGGGCCGGTCTTCTCGATGCGCACCACCCGGGTCTCGTCGCCGTTCAGCTTCAGGGGCACGGTCTTCATGTTCAGGATGATGTTCAGCACGTCCTCGTATATGCCGGGGATGATGGAAAACTCGTGCAGCACGTTGTCGATGCGGATGGCGGTGATGGCCGCGCCCTCGATGAGGGAGAGCAGGACCCGGCGCAGGGCGATGCCGATGGTCATACCGTAGCCCCGTTCGAAGGGTTCGGCGCTGAAACGGCCGTAGTTCGGCGTCAGCTCCTCGATGTCCAACTTGCGGGGTCGCTGGTATTTGAAATTCATGGATCCCTCCTTATTTCGAATACAACTCGACGATGAGGCGCTCCTCGATCTCCTTGAGGGAAATGTCGTCGCGCGCGGGCAGGGCATTGACCTTGGCCCTGTGGGCGGCCTCGTCCAGGAGCAGCCAGCCGGGGACCTCGACCAGGCCCTTGACGCCCTCAAGCATGGCCTTGACGTTCTCGGCCTCGAGCTTCTTCTCGCGGAAGGAGATCTCGTCATTCATCGAAACGATGTAGGACGGGATGCTCACTTTGCGGCCGTTGACGGCAAAAAAGCCGTGGCGGATCATCTGCCGGGCATGATTGCGCGAATAGGCGAAGTTCAGGCGGTAGATCACGTTGTCCAGGCGCTTCTCCAGGGTGCACAAGAGGTTCTCGCCGGTGATGCCCTTCTTCTGGGCCGCCTCGGCGAACACGTTGCGGAACTGCTTCTCGCCGACGCCGTAGAAGCGCTTCACTTTCTGCTTCTCGCGCAGCTGATTCTTGTAATGGGACTTGCGGAAATTGATCCGCGCCCCCTTCTGCCCCGGGGGATAGTTCTTCTTCTCCACGGCGCAGCGGTCGCTCAGGCAGCGCCTTCCCTTGAGGAAGAGCTTCTTGCCCTCCACGCGGCACAAACGGCACATCGATCCTGTATATTTTCCCACTGGGTTTCCTCCTTACACGCGTCTCTTCTTGGGCGGGCGGCAGCCGTTGTGCGGGATCGGCGTGATGTCCTTGATCGAGCGCACCTGCAGCGGCGTGCCGCCGATGGAGCGGATGGCGCTCTCGCGGCCGGCGCCGGGGCCCTTGACCCGGACATCCAGCGAACGCAGGCCGAAATTTTCCGCGTCCTTCAACGCCTTCTCGGCCGCCAGCTGGGCGGCGAACGGCGTCGATTTGCGCGAGCCCTTGAATCCCACCATGCCGCCCGAGGCCCAGGTCAGCACCTTGCCCTCGAGGTCGGTGATGGTGATGATGGTGTTGTTGAACGTGGAGTGGATGAACATCACCCCGTGGGTGATGACCTTCTTTTCCTTCTTTTTCGTCTTGCTGCTTTTTCTTTGAGCCATCGGCTGCCTCCGTTATTTCTTCTTCTTGATCATCGAGCCGCGCGGGCCCTTGCGCGTCCGGGCGTTGGTCTTGGTGCGCTGGCCGCGCACGGGCAGCCCCTTCTTGTGCCGGCGGCCGCGGTAGCAGTTGATATCCATCAGGCGCTTGATGTCGGTGTTGACCTTTTTCTTCAGGTCGCCCTCGACCATCTCCTCCGATTCGATATGCTTGCGGATGCGGTTCAGCTCTTCGGGGCTCAGGTCCTTGACCTTCTTGTTCACGTCCACCTTGACGTAATCCAGTATGGCCTTGGACTTGGGACGCCCGATGCCGTAGATGTAGGTCAGGCCGACTTCCACCCGTTTCTGGTTGGGGATCTCGATTCCGGCGATTCTAGCCACGTTGCCTCCTTAACCTTGTCTTTGCTTGTGCTTGGCGTCTTTGCAGATCACCCGCACCACGCCCTTGCGCTTGATCACTTTGCATTTATTGCAGATCTTCTTGACGGACGCTCTTACTTTCATCGTTTCCTCCTATTTGAATCGATAGATGATCCGGCCGCGGGTGAGATCGTAAGGCGATATCTCCAGCAGGATCTTGTCTCCGGGCAGGATGCGGATGTTGTTCTTGCGCATCTTGCCGGAAGGATGGGCGGTGATCCGGTGATGCGACGTATCCAGCTCCACCAGGAACATGGCGTTGGGCAGGGACTCGAGGATGACGCCCTTGACCTCGATGACATCTTTCTCCTTGTTGGCCATCAGCACCTCGTCAATATCTCGGGGCCGTCGTCGGTCAGGGCCACCGTATGTTCGTAATGGGCCGAGAGGCTGCCGTCGCCGGTAACGACCGTCCAACCGTCGTCCAACGTGCGCACCTGCCAGCCGCCGGCATTGATCATCGGCTCGATGGCCAGCGTCATGCGGCTCTTGAGGCGCACGCCGCGCTTCCCGTCATAGTGGTTCAGCACCTGCGGCTCCTCGTGCAGGCTGCGGCCGATGCCGTGGCCCGACAGGTCGCGCACCACGGAGAATCCCGCGCGGCTCACGCAGCCGTCGATGGCCTTGGCGATGTCGCCCAGGTGGCCGCCGGGGCGCGCCGCCGAGATCCCCAGTTCCAGGGAACGCCGGCAGGCGTCCATCAGCTCGCGGGCCTTGGGCGTGACCGCGCCCACGGCGTAGGTGCGGGCGCCGTCGCCGTGGTAGCCGTCGTAGACGACACCCACGTCAATGCCCACGATATCGCCCTCGCGCAGCAGTCGCCCGCTGGCGGGGATGCCGTGCACCACTTCATCGTTAATCGACGTGCACAGGCTGGCCGGGAAGGGGCGGGCGGCGCCGTAGCCCTTGAAGGCCGGGATGCCCTTGAGGGCGCGGATGCGCCCCTCGGCCCAGGCATCCAGTTCCAGGGTGCTCGCGCCGGGGCGGATCCTTTCCTCGATCTCGTCCAGGATCACGGCGACGATGCGGTTGGCCTGGCGCATCAGGTCGAGCTCATGGTCGGTTTTGAGCGGGATCACGAGATCAGCTCCTTGACGCGGCCATAGACCGGGGCCGCCGCCCCGCGGCCGTCGACGCGTGACAGCACTCCCTTAAGGTCGTAGTACCCGATCACCGGCAGGGTGCGCTCGGCATAGACGCGAAAGCGCTGGCGCACGGCCTGCTCGTTGTCGTCGCTGCGGCGCTCGACGACGCCGCCGCAGAGATCGCAGACGCCCGCCGTTCTCGGCGGCTTGTTGCGCAGGTTGTAGATGGCGCCGCATTCGCGGCAGGTCAGGCGCGAGAGCAGGCGGTCGACCGCCTCGTCTTCCTCGACGTCGATGGCGATCGCCTTTTCGCTGGCGCAGGGCACGGCCGACAGCGCCTCGGCCTGGGCCAGGGTGCGCGGATAGCCGTCCATGACATAGCCGCCATCCAGGTCGTCGCGCCCCAGGCGCCGGCGCACCAGCTCGATGACCAGCTCGTCGGGCACCAGGCCCCCGGATTCCATGTGGCCCCGGGCACGGCGGCCGTCGGCGCTGCCCTGCTCGATCTCGGAGCGCAGGATGTCCCCGGTGGAGATGCGGACATAGCCGAAATCACGCTGGATGAACTCGCCCATGGTCCCCTTGCCGGAGCCGGGTGCGCCGAACAGGATGAAACGCTTCATCCGCGCCGCCCGCGTATGCGCCCCCGGCGCGAGAAGGAGTCGTAGTTGCGCATGGTCAGCTGGGCCTCGATCTGCTGCACCGTGTCCATGGCCACGCCGACCACGATGAGGATCGACGTGCCGCCGAAGTAGAACTGCACGTTGAAGCCCTCGTAGAACCAGCGCGGCAGGTTGGCTTCCAGGAAATCGCCGATGAAGGGCAGGGCGCCGACCTTGAAGCCGGTCAGCAGGAATTCGGGCAGCAGGGCCACCAGCGCCAGGTAGATGGCGCCGATGAAGGTCAGCTTGGAGAGCACGCCGTCGATGTAATCGGTGGTGTTCTTGCCCGGGCGGATGCCGGGGATGAAGCCGCCGTATTTCTGCACGTTGTCGGAGACGTCCTTGGGATTGAAGATGATGGAGATGTAAAAGTAGGTGAAGAAGATGATCGAGACGATGTAGAGCAGGGTGTACAGCGGCATGCCGAAAGTGAGCTGCTGGGTGATCTTCTGGGCGATGGGATGCTTGATGAACTGCAGGACGGTGGCCGGGAAGGTGATCACCGAGGAGGCGAAGATGATGGGGATGACGCCGCCGGTGTTGACCTTCAGGGGCAGGTAGGTGCTCTGGCCGCCCATCATCTTGCGGCCCTGGATGCGCTTGGCGTAGGTGATGGGGATGCGTCTTTGGCCCATCTCCACGAAGCAGATGAAGGCGATTACGCCGATGATCAGCGCCAGGATGAAGATGAGCTTCAGCGGGCTCATGTCGCCCGTCTTCAGCCCCTCGAATGTGTTGCCGACGCCCGGGACCAGGCCGACGACGATGCCGGCGAAGATGATCAGCGAGATGCCGTTGCCGATGCCGCGTTCCGATATCTGCTCACCCAGCCACATGATGAACATGGTGCCGGTGGTCAGGGTCAGCACGGTCAGTAAGCGGAACCCCCAGCCCGGATTGAGCACGACCGGGATGCCGTTGGGATTCATGTTCTCCAGGCCGACGGCGATGCCGCCGCCCTGGATCAGGCAGATCAGCACGGTACCGTAACGGGTGTACTGGGTGATCTTTTTCTTGCCCAGCTCCCCTTCCTTGGCGATACGCTCCAGGTAGGGCCAGACCACCTGCAGCAGCTGCAGGATGATCGAGGAGCTGATATAGGGCATGACGCCGAGGGCGAAGATGGTCATCTTGGAAATGTTCTTTCCCGAGAACATGTCCATGAACCCGAAGAACGAGCCCTGCAGCGCTTCGAAAAACTGCCGCAGGGCGTCGGAGTTGAGACCCGGGGTGACGATCTGCGATCCCATGCGGTAGACGGCGAGCAGCAACAGGGTGAAGATGACCCGCTTGCGCAGTTCGGGGATGGCGAAGATATTGCGGATGAAGCGGATCAATTTTTCTCTCCTTGGCAGACGACTGCCTCGCCCCCGGCTTTCTGGATCTTGTCCATGGCGGCCTTGGAGAAATGGTGGGCCTGGATCTTCATCTTGCGCGAGAATGCGCCGTCAGCCAGCACTTTGATGCCCAGGCCGCGCTTGCGGGCCAGGTTCTTTTCGAAATAGTCCTGGATCTTGACCTCGTCCAGACCGCACTTGTCCAGGTCGCCGAGGTTCACGATGTTGAACTCCTTGCGGAAGATATTGGTGAAGCCGCGCTTGGGGAGGCGGCGCACCAGGGGCATCTGGCCGCCTTCGAAGCCGCGGCTGTGGCTGTAGCCGGAACGGGATTTCTGTCCGTTGCTGCCGCGGCCGGCAGTGACGCCGTGGCCGGAGCCGGGGCCGCGCCCCACGCGCTTGCGATTGCGAACCGCGCCCTTGGCGGGCTTTAAGTTACTGAGACTGATCATTGCCGACCTCCTCGACCTGGAGCAGAAAATCGATCTTGCGGATCATACCGAGTATCTCCGGCCTCTTCTCGCGGATCACCTGCGAGTTGATCTTGCGCAGCCCCAGTCCCCTGACCGTGGCCTGCTGCCGGTCCGAGCGGCCGATAAGGCTCTTGACCAGCTTTATCTTGATCTTGGGATATTCTCCCTTCTTTTTTACTGCCATGATTCCTCCTTGCTCTTGCCTCTTTTGCTGGCGAAGGTATCGGGATGCAGGAACTTCTGCAGGCCGTCCATGGTGGCGCGGGCCACGGTGATCGAGTTCTTGCTCTTGAGTATCTTGGTCAGGATGTTCTTCACCCCGGCCAGCTCCATGATCACCCGCACCGAACCGCCGGCGATGACTCCGGTTCCCGGCGAGGCGGGGCGCATGACCACCTTGGAGGCGCCGTAGGAGCCCACCTTGTAGTAGGGGATCGTTTCATTGATGATCGGCACCTTGACCAGGTTCTTCTTGGCATCGGCCACGGCCTTTTTGATGGCCAGGGGCACTTCGCGCGCCTTGCCCTTGCCCAGGCCCACCTGGCCGTTCTTGTCGCCGACCACGACCGCCGCGGAGAAGCGGAGGTTCTTGCCGCCCTTGACGACCTTGGTCACGCGGCGGATGGAGATCACCTCTTCCTGAAACAGATCGTTGCTGTCCATATAATTTCGCTGCACGTTGTTCTCCTTAAAAACGGATGCCTTTTTCGCGGGCGGCGTCGCTGAAGATCTTGACGCGGCCGGCATAGGCGTATACGTTGCGGTCAAAGACGACCGTCTCGATCTTCTTTTCCTTCAGGCGTTCGGCGATGGTTTCGCCCAGCAGCTTGGCCGCGTCCTTGTTCTTGGCGCTCTTCAGCTTGGCCTTCAGCTCCTTCTCCAGGGTGGAGGCGCACAGCAGCACCTGGTGGCTGGCGTCGTCGATCACCTGGGTGTACAGGTACTTGTTGCTCTTGACCATGATCAGGCGCGGCCGCTCGGGCGTGCCGCGCAGCGTGGCCTTGATGGTGCGGCGTACCCGCTGGCTTTTGATCTTTTTGATGATGTATTTGGCTGTGATCATGTTACACTCCCGCTGCCTTTCTTACCTTTTGGCGAAGCACCTGGCCCTGCAGGCGGATGCCTTTCAACTTATACGGTTCCACCGGCCGGATGCCCTGGATATCGGCACAGGTCTGACCCAGCAGCTGCTTGTCATGGGAAAAGAGGGTGAAGCTGCCCGGGTTCTCCTGGGTGGCGGAGACACCGGCGGGAAGCTCGAAGTCGACGGGGTGCGAATGGCCGACCTGCAGGTTGATGACGTTGCCCTTGACCGTGGAACGCCAGCCCTTGCCGACGATCTCGACCTTGCGCGAAAAGCCCTTGCTGACGCCGACGACGGCGTTGCGCACCAGGCTCCATACCAGGCCCTGCAACGCCTTACAGCTGTCATCGCGGCGCGTCACATTGACATTGGCGCCCTCGACCTTGACCGTGATGCCTTCGGGCACCGGTACGGCCATCTCCCCTTTGGGGCCTTTGACCTTGACCAGAGCCCCATCCATGATGACGGTGACGCCGGCTTCGAATAGTACGGGTTTGGATGCTAAACGCGACATGATTCCTCCTACCAGACGTACAGGAGCACTTCGCCGCCGATGCCGCGCTTCTGGCATTCACGGCCGGTAACGATGCCCTGCGACGTGGAGATGAGCGCGAGGCCAAGCCCGTCGAGGACCTTGGGTATGGCGTCGGCCTGGGCATAGACGCGGCGGCCCGGCTTGGATATCCGCTTCAGCCCTTCGATGACGTTCTGCTTCTTGCCGCTGTATTTCAACTCCACGAAAAGCTGGGCGGGTACCTGCGCCTTGTCGACGCGGAAGTTCGCGATGTACCCTTCCGCCCGGAAGAGCTTGGCGATCTCCAGCTTGGTGTTCGAAAGCGGGATGGCCACGTCCCGCTTTTCCGCCATGATGGCGTTTTTCATTCTGGTCAGCATATCGGCTATGGGGTCTGTATGTGCCATGTGTTCTCCTTACCAGGATGCCTTGGTCACACCCGGGATTTCACCTTTCAACGAAAGCTCGCGGAAGCAGAGGCGGCACAGCTCGAACTTGCGGTAGACCGCGCGCGGGCGGCCGCAGAGCCGGCAACGCGTCCGGTAGCGGATTTTATACTTTTTCTTCTTTAATTCCCTGACTTCGGATGATAGTTTTGCCACCTGTTCCTCCTTGTTATCTGAACGGCACGCCGAGGCGCGTCAGCAGCGCCATGCTTTCCGCGTTGCCCTTGGCCGACGTGACGAAGGTGATGGACATGCCCTTGGGCTTCTCCACCTTGCTGAAGTTGATCTCCGGGAAGACCAGCTGGTCCTTCAGGGCGATGGTGTAGTTGCCGCGGCCGTCGAAGGATTTGCGGGACATGCCGCGGAAGTCCTTCATGCGCGGGATGACGATGGTCACGAAACGGTCCATGAAATCGTACATGCGTTCGCCGCGCAGCGTAACCGTGGCCGCCACCGGCTGGCCGGCGCGCAGGCGGAAGGTGGCGATCGACTTTTTGGCCCGGCGCATCGAGGGCTTCTGCCCGGTGATGGCGCCCAGTTCTTCCATGACCTTGTCCAGGACCTTGATGTTCTGGGTGGCCTCGCCCACGCCCGAGTTGATGACGATCTTCTCCAGGCGCGGCACCATCATGACATTGTCCATCTTCAGCTCCTGCTTCAGGGCCGTGATGATCTCTTTTTGGTATCGTTCATGCAGTCGGTTCATGATTCGCTCCTAGTCCAGCACGACGCCGCACTTGCGGCAAACGCGCTGCTTGCTGGCGCCGCTGCCCTTGTAGCCCACGCGCACGCCCTTCTCGCACTCCTTGCAGTAGTACATGACCTT